>JAJPHS010000134.1 GCA_021325175.1 Terriglobia bacterium
GATTTAGCTCTTTCCGTCATAGAACATGAGCGCGTGCAATTGTCTCGCCTTTTTGAATACGTACTTACGTTGGCAGCGTGATTGCTTTTCTCAATGCCATGTGGGGCATCATTCCGGCAGCCGGGAAGGGAAGCCGAATTCAGCCGCTGGCATTTTCCAAGGAGCTTTTGCCGGTCGGAAGCCGTATCGATCGCGCCGGACAGGAACACCCGCGCGCCGTAAGCGAATACCTGATTGAGCGGATGCTTCTGGCAGGAGTCGATAAGTTCTGCTTTGTCATCTCTGCGGGCAAGTCGGACATCCTCGAATATTACGGCGGACGAATTGAAAGCGAAGCCGGCTCGGCCGACGTTTGTTACGTTGTGCAATCGCAGCCCGCCGGACTTTGCGACGCTTTGTTTCACGCGCACCCGCTGATCGCGCCGGACGACTCGCTCATCGTGGGCCTTCCGGATACCATCTGGTTCCCGGCTGGCGCTCTGGCCCGGCTGCCCGGCGACACTCTGTCATTTCTACTCTTCCCGGTGCGCCATCCGGAACTTTTTGACGCGGTTCTTGCCGATGACGCAGGACCCAGGGAAGCTGCGGCCGTACGCGCCATCCAGGTGAAACAACCCGGCGCCGCCACATGCTGGATCTGGGGTGCTTTTTCGCTGCCCGGCCGCGTTTTCCATGAGCTTCATGCCTTGTGGCGCCAGCACAACCCGCGCGACGAATATCTGGGCACGCTGGTAAATTCCTGGCTGGCGCGCGGCGGCCGCGCGACCGCGGTGCGCGCCGGCGAAATCTACGTTGATGTCGGTACCGTGAACGGCTATCGTCAGGCGCTGCAAGCGATAGATCGCGCCGGGGAAAACGCATATGACCGAACCACTCACGCCGGAGCGGATCCGCCAGCGGGTGCGGGAGCTCGGCTCCTGGTTCCATAATCTCGACCTGGCCGGCATCCGGACTGCTCCCGATCATTTTCTCGGCGACTACCCGGCTATCAAGTGGAAAGAATTTTCCGCAGCGATCCCCGCCGACCTTCAGGGCGCGAGCGTCCTCGACATCGGCTGCAACGCGGGATTCTATTCCATCGAAATGAAACGCCGACGCGCCGGCCGCGTGATCGGCATCGACTCCGATCCAGAGTATCTGGCGCAGGCTCAATTCGCCGCCGAGGTGTGCCAGGTGGAAATCGAACTGCGATGCATGTCCGTCTACGAAGTGGCGCGATTGAAGGAAAAATTCGACTGGGTGCTGTTTATGGGCGTTTTCTATCACCTGCGCCATCCGCTGCTCGCGCTCGACCTGATTCATGAGCATGTCGCCAGGGACTGGATGGTGTTCCAGTCCATGCTGCGCGGCTCTTTCAACGTCGACCCGCTGGAGCCGGATTATCCGTTCACCGAAAAAAAAATTTTCGATTCGCCCGGTTTTCCCCGCATGCACTTCATCGAACAACGTTACTCCCACGATCAAACCAACTGGTGGATTCCCAATCGCGCCTGCGCGGAAGCGATGCTGCGCAGTTCCGGCTTCGACATTTACGCCCATCCGGAAGAAGAGGTTTATATCTGCCGGCGGAGGGCTGCATGATCGAAGCGCTCATGATATGGAACGAACCGAATAACCTTTCGCACTGGGATTTTGAGATGGACCCGGATTGGTCCATTTTCAGCGCGATGGTTCGCTGCGCGTCACAGGCGATTCGCGCGGAAAATTCGCGCGTGTTGCGCGCGCTCGGCGGCATCTCGCCCATCGACCCCAATTTTTTGCGGCGCCTGGATGCGCAGGGCGCGCTTGAAGCCGTGGATGTGGTGGCGGTGCACGGCTTCCCGCTCGACTGGAATCACTGGACCATTCACGAATGGCCTTCGAAGATCGACGAGATCAAGGCCGTCACCGATCTTCCGGTGTGGGTTTCCGAGGCTGGCGTTTCCAGCTTCGGAGCCGAAGAGGTGCAGGAGTTCGGCCTGGATCGCACGGCGAAGCTGCTCATCGGTAAGGTCCCGCGCATTCACTGGTACAGCCTGTACGATCTGCCGCGTGCCTGGCCGGCCACCACGCGCCACCGCGAAGCCGAAGGGTCCGCCTATTACCGTCACTTTTACATGGGCCTGTTTCGCGAAGACGGATCGCCCAAGCTGGCCCTGAACAAATTTGCGAAATTTACTCCGGAGCTCGGCATCTGCCAGTGGTTTCATTTCGAGGATCCGCGGCTTGATTGCAGCGTCCGGCAGCTTCGAGACTTAGGCGTGAAGCATCTGCGCACCGGATTAAGCTGGGCGGACCGGCTGCGCCCGCACGCGCTTGAATGGTTTGACCGGCAGATGAAAGCTCTGGAGGATTTCGACGTCACGTTAACGCTGTGCTTCACTCCGGAATCGAAGGGCCTGCGCCCGCACTATGCCAGCCCGCCGAAAGATGTCGGGGAATTCGCCGGATTTTGCGCGGAAATGACTCGCCGATATGTTGACTGAAATGTGGGATCGCAATTCGCGCATCGTGATCGTCGCCGCGCACCCCGACGACGAGACCATCGGCATGGGCGGGCAGCTTGCGTCGCTCGAAAACGTGATGCTAATCCAGGCGACCGATGGCGCGCCGCGCCGCCGCGCCGATTGGAGGCAATACGCCCGTGCGCGCCGCGGCGAGCTGCTTTGCGCCGCCTCCCTCGCCGCCATCGCGCCGGAGCGCTGCATCGAAATCGGGCTGCCCGATCAGGAAGCCGCTTATCATCTGGTGGAATTGTCGTGCCATCTTTCGCGTCTGTTCCGTGAGATCCGGCCCGAAATCATTTTCACGCATCCCTACGAAGGCGGCCATCCCGATCATGACGCGACGGCATTCGCGGTTCATCAGGCGGCGAGCGCGCCCATCGTCGAATTTACGTCGTATCATCGCGGCGCCAGCGGCGGCATCGAAACCGGATGCTTCCTCGGCCCCGCCGGAGAGGTTTTCCGCCTGTCGGGACGGCAAAAATCGATGAAGCAGCGAATGCTCGATTGCTTCTCCACGCAGTGCGAAACGCTGCGCTGGTTTCACGTCGATCAGGAACGCTTCCGCCGCGCGCCGGAATACGACTTCTGCCGCCCGCCGCATCCCGGCCCCGTCTTTTACGAATCCTTCGACTGGGGCTGCAACTTCATCGAGTGGCAGCGCCAGGCCCGCCGCGCCGAAGAGCGCATTGGAACATGTCTGAGCCGCTGACCGTCTGCGTCGATCTTGACGGCGTCCTCAATCTTTACGACGGCTGGCGCGGCGCCGATTTTTTCCATCCTCCTCGTCCCGGCGCGGCCGATTTTCTGCGCCGCCTGAAGCAGCAAAACTTCCGGATCATCGTCTTCACCATCCGCTGGGCGGAGCACGTCGAGCAATGGCTCGATTGCCACCATCTGCGCCAGTTCGTCGATTGCGTTACCGATAAAAAACCGGTTGCGCACGTTTATCTCGACGATCGCGCCATCTGTTTTCAGGGCGATTTCGATCAGGCGCTGCGCCAGATCGAGGCCTTCAAAGCCCACTGGGAAACATGACATCACCGGACCGGCTTGGACTCGTCAATTCCGAGCCGATGACATCCTTGCCCAGCATGCGGGCGATCTGCTCAAACCGCCCTTCACCCTAACAGAAAAAGGCGCTCACCACACCGTCTCGCCGCTCCACAGAGCGATGATCGGCGGCAGTGCTTGTTCCGGGAATCACCGCCGGTTTGACCGTTTACCTGCTTTTCCGCGAATCGCGGCTATTATACTGAAAGAATTGCCGCGATTCTGGCTGTTTTTTCCGCTTCTGGCGCTCTATCTGCCCGGCCTGGGGAGCGCCGGGTTTCTGGCGCCGGACGAGCCTCGCTACGCCTCCATCGGCCGCCAGATGGCGCGCACCCACGATTTCATCACGCCCGTGCTCGACGGAACACCGTGGTTTGAAAAACCGCCGCTGCTTTACTGGATGATCGCGCTCGGCCGCATGACTCGCCTGCCCGATGAATGGGCCGCGCGGCTGCCGGTCGCGCTGCTCAGCATCGCATTTATCGTATTTTTCTTCCATCTGATCGCGCGCGAATTTTCCCCGCGCATGGCCATCGCCGCCTCGACCATTCTCGCCACCTCCGCTGGATGGCTGGCCTACAGCTACATCGCCGTGACCGATTTGCCGATGGCGGTGTTTTTTACCGCGGCGATGCTGCTTGCGCTTTTTGGCGAAGTGCTGCCGGGCAGGCGCACGCATGGATTCATCGCCGGCGTTCTGCTCGGTCTGGCCATTCTGGCGAAGGCGTTCGTGCCGGTCGTGCTGTTCGTCCCCGCGTTTCTGATCGCGCGCGGCAAGCGTCTGGCGATTCTCGCCGGTTGCGTGGCCGCCGCCGCGCCCTGGCATCTGCTGTGCTGGGCGAAAAACGGCAACGCGTTCTGGCGGGATTATTTCTGGAAACAGCAAGTCTTGCGCTTCTTTTCGCCGGAGTTGCAGCACGTGCAACCGTTCTGGTTTTATGTGCCGATCCTGCTGGGCGGCCTGTTTCCCTGGACCCCGCTGGCGGGTCTGCTCGCGCGAAAAAAATTGTGGGATGACGTTGGCCTCAGGTTTTTTGCCGTGTGGCTTTTGTTCGCGTTCGCGTTTTTCTCGATCGCGAAAAACAAATTGCCCGGTTATGCGCTCCCGCTGCTGCCGCCGCTTGCGATTTTGCTCGCCGCGGGAATCGAAAAGGCGGGCGCGGCGGCGAAATGGTGGCTCGCCTCCACCATGCTGCTGTTGCTGCTGCTGCCGATGATCTCCGCGGCGTTGCCGGGAGCGCTGCTTTCCGGATTTCGCCGCGCCCGCTTCGCCGCGTTTCCGGCGCTGCCGTTTCTGATCGCCGCCGCCGCAGTGTGGTGGCTGTTCTGGATGGAAAAGCCGAATCTGTCGATGATCGCCGCCGGCATAGCGGTACTCTTCGGGGTTATGTATTTGAAGGGTACCACGCTGCCGGCGCTCGATCGGCAGGTGTCCATTCGCGCTTTCTGGCGCGAGCATCGCGCGGAGATCGACAATGCCTGCGTCGAACCGGACGTTCGCCGCGAGTGGGTGTATGGTCTGAATTATTATGCGGGCCGCCGTCTGCCAATCTGCGGCGAATCAGCGGCGCCGTATGCAATTTCCGCGGAACTGGCAATCCAGCCGGGCGATCAAAGGTGAGCGCGTTACCTCCGCATTAGTCTTTGGGAAAAATTATCGGTAGCGCGACTTCAGAGGTGAACATGCATCGCGCGTTGTGCCCGCACAGCGGCACTACCGTCGCTTTCTGATTGCCGCCGAATTTTTGATCGACATACTTGACGAAAGCCTCACCGCGCGCGAGCCGCGTGGGCCCCTGCGCCATCGCCGGACACGAGGAATCGAATCCGCCAAGCGGCAGAATGTCGATTTCCCCCAGCAAATAATCGACCGGCCGCGAAACGAGCTGTTTCTTCAACTGATCGTCCGGGATTTTCGCGGTGTAGCCGGTGCGGCCCTCTAATCCGTACGGCCAGTGATTGTAAGTGGTGCAGTTGCGCGCATCGCGAAAGGCGCGAAACTGCGCGCCGTCCTCGCTGGGCCGCGTCGCGTCGAGATAGGCATAGCTTGAGGGATTCGAAACCACGTATTTCACCGGTACGCCCAGGGTATCGTGGACCTTGTTCGCCATTTCGTAGCGCGTAACGAATTGGCCGCCGGCGGAATGGCCGGCGATCACGATGATCCTCAGATTCGGAAAAGCATCCTTGCGCGCCAGCTTGCGAAGCAGCTCATCGGCGAAATCGAAAGAGGTCAGATCGTCATTGCTGGTGGAGGTTCCGCCGGAGCGCCAGCTATCCCCGTTGCAACTCCAGTTCACTTCGTTGGCGGCCAGCGTATCGCGGCAGCCGCGGCCGTCGTTGGAAGCAAAGCGGGGCGCGATGACCACCGTATCGTCCAGCGCGCTGCCCAAAAACGCCGCGGCCGTCGCGGTGCGGAAATAATTATCGGCATCGCGGCCGGCGCCGTGGACCATGATCAGCGCGCGCGTAATATTGGCGTTTTTCGCTTCAAGCGAATAGGTGCGGTAGACGAGAGACCGCGCCGGGCCGCTGCGAAACGTGATCCACTCCGTGCAACCGGGGGATGCGGAAATACAGGCGGCGGCCTGCGCGGCCAGCGGCGCGAGCAGCAGGAAGGCGAATCGGACCATGCGAATCAATATATCAAGCCGAACTGACCTGCCGGTCCGGACCCGCCGCATCGTTTCAATGATTGTGGCCGCGGCGGTGGCCGGAGCCGGCTGCCTCCGCCGCTTCTTCCGATTCGCGTCCTTCGACACCCACCGCCGTGAATTGTTCGGTAATAAACCACACCTGAAGTTCATTGGTGCGGAGAACGTTGCTGATCAGCAGGTCGTTGGTGCCCTGATCGCCGGCCTTGCCGGCCCAATCGGCGGCCTCGCGCGTTTCCGCGATGATCTGCTCGTGCGCTTGCAGCAGCCGGAACAACTGCGTGTTCGGATTTTCCCGGCCGCGCGGCGGGCGTTCGATGCGCGTCGTTTCGGCCACGTCGTGGGCCATGGCGATGGCAACGCCGCCGAGCGTCTGAATGCGCTCCGCCAGCTCATCGACCAGCTCGACTTGCTCGCCGAAGTGCTTATCGAACAGCAGATGGAGCTGATAGAACGTTGGCCCGGTTACCTGCCAGTGATGCTTTTTGTACATATCGCGCAGGGTGATGGTGTCGGCCAGGATCTGATTGAGCTTTTCGCAGGCGCTCGACCGTACGCGATCGTCGAGCGAAATGGCGCGGTCGATGACTGTGCCGTACGGTTGGATTTCGGTGGAATGGCGGCCGTTGTGGACGGTTCGGTCTTTTTGTTTCATACGGGATTAGATCATACGCTTTTCGCCGAAGTTTCACGTTATGTGGACCTCCCGGTGTAGACTATTGACCAGGAGAGAAGAGATGAAACACGTTGTTGCGGTTGCGCTTATGGGAATTTTCAGCGTTGCGGCGCTGTCGGCCGCCGAAAAACCGGTAAAGGTGACGCTTAAAAATGGGCAGGGCCAGGATGTCGGGACGGCGACGATCAGCGAAAAAGGCGGCGGCGTGGCGATCAGGCTGGATTTGAAAAATTTGCCGCCCGGTGAGCACGCCATTCACATTCATCAAAATGCCAAATGCGAGGGGCCGTCGTTCACCTCGGCGGGCGGACATTTCAATCCCTCCGGTAAGCATCATGGACTCGATAATCCCGAAGGGCCGCATGCCGGCGACATGAGAAACTTCACGGTCAGCGCCAAGGGCACCGCGAAGACGACGGTTCTCGATCCGAACGTCACCTTGGGCGACGGAGCCAATTCGGTTTTTGCCAACGGCGGCACGGCGCTGGTAATTCATGCCAAGGCCGACGATATGAAGAGCGATCCAGCGGGCAATGCGGGCGATCGCATTGCGTGCGGCGTCATCACCAGATAAACGTTCTCGAAAAACAGTGTTATGCTCGCGGTAGGTAGTCGAGGGCATGACTCTGCGCAACACGTTGGCCTGCGCGGTCGCCGGCGCCGGTCTGGTAGCGACGCTTTATGCATTTCAGCGTCCTTTTCGCGTCTATCCGAGCATGGAAGCCTACGACGACATCCCGCTTCCGCCGGATTATCAGGAAAAAACGGAATGGGTGCAGGCGCGCCTGATGTATCCGCAGCATCCCGACGCGCGTTTTGGCGGGCGGCGCTGGCGCTTCGGCATCTCGGACTGGCGCGAAGGCGGGACCAGTTGGACCCAGGATTATCCCCGCGCCGATCGTCATTTCGCTATGGCCCTCCGCCGGCTGACGCGCATCAGCGTGCGATCGGTCGAGCAGCCAGTGAATCTCGACGACGGGGATGACGTGTATAACTGGCCGTGGCTGGTGGCCGGCGAGATGGGCGACTGGCTGCTCACCGACGAGCAATGCGCCAAGCTGCGCGATTATCTGCTGCGCGGCGGGTTCCTGTATCTGGACGATTTCTGGGGACCGCAAGAGTGGGAGCGCTTTGACGAGAGCATGCGGCGCGTTTTTCCGGATCGGGAAATCGTGGAGATCGATAATAAGGACGCGATTTTTCACACCGTCTACGATCTGGATGATCGCTATCAGATCCTGGGCCAGTGGGCCCTGGGCGGCCGCGGCGGCATGAGTTATCGCGTGGCCGGCACCGTCGCGCAGTGGAAGGGAATTTACGACGATCACGGCCGTCTGATGGTGGCCATGAGTTTCAATTCCGACGTCGGCGATTCGTGGGAGTGGGCCGACGATCCGCGCTATCCGGAAAAATTCTCGGCTCTGGGAATGCGGATCGGCGTCAATTACGTCGTCTATGCGATGACGCACTAAAATGGCGGCGCCGACGCCGCGATCCCTTGTACACTTTAGGAAATGAATTCTCTCGATCTGCGCGGTAGAACCGCGGTGGTCATCGGCGGAACGTCGGGGCTCGGCCGCGCGATTGCGATTGGAATGGCGGAAGCCGGCGCGGACGTGATCGCCACCGGGCGGCGGCTGGATATGGTCGAAACCGTCGCGGCGGAGATCGAGGCCAGGGGCCGGCGCACGATGCGTCTGGCGGCGGATGTGGTTTCGCGGCCGTCGCTCGATGAATTCCGCGCCGAAGTCATGCGCCATTTCGGCGCAGCGGACGTTTTGGTCTACGCGGCCGGCCGGATCGCCAAGCTGCCCACCAACGACATGCGCGAAGCCGATTGGAACTCCATTCAGGACACCAACGTCACCGGCGCGCTGCGTGCGGCGCAGACTTTTTACGACATGCTGAAAGCGAGCGGGCGCGGACGGATTATCAATATTTGCTCCCTCAACTCATATGTGAGCCTGAACCAGGTGGCGGCCTATGCGGTCTCAAAGGCGGCGCTGCTCGGATTGACGCGAAGCCTGGCGGTAGAGTGGGCGCGCGACGGGATCAATGTAAACGCCATCGCGCCGGGAGTTTTTTTAACCGACCTGAACCGCAATTTTTTGGAATCGAGCGATCGCGGTAAGGAGCTGCTGATGCGCACCCCCATGGGCCGCTTCGGAAAATCGGAGGAGCTGGTGGGCGCCGCGGTCCTGCTCGCCTCCGATGCGGCAAGTTTCATCACCGGCCAGTGCATCGCCGTCGATGGCGGTTTCCTGGCGTCGGGCGTAAACGCCGTGAGCTAAGCCGGGCAGGCTACCTGCGGCGCGCTGGTTGTAGATCGCCGGGTTGCGTGGCGACGGAAAGCCTGGAGGCGGGAAAACACAGGACGGAACCCGCCGTGCGATCTGCGCGTTATTTCCTCACCACCGTCAACACCACCTGCGAAGGGTAGCGCGTGGAATGATGCACGGCGTTGTGCGCGACCACTCCCTTGACCTCGTCGTAATTATTCCCGCCGGTATTCATGTTGCGGTCGAAACGGGGGAAATTGCTGCTTGAAACCTCGATCCGGATGCGATGGCCGGCGGCGAAATAGTTGCTCGTCGTCATCGGCGAGAGCGTCACTTTATACACCTTGCCCGGCTCCATCCACACCGGAGGCTTATCGTACCCTTCGCGATAGCGAACGCGCTGAATGGTCTCGTCGAGATTATACGCGGCGCCGTCGGGAAGGACGTCGATGAGTTTTACCGTAAAGTCGGTGTCCTTGGCATCGGAGGAAACGTAGAGCGTCGCTTCAATCGGACCGCTCACTTCGATTCCCTCGCGCAGCGGCTCGGAGGAATAAACCAGAATATCCGCGCGAGCTTCCATCGTCCGCTGATCGAAGGCGCCGCCGGTGACCGCGTTGCCGGTGCAGCAGACGTTTCCGCCATAGGACGGCACCGGATTCATCGGATCATAGACAAATTGATCCGGATGATCCTGCGCGGGAGCTTCATGCGCCAGCGCGCCGTCGCCGTTCAGGCTGTTGGCCCGCCCGCCGCTTGCCAGATACAGCGTTATCGGCTGCGCGCCTTGCGGCGGCCAGGTGTCCGATGTCTGCCATTTGTTCAATCCCATGGTGTAGTAGCGGACCCGCGGCTGCTTTTCCAGGACGTGATTATCTTCGCCCTTCAGAAAATGATCGAACCAGTCGTATTGAATCTCGCTGTAGTTCAGGCGGGCGTCGCCCATATCGCGCTCGCCGACGATGGTGTGCTCGGTCGCGCGCGTGTAGGAGCAGTGCAGCGTCGGCGCGATCACGGCGTACTGTTCCTTGCCGATTTCCGGCTTCGCCGTCTTGCGGACGAAATTATAGGCGGCCAGATTGGGGCCGATCGATACGTCGTACCACGACATAAACCAGAAGCCGGGCACGTTGATGGTTTTGTCGTCGTGCCACAATCCGCCGCGATACCATGCCGGATCATTGGGCGTGCGCTCGATCATCGCTCCGCCGGTCGGCGTCTCGGTGCGATCGGCGAAAATGCCGTGCGGCCCGTCGACGGCTTTGATAATGTCCATCTCCGGCAGATGCCGCAGCGCTTTCGACCAATCGACCGGCGGAAGCTGCTGCGCCAGATCGAACTCCTTGGAAACGCGAATCAGATCCTCGCGCGAAGTGTCCGGCGGGAACATGGGCCGCACCTGGTTCTGCTCGCCGTAAAGCCAGGCGATGAACAGCATCTGCACCGCGCCGCCGCGATACCAGTTGCCCTGCTCGTAATACGGTCCCACGCGCCCGACGCCCGCGCCGAATCCCTGCGGGATCATCGCCGCGAAATGGGGATTGCCCTGCGCGGCGACGCCAAGCTGCCACTCCGCCGTCGAGGAGCAGCCGATGGTCCCCACTTTTCCGTTGGACCAGGGTTGCGACGACATCCAGTCGATCTCCTCGATGCCATCGCTCAGCGGCGGGCCCAGGATGTCGTAGGTTCCTTCGGAAAAGAAGTGGCCACGCTCGTTCATTTCGACGTAAGCGTAGCCGCGTTTGACGGCCTCAAGCTGCGCGCTCATATCCGCCGGAGCGCCGAGCTTCACATCCCAGTAATTGAAATTGTAAGGCGTGCGCACGAAGATGATCGGCACTTTTTTCGACGTGTCCTTGGGCCGGTAAATATCGGCGGCCATGCGCTTGCCGTCCGACATCGGGACCATCACCTTGCGATCGATAATGGCGATGTCCTCCAGCTCTTTTTCCAAACGATTGCGCGCCGCGATCAACTGCGCGTTGGGCGCCGGAGGCTGCGCCGCGACACTTCCCACCGCCATCGCCGCCCCGAAAACAAGCCGTGCGATTCGTAATAGAGGCTTCATGTGCAAGACGATTATACTCTTGATTCCGGCCGGTCGCGCACGCCATGCTCAGAAATCCGTGGGCTGGGCGGGGGGCGCCCGGGCACATGGCATCCGTATTTCTGATATTTTAGTCGTTTCGTATGCCGTTGAAGTTTGTTGTACCGCTGCTTGCCGCCGCGTCGGCGTTCGCGCAGGTTTCCGGCGTCCCCAATTTTCACAAAGTCAACGATCTGCTCTATCGCGGCGGCCAGCCGTCGCGCGCCGGCTTTAAGAATCTTGCGTCACTTGGGGTGAAGACGATCATCGACCTTCGCGAAGTTGGCGAGCATTCGCAAGCCGACGAGGCGTTCTGGGTGAAAGCGGACGGCATGCGTTACGTGAACATCCCCCTGGCGGGTTTATCGGCTCCGCGCGATGCTGATGTGGCGAAGGCGCTTGCTCTTCTGAATGACTCCAGCGCCGGGCCGGTGTTCATCCACTGCCGCCGCGGCGCGGATCGAACGGGCACCATCGTGGCGTGCTACCGCATCTGGCACGATCACTGGCAAAATCGCCAGGCGCTCGATGAAGCCCGGCATTTGGGCATGAGCCGCTTCGAACTCGCGATGCAGCATTATATTCTTCGCTTCAGCCCCGAAGCGGAAACAAAAACACTGCTCGCCGGTCCCAATTAAGCGGCGATTCATTCCACAGCTTGAACCGCTTGTTGCCGCGGAATGGTGGCGGATATGCGCCTAAAAAAGCTTGCTGTGACGTGACAAAAGGTGTAGCATACAAAAATTGCGGCCCGGATTCGCGGGATTCCGATGTGGAAATTTCGCGAAGATTGGCGCGGCGATCGGTTTGAATTCATAAAAACGAAACTCGCGGTCGTTAGAATTTTTGGCGGCGCACCGCAATTTTTAGTCTAGGGAGGGTAAATGCGTTTTCAGGTTACCGTGACTCTATTTCTGCTTTTCGGCGCATCGTGTTTCGCGCAATCCGCGGCGGGAGCGGCGGGGATTTCGGGAACCGTTCGCGACGCCTCCGGCGCGGTCGTGCCCGGCGCGAAAGTGACCATTTCGAATCCCGATCGCGGCGTGGAGCGCACGCTTGAAACGAATCCTGCCGGTCTGTTCGCGGCGCCGGCGCTCGTTCCCGGACCCGGCTACAGCGTCAAGGTGGTGGCCTCCGGTTTTGCCGAGTACGATGCCAACGATCTGGTGCTTCAGGTCGGCGAGAACCTGGCGCTCACGATCAACCTGCAAGTTGGCCAGACGACGACATCGGTGAACGTGGAAACGGCCGCGCAGCTTTTGGACGATACGAAAAGCGACGTTTCGCAGGTGGTGGGGACGCGGGAAATCATGGACCTGCCGATCAACGGACGGCGCGTGGACGCCTTCGTTCTCAATACGCCGGGGGTGACCAACGACGGGACGTTCGGCTTGCTGACTTTCCGCGGCGTGGCGGGGAACAACTCCTTTCTGCTCGACGGAAACGACAATACCGAGCAGTTTTACGACGAGAACGCCGGACGAACGCGCATCCAATCGCAAATCTCCGCCGACGCGGTGCAGGAGTTTCAGGTGGTATCGACGAATTTCTCGGCTGAATTCGGCCGGGCCATGGGCGGCGTGGTGAATACCGTGACCAAGAGCGGCACCAACGAACTGCATGGCACCGCGTTTTACTTCCTGCGCAGCACCGGATTCGACGCCCATGATCCGTTTTCGAATTTCAACCCGACCGAGCATCGCGTTCAGACCGGTGGCACCGTCGGTGGAGCGATCATCAAGAACAAGCTTTTCTATTTCCTGAGCACGGACATTACCCGCCGTAATTTCCCCTTCGTCGATAGTCAGGTGAAGGTTGGATTCCTCGATGTAGCGACCAAAACCTGGGTAGGCTGCGGTGCTCCCGCCACTCCGGCGCAGTGCAACGCGATCAATGGCTTGCTGCCGCGATTTTACGGGCAGATTCCGCGCACGGCGTCAAACGATCTGTACTTTGGCCGGATGGATTACAACCTCAACGAGAAAAACACATTCAGCGCCAGCTTCAATTTCCTGCGCTGGAAATCTCCGAATGGCATTCAGACTGGCCTTTCCTCCACCACCGGCGCCGGAATTACGGGAAACGGCGACGATAGCGTCACCGTGCGCAACGGAAAAGCGACATGGACGTTTGTTCCGAACGGGCGCTGGGTCAACACGTTTCGCTATGGCCTCGATACCGATCGTCAAGCCGATAGTTTCGATCAGGCGGAGTTGGGCGGCGGGCTGGGTTATCTCGACGTTTCCGTCGCCGGCGTGCAGCTTGGGCCCGCGACTTACTTGCCGCGGGTCGAGCCCCTCGAAATTCGCAATGAGTTTGCCGACGACGTGAGCTGGTCAAAGGGAAGACACATGATCAAGTTCGGTTTTACCTTTGAACACGTGCGCGATGACGTGAATTATCTCAGCAACCGGTACGGCTCCTACACGTATCCGACGGTAACTTCCTTTGCGCTCGATTACACCGGAAACACGACCGGCGCGCGGAATTACTCGGCGTTTAGCCAGGCGTTCGGAAATCCGGCGGTGACCTTCGGCATCCAGGATATCGGAATGTATGCGATGGACACCTGGAAGGTGACCGACAAGCTCACCCTCACGCTGGGGCTTCGCTATGAATACACGGCGGCGCCTCCTCCGCCGCCGGCAAATCCACTCTATCCGCTGACCGGGCAGCCTTTGCACACCGGGCCGCTCGATTTGTCGCCGCGCGTCGGATTTGCGTACCGGCTCAATAACAAGACCGTGATTCGCGGCGGGGCTGGGACATTTTATGCGCGCCTGGTCGGCGGTCTGCTGGATGATGTGCTCACCGGCAATGGCCTGTATCAGGTTTCCGATAACCTGAGCAACCCCGCGCTGATTGCGCAAGGTCCGGTGTTCCCGAACGTCCTGGCGGCCCCGCTTACGGGTCTGACGCAAGGCGCTTCGACGCTCGATGTGCTCTCGCCGAAACTCAAAACACCCTACTCCGAACAGGCGACAATCGCGGTCGAGCGGCAACTTGCGAAAGACATGGTGTTTACCATCTCCGGTGTTTTCAGCCGGGGAGTGAATCTGTGGGGCACCCAGGATATCAACGCGCCGGCTCTCGGCGCGCCGTTCACTTATATCATCGATAACGCCAGCGGCCAGCAGGTCGGGACTTATACGACGCGGGTTTATACCGGGGCTCGCCCGAACCCGAATTTCGGAGCCATCTACGAAGAAACCAACGGTGTCAGCAGTTGGTACGACGGCCTGGTGTTGGAGTTCGAAAAACGCTTCTCGCATGGATTCCAGTCGCAGGCAGCCTACACCTGGTCGCACGAAATCGACGATGGACAAGGCGCAGCGACGAACGCGATCTTCGGATTCAGCGATCAGCTATGGACATACAACGGCCTGTATGGATTTGATAAGGGCAGCGGCGCGCTCGATCAGCGACAGCGGTTCGTGTACTCGTTCGTGTGGGCGCCGGTGTTCTCGCGTTCCTCGGGCGCGTTTGCGAAATATGTGGTCAACAACTGGCAGCTTTCGAGTATTACGACCATTATGAGCGGCCGGCCCACCGGCAGCCTCACCATCCACATGAACGACACGCCCGTCGCCGGCATGCTCTATAACGCGTCGTCGCTGAATGGATTCAACGGAAGCTCCCGCGTCCCGTTCTACCCGGTGAACAGCCTTTATACGCCCTGGGTGCAAAGAGAGGATTTTCGTCTGACGAAGAACATCCCGCTGCCGCGCGAAGGCATGCGCCTCAGCTTGAATTTCGAGGCGTTCAATATCGCCAACAACTGGTCGCCGACGTCGCTGGCGACCCAGGCGTACACCGAGGCCAAAGGAGTGCTGACCTACACTCCGGCGGCGTTTGGATTTGGCACCGCGGACGGCGGCTTCCCGGATGGGACGCAGGCGCGGCGGCTGCAAGTGAGCGCCCGGTTTATGTTCTAACATTCGGCGGGCAACGTAAAACATTTCGGTGATAAAATGATTTCGTGCGTTCCGTCGAGGATTTTAAGGCGCAAACACTCGAAAAAATCGGCGATCTGCGTTGCCCGGACCACCGCCAGGCGCCGCGCCTCAAATTTCACGGATCCACGCTGCGCGACGTGACCATTCAGATGACCGCCTGCTGCGATAAATTGGCCGAGCTGGCGAACCGGAAAATCGCCGCGCCGCGCATCTGACCGGCTCAGCCGAGCGCCGCGCTCAACCGCGCTTCGAGAGATATCAGCAGCAGCAGAACGAAAACCACCACGGATCCGGCGAGCGGCAGGCCCATCACCACGCCCACGCCCCACAACGAAGCAAAATAGCCGAGCGTGCACGGCGCGAGCATTCCGCCGGCCATCGCGTAGGAAAAAATTCCGTTGTAAAAACCGGGATGATAGTGCGGAAAACGGCGGCCGATCTTTTCCACCACCAGGGGATAAATGGGAGCAAACGATGCGCCGACCATGAGGATTCCGCAGACCGCGCCGAAGCGATTGTCGGTGGCCAGCAGCAGCGTGCAGCCGAACATCGACGCCAGGACGCTCATCGCAAGCAGGCGGGCGTGGCTCATGCGCGGTAAAATCCATTGCGCCACCACGCGGCCCACCAGCAGCGAAAACCAATACAGCGCGAGCATCATGAGCGACGTCGCCGGGCTGATTCCCAGCCGCTGGCTCAAAAACAGCGGCAGCCATCCGGCGATCGCCCACTCGTTTCCGAACTGGAAAAAAAGCAGCAGGCTGAACAGTACGGCGCCGGGATTGCGCAACTGCGCCATAACCGCTTTCGGCGATTGCGGTATCGCCTCCGCGGCCGCCTGGGGCGAGTGTGTAAGGCGGGAACGGACATAGAACCACCCAAACAAAGCGGGGATCACGGCGATCCAGGTCTGAATCGCCGGCGCCGTATAGACATAGTAAATTCCCGAAACCAGCAGCGCAACTGTGAGGCAGCCGAGGCCAAAGAGAATTCCGGCGAGATTGATGGTCGCCACCGGATCGTGGCGATAGATCGGAGAAATCGCCTGAAAAATCGCGGTGTGCAGCACGCCGGCCGACAAGCCGACCAGCGCAAGCCCGGCCACGCGCCACCACGGCGAAATCGGCGGCGAGACGAATGCCAGATAAAGAAGCGCGCACGCCGCCGTGCCGCAAGCGAACGCCAGCGTCCAACCGGCCCCCTTCCGCCGGGTAAGCGGCGGCGATACCCATACGCTCGCCAGCATTCCCGCGATCAAACCAACGAAATACCAGGCGATGGTCGAATAATCGGAGGAGATATGATGGCGCCAGGCCGGCAAAATCGCGCCCAAAAACGCCAGCAGCAGGCCCGATACAAAAAACCCCGTCAGCGCTTTGCGCGCATCGTTGGAGGCGAGCGTGCCTTCATCCGCACGCCGGCCCGCGCCCGCGGGTGCGGCCGAACTCACCCCGATAGTATAGCCCGATAGCAAAAAGGGTTCAGGCGATTGCTCACATCGGCTCATCTTGCGCTTCGCCGAGCTTCACCTTTACCTGGATCGAACGGCCGTTGCGATACACCGTCAGGTCGAGAATATCGCCGGGACGTTTGCGGGATGTGGCGCGAATAATCTGATCCGGCTCGGTGACCGGCTTGCCGTCAACCGCCGTCACAAAATCGCCGCCGACGCCGAGCCGCGCATTTCCCACGCGCACTTCATCGCGCGCGCCGCGGATGCCGGCCTGCTCGGCGGCCGATCCGCGGGCCACGGTTTGAACCAGCAGGCCGCCGCTTGAAGGCAGCTTGAGCGCTTCGGCCAGATCGCCTGCAATGAACACCGTCGTGACGCCCAGCCGCGCCGGTTTGAAACTGCGTCCGGCGCGAAAATCCTCCAGCATCATCTTGGCCCGGTTGATCGGGCTCGCGAAGCCTATGCCGACGTTGCCTCCGTTCGGCCCGTAGATGGCGGTGTTGATCCCGATCACGCTGCCTTGTGAATCGAGCAGGGGACCCCCGCTATTTCCAGAATTAATCGCCGCGTCGGTCTGAATCATCCCGTCGAGCTCGCGGTTATTTTCGCCCTGAATGCTGACGCCCAGCGAACTCACCACGCCGACCGTCAGCGTTCCCTTGAACCCGAACGGCTGGCCGATCGCCAGCACTTTCTGGCCGACCTGCAAATGGTCCGAATCGCCCAGCGGCAGAGACGGCAGCCTTCTCCGCGGCTGGATCTGGATCAGCGCCAGATCGTCCTGGCGGTCCGGCACCAGCACCTTGGCCTTGTATGTTTTCTGATCGGGCAGCGTGACCTCGACGTCCTGGCCGCCCTCGATCACGTGATAATTCGTCAGAATCTGGCCGTCCGGATTGATGATAAATCCGGAGCCGAGCGCGCGGCCGGTTTGCACGAAGAAAAATGTCTGCGTGTAGACCGTGCTGGTGATATACACCACGCTTTCTTTCGCGCTTTTGTAGATATCGATATTGTTCTGCTCATCGGAGCCGAGGCCGGCCGAGTGCGCGATCTGCGGGCCGCTCCACAGCGGCGTGTCCACGGCGGCGCGGCGCCAGAATGAATTCGGCCGCCCCGTGATATAAACGAATCCGCCAACGAAGATGGCGGCCAAAAAGAAGGTCCTCAATTTCATTTGCAGATGCTCCGTAACGATTCATACACGGCTCGCGTCTGTTCGATGGTGTGCTCTTTGGAGCCGCTGGTGTCGATGATGTAATCAGCGAGCTTCACTTTGTCGGCCAGCGGCATCTGGCGCCGCATGCGCTGCACGGCATCCTGGCGGCTGATCTGATCTCGCGCCATGGCGCGCTCGATCTGCTGCTGTTCGCTGGCCACGACGACGATAAGGCGGTCATACTGGCGATACGAGCCCGTTTCTATCAGTATCGCAGCTTCGACCACGGCGATCCCTTGCGGCTCGCGCGCCGCAAACCCGGCGAGCATCTTTTCGATCCGCGCGCGGACCAGCGGATGGACGATTTCGTTGAGCTTCCGCAGCCGCTCCGGGTTGCCGAAAACTTCGCGCGCAAGCCGCCGCCGGTCAATCTGGCGATCCGGAAGAAGAATTTCGGGGCCGAATTCGTTGACGATTTCCCGATACGCCTCGGCATCCACCTGCTGCACCTGATGACCGAGCTCATCGGCCTGGATCACAAAGCATCCGAGCGCGGCCAGTTGTTCGCCGACGAAGCTCTTGCCGCTGGCGAGACCGCCGGTGAGTCCTACGCGAAGCATGGGTGGCCGAAGCCGGTGGGCTGGGCGCAAACCTGCCGGGGTACGCCCTTCATATGTGCCGCTCCGCCAATCGGACCGTGTTGGCCATCAGCATCGCGATGGTCAGCGGACCCACGCCGCCCGGCACCGGCGTGTAGGCCGACGCCGTGCGCGCTACCTCGGCCGGATGCACATCCCCCACCAGGGCGAAACCTTTGCGATCGAATTCCTCGCGGCGGCCGAGCCGTTCGGCCAGCGCGCGATCGGCGATCCGATTCTGCCCGACATCAATCACCACCGCGCCCGGCGCGATAAAATCGCCGGTCACCAGCCCCGGCTTCCCGATCGCCGCGACCAGAAGATCCGCACGGCGGCACTCCTCGGCGAGGTTGGATGTCTTCGAGTGGCAGATCGTCACGGTCGCGTTTTCCTGAAGCAGCATGATCGCTACCGGCTTGCCCACGATATCGCTGCGCCCGATCACCACCGCGTGCCGTCCTTCGAGCGGCACATGGTAGTACTTCAGCATTTCGATAATGCCCGCGGGCGTGCACGGCCGCGGCCCCGGCCGGCCCGCCACAAGATGACCGACGTTGACGGGATGAAAACCGTCCGCGTCTTTTTCCGGCGCGACCGCTTCGAGTACGCGCCGCGAATCGATCTGCCTGGGAAGCGGCATCTGCACCAGAATCCCGTCGATTTCCGGACGACGGTTCAGTTCGTCGATGATGGCCAGAAGCTCGCCGGTCGAGATCGATTCGGCCGGAGTGATTTTTTCGCTGTAAATCCCCAGTTCCCCGCAAGCTTTGATCTTTCCGCGAACATAAATCTCCGATGCGGGATTGTGCCCCACCAGAACAACCGCTAATCCTGGGGGCCGGCTGAGTTGGTGGATGCGCGGCTTGAGACCGGCCAGGATTTCGGCGCGGACAGCCGTGCCGTCAAGAATCTGCACAATTTTATTGTAAGAAGCGCGGCGCTGCGTCCGCTGATGGAGCGCCCCTATTCGCCGATGTATTTCGCGACCCAGTCGATGTTCCGGTGCATGATATCCAGCACGAACTTCGGTTCCTGCGGTCCGTGCTGCGTTCGCGGATAGACCACCATTTCCGCCGGCACGCCCCGGCGCTTCACGGCGTGGTACATTTCATAACCCTGGGTCGTCGGCACGCGCGGATCGATTTCGCCGTGCAGGAACAAAGTCGGCGTGGTGACGTTGGCGACGTGCGCCAGCGGCGACATTTTGATGTACCGCTCCGGCTGCTCATACCACGGGCCCTCGAAATAATCGTCGAGCGTGCTCGGGATGTCGTTGGTTCCCCACATCGAAATTAAATCCGACAAACCAGCGCCGCTGGAGGCGCACTTGAATCGATTCGTCTGCGTGATCACCCAATCGGTCATATAACCGCCGTAGCTCCAGCCCATCACCGCCAGGCGGTTCGGATCCGCGACGCCCATCTGAATGACGAAATCCACGCCGCTCATCAGATCCTGATAATCGCCGCCGCCCCAATCGTCGATATTGGCGGAGCGGAATGGCAGCCCGTAGCTCGTCGAGCCGCGCGGATTCGGCCGCAGCACCGCCCAGCCGCGCGCGGCGAACGAGGCGATGGGATATAAACCGCTCGCGCCGATAAATGTTTCATTGAAAGCGCCCGACGGTCCGCCGTGAATATTCAGAATCAGCGGATATTTTTTCGCTTTGTCGTAGTTGACCGGCAGCGTGAGCAAGCCTTCGATTTCCTTGCCGTCCTTCGATTTCCAGCGGATCACGCGGGTTTCTCCGACCGGCTCCTTCGGCAAATTGACGTTGGCCGCGCTCACCCGCGCCGGTTTCATCGACGAAACCGGCATGACGTAGGCTTCCACGGGCTCATCGGGCGATTGTATCGCCAGGCCGGCGTAGGTGCCCGCGCGATTAAAAACAACTTGCGGTGAAAACGTTCCACGCGATCTTTGAAACACGATCGATGGCGGCCCGTCCACTGGCATGGCGTACAGCGCTTCGCGCGTGCGCACTCCCTCGCTGAAATAAATTTTCGAGGAATCCGGCGCCCACGAATCGAGCAGCGGATTCTCATCCGGCGTGGCGGGCAGCTCGCGCGACCGCAGATCGGAGAGGCTCATCAGCACGATGCGTCTGCCGTCGATGCGCTTGGCGCTTTGCGTCGTCCGGACGAAGGCGAGATAACGGCCATCCGGCGAATAGCGCGGCTCGGATTCGGTCGCCGGCGTCGCCGCGAGGTTGCGGATCGCGCCAGTCTCCAGCGCGACTTCGAGAATATCGGCCTTGGGCCCGTCGTCGGCCTCCGGTGTGGGGCGAACTTCATAGGCGATGCGCGTCGAATCCGGCGACCAGTCGAATTGGCCGACGTGATACGGCCCGGCGGCAATTTTCTTCGCCTCGCGTTTGCCTTCGACGTTCGGCTCCACTGTAATGATCCACAGCGAATTGTTATGCGGATTCTCGTCGATCACGCGGAAATCGAGTTTCTCGCGCCGCGCGCGCTCCTCATCGCGATCCGGCTCGCGCCCGGTGAAGGCGATCCACTTGCCGTTGGGCGAAACGGAGAACGCCGCCATCGTACCGCTCCAGTGGGTGATCTGCTCGGCTTCACCGCCATCGGCGGGAATGCGATAAATATTGCGCTTTCCGCTGCGATCGGAGGCGAAAAAGATCCATTTCGAATCAGGCGAAAAAGCCGGAGCATTGGAGCTTTTCTCGCCGCGCGTGAGCTGGATGCGATTCGATCCATCGACGGCGGCGAGATAAATCTGCGTGTTCAATTCGCTTTTTTCTCCATCCATTACCGGATGCGTTTCCGTCCACACGGCGAGTTTGCCATCCGGGGAAGGAACCGCGGCGCTGACCGTCTTGACTTTCATCGAAAGCTCCGGCGTCCATTGCCCCCAGGCGCAAATAGCGAGGAAGAAAACGGGCCAGCAAGGCTTCGTCTTTACTGGCCACCGGCCACCGGCCGCTGCCCGCTCCTTTTTAACGCACATATTTATCCACCCAATCCAGATGTCGATTCATGATGTCCAGTATGAATTTCGGCTCCCCCGGGCTGTGCGGCTGCCGCGGATACACCACCATCTTCGCGATCACTCCTTCGCGTCTCAGGGAATGATACAACTCGTAGCCCTGCGATGTGGGCACGCGGATATCGGCTTCCCCGTGCAGGATCAGCGTCGGCGTGGTGACGTTTTTCACGTACGTGATCGGCGAATGCTTGCGGTAATTGTCGAATTGTTTCCACGGCTCGCCGCCGAAATAATCGGGAAGGAAGCCCATGATGTCGCTGGTTCCGGTGAAGCTCCACAGGTCCGTGACGCCGGCCCCGACCACGGCCGCTTTAAAGCGATGCGTCTGCGTGATGGTCCATGAGGTCATGAATCCGCCATAGCTCCAGCCCATCACGGCCATGCGATCCGGATCGGCCACCCCCAATTCAATCACGCGGTCCACCCCGCTTTGGATATCTTCGTAATCCTTGCCGCCCCAATCGTTGTAGTTGGCGAAGCGAAAAGCTTTGCCGTAGCCGCTCGAGCCGCGCGGATTGGCGCGAAGCACGGCGTAGCCTCGCGCCGCGAACACCGCAATCGGATATAGCGAGATGCGGCCGGTAAAGCTTTCCTGGAACACGCCCGTCGGGCCTCCGTGAATCACCACAATGAGCGGATATTTTTTGCCTGGTTCGTAATTGACCGGGTACGTGATCAATCCTTCCACATCCAGGCCATCCTTCGCTTTCCAATGAATCACTTCCGTCTTGCCGACCGGCAATTTTGGCATATCGACATTTGCGCGGCTGACGCGTAGCGGAGTTTTCGAACTCACCGCCATCACGTACGCCTCCGGCGGATCATCGCAAGATTCCATCGGCAATCCGAGCATCGTGCCCGTCGCATTCAAATGCACGCCGTTTCCGCCGAACATGCCTTTGGACGGCTCAAACAAAGTCCGCGGCGGACCATCGACGGGCATTTCGTAAATGGCGCCGCGCGTGTGTCGCGCTTCCGTGAACAGCACCCGGTCGCCTGCGAAGCCGAGCAGTTCCGGTTGCTCGTCATAGGTCGCCGGCAGCGCGCGCGCTTCCCCGGTCGAGCGGTTGAGCAGCACAATCCCTCCGTCGAAGGCCCAGCGCGGCGGATCGGAGAGCGACTTGGTATAAGCCAGATAGCGGCCGTCGTGCGAATAAAACACGTTCGGGCTGATGGTGTGCGTCGCGGCGATCGATTTGATCGCGCCGCTCGCCACGTCAAGCTCGGAAAGCTCGGTGGTGGTCCAATCGTCGGCGTCCGGCGTCACGGCGTGAGTGAACGCGATCGCCCGCGAATCGGGCGACCATTCGAGCGTGTTTACGTCGCGCTTGCCGTCGGTCAGCTTGCGGAAAGCCCGCTTCCCCTCGTTATCGGCGTCGGCGGGGATCAGATAAATCGAATGATTCGCGGGATTCGAATCCACTACGCGAAAATCCCGCTTTTCCTTGCGATTTTTTTCGAGATCCGGCGGCGGCTCGTAGCCGCTGAAGGCGACCGTTTTTCCGTCGGGCGAAAGCTGGTATGCGCCGATATCGCCCTTGAAGTCGGTGATCTGCTCCGCCTCTCCGCCGGCAACATAAATGCGGTAGATCTGATTCCTGCCGGTTCGCGCCGATTCGAAGTAGACCATGCGGCCATCGGGCGAAAAGGACGGGTTCGTTGAGCTCTTCTCGCCGCGCGTCAACTGAAGGCGATGCGATCCGTCGGCGTTCGCCAGAAAGATCTGTTCCCGCATTTCGCTGTGCTCGGCATCCATCACTGCCTCGATTTGCGTCCAGACCACCTTCGATCCGTCCGGCGATGGCGCTACCGAGCCGATGTTCTTAAATTGCATCGAAAATTCGGGAGTCCAGCCGGAGGGCTGCGCGCCGGCGATCGCGGCCAACCCCAAAACAATCAGCATGGCTTTCATAGGCGCCATCTAATATGCCACAGTTCAAAGCCGCTCATCCGGAGCAGGCGTTACATCCGGCGTAACTCCTTGAACGAAAGATTCCTCGCAATTTCGGAATCTCAAACGTGGAGGTGTTGCGGCGCCGCATTAAAGAGAAACCATGGAAACCAGCGACCAACCATCCACCGCCGAAGCCATCCGCGATATCACGGAATCCACCCGGCAGGCTTTCGCCGCAAGCGAGCGCATTGCGGCCGATCTGGAAACGCTCGAACGGCGCTTCAAGCATGCCACCGACTGGCGGGCGCGGATCGAGGAGAATCCCCTGTGGCTGGCTGGCGCGGCTGTCATCGGCGGCATCATCCTGTGGCGGATTTTCCGCTAAAACACTCCAGCGCGATCAGAGCTGAAGCAGCAGCACTCCCGCCGCCACCAGTGCGGCGCCGATCCAGCGGAGCCGGTTGATGTGCTCCCCTAAGATAACCTTGGCCAGAACCGTCTCAAGCACGTAGCTCGACGCCGTTGCCGGAACCGCGAAGCTGAGATCGGTAATCGACAGCAGCGACATCTGCGCGCCGAACGCCACCGCCATCGCCGCGATGCCGCCGAGCACGAAGGGATTTCGCGCCAGATCTCTAATCAGCCGGAGAATGCTCGCGGGCCGGAAATCGCAGACTTCGCCATGACGTTTCATGCCGGAGGCGTCCAGCAGATCGCCGGTGGCGTTGCAGCAGACGATCAGCAGAACCAGCAGCCATCTCATGGCGGCGTCATCCTCATGGCGTCGTTCGCGGCTGCGTGCGCCCCACCAGAATTGCTCCCAGCGTGATCAGCGCGACGCCAACCCATCGCCCGCGCGAAACGTGCTCGCCCAGCACGGCCCATCCCACGATCGCCGAGAAAGCGTAGCCGGTGGCCGTGACCGGCAGAACGTAGCTGAGATCCGCCCAGCTCAGCAATGAAAGATTCGCGAATAATCCCAGCGCCAGCAGCACCGTGCCGCCATCGACCATCGGATTCCGAAGCACGTGCAGATAAGCCAGCAGTTGCACCGTCACCATGGGGCCAACCTGGTGCATCCCCGCCGTTAGCAGCAGATTCCCGCAAACGTTTGCGCAAATTACAGTGGCTGCAAAGAACGCCGATTTGCGGCGGATGAGTTTAGGATCCGTTACCGTGTGCGTCACTCTGCTGCCGATCCGCTCAATCCCACAAACACCAGCCCGGCGACCACCAGCAGCGTCCCGATCGTTTTCGCGGTCAGCGCCCATCCGCGATATTCTTCGTGCAGAAGACGAGGATGAAATCTCGTCAAATAGAACACCGTCACGAAAATGAGCGCGTAGCGCAGCCCGGAGATGGCCGAGACGACCGCCGGACTGGCGAGGCTGATGGCGTAAAACACCAGAAACGAGCCAACGCCATTCGCAAAGCGGTTCAGGAAGTACAATTCTTTACTGCGCGGGGAGGCGTGCTCCGAAGTCCGGAAAATCTCCTCCCGCCATTTTTTCCGCACCAGCAGGAACAGAGCTCCCGCGAAAGTGCCCAATGTAAATATGACGTAGGCGGAAACGAAGTTCGTTTCCTCGAATGCCATCTTTTGCAGCACCGATGAGAGCCCGAAAGTGACCGCCGCGGAAATGATCAGAGGAATGATGACCCGGAGATTCATCGGCTCGGAGGAAAACATCACGAATCCGCCAAGCACCAGAAGCGCGAAGCCCGGAATGCTGGCTCCGCCGAGCGGTTCCTTCAGCAGCGGAATCGCGATGAGATAGGTGAACAGCGGCGAAAATCCGCCCATGATCGCCAGCGCCTGCGAGGCTTCGCCGAGCTTCAACGCGTCGTAGTAAAAATAATTCGCCGCAAGCTGGATTACGCCAGCCGCGAACGCCAGTCCGGCCACTCTCCAGCTCGGCGTATGAAAGCCGAACGGCATCAGCAAAAGGCCGAAGATACTGATCGCGCCCAGCCAAAACACATAATTGATCACGTCCTGCGTTTCCGGATTTTCGAGAAGAATCTTGTCCCAAACCAGAGACAAGCCGATGATCCCATGCGCAAGGATGGCAATCAGAATTCCGTTATGGACCCAGGAAAACACGGCAGGCGTAAGTAAGACTCGGTTGCTCACCCGCGGCGAAGGTGTAACCGCTTCAATCCGCGGAAAGACGCACGGCCAGGTCGATTTTCTCGAGCTTGCTCCAGAAACCGGGCAGCAGATCGAGCTTCAACGCGTTGGCTCCATCGGAAAGCGCGCGCTCCGGCGCCTCATGCACCTCGACGAAAACAGCATCCACACCGGCGGCGACCGCGGCGCGCGCCAGCGGCTCGATAAAGCGCGGCTCGCCGCCCGATGCGGTCCCCGCAGCGCCCGGTAGCTGCACGCTGTGCGTCGCGTCGAAAACCACGGGCCATCCAAATTCGCGCATGATCGCCAGCCCGCGCATATCGACCACAAGATTGTTATAGCCAAACGAGCTGCCGCGCTCGGTGAGCAAAATCCGGTCGTTTCCCGTGGAGGCGACTTTTTCCGCCGCCAGCCGGATATCGTAGGGTGAAACGAACTGGCCTTTTTTGATATTGACGGCGCGTCCGGTGCGTCCGGCGGCCACGAGCAGATCCGTCTGCCGGCAAAGAAACGCCGGGATCTGCAAAACATCGGCCGCTTCGGCCGCGGCTTCGGCCTGCGCCGGCTCGTGAATATCGGTGAGCACGGCGAATCCGGCCTCGCGCACGGATTTGAGGATTCGCAGCCCTTCTTTCAACCCCGGACCGCGATACGATTTGACGCTCGAGCGGTTGGCTTTATCGAAAGACGCCTTGAAGATAAACGGCGCGCCCGTCTTCGAAATTTCGCGCGAGATTTCCCGCGCGAGAAAATGAACGTGTTCTTCCGATTCGATGACGCACGGTCCTGCGATCAGCGCCAGTGGCGCGCCGCCGCCGATTTCGATTTGAGAAGTGATCCGCAAGAACTAACCCGCCAGCGTCTCCATTCTGGCGCCGGCTTCCTGCCGCCGGGCTCCCTCGGCC
>JAJPHS010000094.1 GCA_021325175.1 Terriglobia bacterium
ATGGCTGTTCGCTGGCACACATCCAGCCCCGCGCTGCTGCGGGTCATCGCAGCCGTTTCCGCCGGGATCCGTCAACGGCCCGGATCGAGGAGCTCCTCTTAACGAACAAACTATTTCGTAATCCTGAAGCGATCGATCGTTTCCCCCGAAGCCGAAATCTGGCGGAACTCGGCGGCGCGACCGTCAATATCGGCCACCGTGAAGGAATGCACCCGGGAATTGAACTTCGCCGTGAACTCCTTCCAACTCGACCGATTGCCGGTCTGCTCCGGATCGTACAGGCGCGCGCCGCCCGCCCCGGTCACTAGATAAATCACGCCCTTGGGAGTCGTGTCTTTATCGCCATCGTACGCCTTGTCGAGCCTCCACTCTCCCGCCACTTCCCGGATCGGCAGCGGCGGCGCGGCCGCCATCCGGAACGTCAGCGGATACGTGCGCTGATAATTGTGCACGTGCCCGGCGATCACCACATCCACCCCGCCGGCCTCGAAAACGTCGCTCAGTGCGCGCATCCATTGATCCTCGAAATGCGTCCTGGAGGAGTTAAAACCGGGGTGATGAAAGCCGACGAACTTCCAGCTCGCGCGCGTCGCCGCCAGATCGTCGGCGATCCATTTGCGCAGCGAGGCGTCGCTCCACTCCGCATACGGATTGGAATCGAGAATCAGCCAGTGCGAATTTCCATAATCGAAGGAGAAGTTCGCCATGCGCGGAAAATTCACGCCGGCCGCGGCGCGAAACGCATTCCGCGCCTCTTCGGGACCTTCCAAGCTTGCGAAACTGGAATGCGCCGGACCGTTCAGCGGCTGCGCCCAGTAGTAAAAATACGCCAGCCCGTCCGGCGACGAGCTTAAATCGCGATTCCCGGCGTCGTGATTGCCCACCGCCGCCACAAACAGCGTCGACGCCAGCATCGGACCGAACACCGGATAAAATTTCTGGCGATATTCCGCAATCCGCCCGCGCGTATAAACGATATCGCCCGGAATGAAGACGAAATCGGGATCCTGTTTGGCGGCCTGTGCCGCCACCTGTTTCTGATCCTCGGTCCCCGCCGCGCAGTCCCCGAACGCGACGAACCGGTACGGCTGCGCCGCCGATTTGCGCGCCCGCGCGCGGGAAATAAAAACCTGCTTGCCGTCTTCGAGCACCCGGTATTGAAACTCCTCGCCCGGCGCCAGACCGGCCAGCGCCGCGCGCCACACCAGATGCGGCTCGATCCCGCTCACCGCGACGCGCCGGCTCGCCGGCGGCGGCATCTTCTTCCATCCGATCCCCTTTTTCCACACCGGCCCCGCCTTCACTTCCACCGTCCAGCCGCCGGAGCCCTCCGGCGTATGCCACAGCAGCGCGAACGTCTCCGATTTCTGCAAACCGCGAGCATCCCCGATCTGAAGATATGGCTCAACCAGGAAAGGACTCGCGGCTTCGAGAGCCAGGGAACAGACCAGCAGCGCCAGAACCCGCATCCTTCGATTCTAGCCGAGGGCGAAATTCCTGCCGCGCGGGGTTCTCAGCTCCGCAAGCCGCGGCGCCTTTCGCGACCGCTCCTGGCCGGTCCCGCGATCCTGCGCCGCAGGCGTTCCTCGCGCTTGCGCAGAGGTTCGGAATCCTCAAGCTCCCGGGCCTGCCGCGTCCGCTCCAGAGCCTCCGCATAATTTTTCGCCTCGTGCTCGTAATACTTCGCGAGTTCCTCGAGCGCCTTCACGCGGAACGGATTTCGCGACGCCGCCAGATCAATCCAGATCGCCGCCGCATCGCCGCCCAGCTTGCGTTCGAGCATTCCGATATCCCACAGCGTGCGGAATAAAAGATCGTCCGGCAATCCCGCTGCGAGCGCACGGCGAAACAGCTCGAGCGCCCGTTCCCACTGCCCCGCCTCGCGCAGCCAGCGCGCGATGCCGGCCATCTCCGCCCCGTGCTTTAACGGCGCGCTCGCCGCATCCTTGAACGCATACGGGACAATCGCCGTCAGGCAGGCGAGCGTCAAAATATCCGTCGCGTTGTGTTGAAAAACGGGAAGCAGGCGAGCGGCCTCGCGCGTCCGCAGATACTCGAAATACACATACGGGATCAGCGCGCCGGGCATGTCGCCGTGCCGCTCCACGCCGAGGATCGCGTTTTCCAGATCCATCAGGCGGCAGCTTTCAAAGCGCAGCTTCCAGAGCCGGCGCGCGCCATACAGCAGATCGAGATGATCGAGCCCGGAAAACGGCGGCCGCGCGCGATGGAATTGATAGCGCGCCTCCAGCAGCGGCTGATCATAGGCCCGCCCGTTATAAGTGATCAGCACCCGGAACGGCTCTAAATGCCGCGTGAGCGCAGCGAGCAGGCTTGCTTCCTCGTGGAAATCGCGCATAAAAAACTGGCGCACGCGGAAACCTTCCGGCGTGATTCGTCCAACCCCCACCAGAAACGCGCGCGTTCCGCCGCCCCCGGCCAGTCCCGTGGTTTCGGTGTCGAGAAAGGCCCACTCCTCTGGCGGCGCGCTGGCGATGGCCAGCGGCGCAAACAGGTCCGCGGGCAGCCCGGCGAGCGATCCAATGTCCGCACTGCCGTGACGGCGATGGTGCTCGTAGATTTTTTCCGTTTCGAAATGGCGGCCGAAATCGGTTTCGACTTCTCCGCCGCTCAGCCACTGCTCGACATGATGGAACGACGCACGCGCAGCGGCGGAACGGGCGGCGATCCTCTCATCGCAATCCGCGGCCGCGCGCGCCATGCGCTGGCGCAACCCGGCGAGCTGTTCCTGTAACAGACTCATTCGCCTTTTCTTTGCCAGAATATCACAGCGCGCGTGCGCAGTTTGCAAACGATCGCAGAAGCCCTTTTGCCGAATCCTTACACGCCTTAACGGCTACAGCTCGCCGGCAGGGCCCGTTCCGTTCTTCTCTTCTCCCGGCTGTTCCCGGCGTACCTGCTCCTGCTATGATGAGCCTAGACGCAATCGGCGTCGTTTAAGGAGCAAGGCACTCGATGTTTGGCACCATCGGCGTACAGGAAATGGTGGTCATCTTCATCGTCGCCCTTGTTCTGTTTGGGCCGAAGAAGCTTCCAGAACTCGGGCGGACCCTCGGCAAAGCATTGACCGAATTCCGTCGCGCCTCGAACGATCTCAAAGCGTCCTTCGAGCGCGAAATGCACAATCTGGAGCGGGAAGCGGAGCTTGAAAAGACCAAGGCCGAGATCAAAAACGCTCTGCCTGCGGCCTCCGAGTACGAGTATTCGTATCAGGACTACGGCGAGTACTCGGCCGAGACATACCCCAACACCGCGACCAATTCAACCACCGTAAGCGCCTCCGAATCCTCGAGCGCCGAATTGCATGGGACTCCCACCGAACCGCCCGCCGGCCAGGCTTCAGATTCTTCCGAAGCGCATCCGGAGCAGGCGGCGGTGGCGGCGCCGCATGTCGAGGGCACGGTTCCTCGCTCCGAGCCGACTACCCGGCACAGTTAAGATATAAGGTCAGTTCGTAAAGCATGGACGATTCGATTTCCAAGGCGGTTGTGCCTTCAGGCGGTGGCCCGCGCATTCCCGGGCCGCCCGCGCCCGCGGCGGAGGAAGACGACGAAGAAGCCGGCATGCTCCGCATGTCGTTTCTGGAGCATTTAGAGGAGCTTCGCTCGCGTATCATCAAGGCGCTGCTGGGCCTCGGCGTCGCCTTCGTGGTTTGCATCGCTTTTTCCATGCCGCTGTGGGACGTGGTGCGCGCGCCGGCGGTGGCCGCGCTCAAAAAAATCGGCGTGAATCCGCCGGTTCTGGTGATCACCGAGCCCATGGAAAATTTCATGATCCTGTGGTTCAAGCTGCCGCTGGTGATCTCGCTTTTCGTCGCTTCGCCCTGGGTGCTGTATCAGGTGTGGGCTTTCATCTCTCCAGGATTGTACCGCCGGGAAAAAAGATGGGCTGTGCCGTTTGTGCTGTGCACCGCGGGACTGTTCATCAGCGGCGGCTTGTTCGCCTATTTCGTCGCGTTCCGCTATGGCCTGGCGTTTTTGCTGGGCCTGGGGCTAAGCGGCGGCGTGGTGCCGATGGTCACCATCACCAGCTACTTTGATCTGTTCGTGAACGTGATGCTCGGCGTGGCGCTGGTGTTCGAGATGCCGGTGGTGATTTTCTTTCTGACGCTGCTGCGGCTGGCCTCGCCGCGATGGCTGCTCTCGCATTCCCGCTACGCGATTCTGGCGATCGTGGTGATCGCCGCGATCGTGACCCCCACGCCGGACGTTTTCAATTTGATGCTTTTCGCGGTGCCGATGGTGCTGCTGTACTTTGTCGGCGTCTTCGCGAGTTTCCTGCTGGTGATGCACCGCGAAGGCCGCCGCTTCCCCTGGGCGAAGCTGTGGATGTGGACCGCGATCATCGTCGTAGCCCTGGCCGCGTTGGCCTATTTTGAAATCGTGCATTATCACATGCACGTGCTGCGGCACTGGCCGTTCCTGGCGAGGTAAGGGTCCTTGGCGGCGTTCAAACCGGCTCCCCTGCCGCCCCATGCCCGGATTCGCAAACTACGCGGGGCGGAACATCATACCGCCCTGCTATGCTCCGGCGGCGTTTTGTCCGGAGGCCAGCGCTTCAAGCGCGGCTTTTTCCATGACGGCTCGCGGCGCGTTATCCCCGGTCCAGATTTCGAACTGCCGCGCGGCCTGCTCCAGAAACATCTCGATGCCGGGGATCACTTGGGCGTTTTGCTCCTTGGCTTTGCGGATCAGCATCGTCTCCAGGGGATTGTAGACCAGGTCGAAGACCAGCTTGCCCGGCACGCGCCCGGGGAAAAAACACTGATCGACGCGCGGCGACATGCCGAGCGGCGTGGCGTGAATCAGTACGTCAAACATCCGCGATTCGGCCTGCTCGCGCGAAAGCGGCTCGGCGTTGCAGGCCTTGGCGAGCGCCCGCACGCGATCCAGATTGCGGCCGGTGATGGCCAGCCGGGCTCCGGATTGGGCGATGGCGTAAGCCGCGGCGCGCGCCGCCCCGCCGTTGCCCACCACCAGCACGCTCGCTTTGCCCAGACGCAGGCGGCGCTCCAGCGGAACGGTGATGCCTTCGGCGTCGGTATTGGCGCCGCGCCATTTTCCAGCCTTGCGCCACACCGTATTCAAGGCGCCGATCCTGCGCGCCAGCGGATCGACGACATCGACGTAGCGCAGAATTTTTTGCTTATGCGGGATGGTCACGCTGAAGCCGGCCAGCGGCAGCTTTTCAGCGAGCAGCAAAAAATCCTTGAGCTGAGCCGGCTTCACTAAAAACGGCAGGTACACCGCGTCGGCGCGGCGAGCCTGCAAGGCGCGGTTATGCACGGCCGGCGAGATGGAGTGCCGCACCGGATCGGCGATCACGCCGTAGATGCGCGCCTCGCGCGAGAGTTTTTCGACGCGATAGAGGTGGCGAAGCTGCCGCGCGCTCACCTGTCCCGCAGCGGTGCCCCCGGCGGCGCTGGGCGTCGCGTAAGTATAAAGTCCGCCCATGACTGTGGAAAGAACGCGCGTGGGAAAGCCTGCTTCGCCCATGGCCAGCAGCACCATCGGCGTTTTGGGATTGGCGCGCGCCAGGTTCAAGACGCGGAGATTGTCGGAGGGCTTGCGCGCGGTGGTGACGATCTTGTATCCGTCGGCGGAGATGCGGGTCATGCGCCGCAGCAGCGGCTCGAGCGGCGGCGTGCCTCCGAAGTTGTGATAGGACAGCAGCAGGCAGGCGCGCGAGCGCAGCGATTGCAGGCGCTCGGCGCAATTTTCCGCGCTCTCGATCTCCAGGTCCACGGCGCGCGCGCCGGCGTGGATGGCGGCCTCAAGCAGCCGCACCTGCTCCTCGACGCTGCCGTTGTATCGTCCGTGATTTTGATGGCGGCGGCAGGTGGCGAGAATGGCGCAGTCGGCATGGCGCGCCAGGAATTTGCGGATGGCCGCCACCCCGTTTTCCGGTGAGGGAAGATAATCGATGCGAAATTCGAGGAAGCGCTCGCCGGCCTCATATTCCTTGCGGGCGTGGGCGAGCAGGCTTTCCACGTCGGGGAGTCCGAGTGCGATGCAGATGCGGGGAAGTGAGATGCGCTGTTGCATTCAGCGTCGGTCCAGCATAGCACAGGCGGGTTTGGTTAGAATTTTTGTGGAAGCTAGTCTTGGCCGGTGCCGGGCCTGGTCTTCAAAACCAGCGTGGGGCACATCGTGCCGCGGGTGGGTTCGACTCCCACTAGCTTCCGCCACTTCGCGAAAATCAGGCGCGCGCGCCCGGCCGCGACGGTTTTCGGTGTCGGAATACTTCGCGGCCCTCGCACAAGATTCACGAGCCCGGCGAAGGCCAAAATCTGCGGACGCCTGCCGCTCGCCTCGCGAAGGAGCACCAGGATGCCTGCTTCTCTCAGCTTCCCGATCATGCTCATTCTCATCTGCTTGCTCGGCAGATTTCCATGGCGGTCCAACTGCGTGGGGCTGAACACCGGCTGCTGAAACAACAGATCGAGCAGCGGTATGGCATATTGGGAGCGCGTAATGCGGATGATTTCAGCCTTCGAGCGCTCGTAAAGTCCAATGATGCTCCGCGCCTTTCCCGAGTTCTTCCGGGCCTGTTGTGTTATCGCCTTCAAGAAGAAGTCAACCCACCGGTTCCAGGCTTCCGGATGGCCGGAGCTCAGCATCCCCAGCTCCGAAGTGTAGGCATCCTTGTGTTCCTCAAAGTAAGCCGAAAGATAGAACACAGGACGGTCGAGCAATTTTCTTTCGAACAGGAAAAGCGGAACGAGAATGCGCCCGAGGCGGCCGTTACCCATCCGGGAACGGATGGATGATTTCGAATTGACCGTGGATCATGGCGAGTTGAACGAGGAGGTCCGGACGGTCGGCATGGTAATACTTTTCCCAATTGCTGGCTCGGCTCTTCGCCGGCCTCGAACTTCAAGACTTCTCCGAAGGTGGCCTGCGTGCCTTCGATTTTCGAAGAAAGAACCGCCTCTTGCGTGGTGAGCGGGGACAGCAGCAGCTCCTGGTTGCGCATCCCATAAAGAGCGCCATGAAAGGCCGCGAGCGACCGATTCGCCGCGGAAATCGAGAAAATGAGCGATTCCCAGTTCAGCGGGATCGGTAAGGTATCTGGAACGAACGGTTTAACCCGGGTGGAGGATCGGTTGTGTCAAGCGGCGCCGCCCACAAGGGAGTTTGTGTAAAGCATTCGCGTGTTTTAGTTTACACAAATCCGGTTGAGGATGGTTTACCCGACTCAACGCGGCGTCGCCTGGGATCCGCGCCGGGGATGGGCGGCTCGCGTTAAACTTTTAGCCATGCGCGTGTTCACTCTGTTCTTCACCCTGCTTTGCGCCGCCCTCGCCGCCGATTCGAGCTGGGAGGAAAAATTTCGCGCCATTCCCGATCCTCATAACATGCGCGACGCCATGCAGCGCATGTCCGCGCATCCGCATCACGTCGGATCGCCTTATGACAAGGACAATGCCGAGTGGCTGCTGGCCAAATTGAAATCCTGGGGACTCGACGCGCAGATCGAAAATTTCGACGTGCTCTTCCCCACGCCCAATCAGCGGCTGGTCGAAATGGTCGAGCCGGTGAAGTTCACGGCCAAGCTGGAGGAGCCGCCGGTGGCCGTCGATCCGACCTCGAATCAGAAGGAGGAGCAGCTTCCGGTTTACAACGCCTATTCGGCCGACGGCGAGATCACCGCGCCGCTGGTCTATGTGAACTACGGCGTGCCGGCCGATTACGAGCGGCTGGCGCGCATGGGCGTCTCGGTCAGCGGAGCCATCGTGATCGCGCGCTACGGGGCGTCCTGGCGGGGCATCAAGCCCAAGGTCGCGGCCGAGCACGGCGCCATCGGCTGCATCATCTATTCCGATCCGCGCGATGACGGCTACTACCTCAACGATGTTTTTCCGGAAGGTCCGGAACGCCCGCGCGACGGCGCGCAGCGGGGCAGCGTGATGGATATGGTTTTATATCCCGGCGATCCGTTGACGCCCGGAATCGGCGCGACGCCGCAGGCCAAGCGCCTGCAAATTTCGGAGGCGAAGACCATCACGCGGATTCCGGTGCTGCCGATGTCCTATGGCGACGCGCAGCCGCTGCTGGCGGCGATGAAGGGTCCGGTTGCTCCGCCGGAGTGGCGCGGCGCGTTGCCGATCACCTATCACGTGGGGCCCGGTCCGGCGAAAGTGCACATGAAGCTGAAGTTCAACTGGGACATCAAGCGGCTGTACAACGTGATCGTGCGCATTCCCGGCTCGGAATATCCGGACGAATGGGTGATTCGCGGCAATCATCACGACGCCTGGGTGAACGGGGCGAGCGATCCGCTATCGGGTGCGGTCGCCGAGCTGGAGGAGATGCGCGCCTTCGCCGAACTGCTGAAGCAGGGATGGAAACCGAAGCGCACGATCCTTTACGCGTTCTGGGATGGCGAAGAGCCGGGGCTTCTGGGATCGACCGAGTGGGCCGAGGCGCACGCCGATGATCTTCAAAAACACGCGGTGATGTATCTCAACTCCGACAGCAACGGGCGCGGCTTTCTGGGCGCCAGCGGATCGCATACGCTGGAGAATTTTATCAACGGCGTGATGAAGGATATCTCCGATCCGGAGACCAAGCTCACGGTGTGGAAACGATTGCAGCTTCGCGATCTGGAGGGCGCCAGCGCGGACCGGCGGCGCGAGCTGCGCACGCGTCCGGATCTGCGGATCGGCGCGCTCGGCTCCGGCTCCGATTACACCGCGTTTATCGATCATCTGGGGGTCGCTTCGCTCAATCTGGGGTACGGAGGCGAAGGCGGCGGAGGCGGAGTGTACCATTCCGTGTACGACGACTTCTATTGGTACACGCACTTCGCCGACACGGATTTCGTCTATGGCCGCGCGCTGGCGCAGACGGCGGGAACCGCGGTGATGCGAATGGCCGATGCGGACCTGCTGCCCTTCCAGTTCTCCGATTTCGCCGATACGGTGCGGACCTACATCGACGAGTTGAAGCGCCTGGAAGCCGGGCAGCGCGCGCAGGTGGAGGAGACCAATCGCGAAATCGACGAAGGTGTTTTCAAGGCGGCCGCCGATCCTCGCCTGCCATACGATCCGCCGGAGAAAAATCCGGCGCCGCCGCATTTGAATTTCGCCCCGCTCGACAACGGCATCGACGCGTTGACGCGCGCCGCGCAGCATTACGATGCGGCTCGGAAGAACGCGACGGCGGCGAGCGTAAAGACGGTGAATGCCAAGCTGATCGCGACCGAGCGCGATCTTACCGATCCGGCGGGATTGCCCACACGGCCCTGGTTCCGTCACCTGATCTACGCTCCGGGATTTTACACCGGCTATGGCGTCAAGACGATTCCGGGAGTGCGCGAGGCCATTGAGCAGAAGCGCTGGCAGGAAGCCGACGAGCAGATCCAGAGGGTCGGCGCGGTGCTGACTAAAGAAGCGGATCTGCTGGAGGAAGCCGCGGCGGGGTTAACCGGGCATTGAGGCGCGCGGGAGGCCAGGCGACCATGTTCAGCTCCGCTCGATCAGCGCAGGGCGGTTTCCAGCATGCCGCTCAGATGCAACAGGTTGAGGCGCGCGCGCTCGGTTAGGTTCCGGGCCTGATAGAGGGCCAGATATTTTTCGCTTTCAACGGCGCGCGATTGTTCGAGCGACGCCATCGGCAGCCGGCCTTCGTTGTACTGCGCCAGATTCATCGAAACCTGCTCCCGCGCCAGTTCGAGATCGGCCTGCGCCAGATCGCGCGCGCTATCGGCGCGTTTCACTTCCTGGTAGGCGCGGCGCAGATCGGCGGTGATCCGCGCCCGTGTGGTGGCGGTTTCGATGCGCAGCTTCGCCAGATCCGCATCTGCCTGTTCGATATAGGCGCGCGCCGATTTTCCGACCAGCACCGGGACTTCGATGGAGGCGCCAAGCTGGCCGCTGTTGCGCTGGAAGGTGGTGAAGTAGTTCTGGTAATAATATTTGGCGAACAATTCATACTGCGCGATGGCGTCCACCTTGGGCAGCCGCTGCGCGCGATATCCCTTGATCTCCAGCATTCGCGCCTGCATCTCGGATTCGAGCTTTTTCAAGGCGCGGCTGTTCTCGAGGGCGCGCGCGATGGTCTGCTCTTCGGATTCCGGGACGTGAAATTGCGCCGGCTCTCCGGCCGCCGCCCGCACCCGGTCGCCGGGATTCAAGCCCAGGGCGAGGGCCAGCGCCGTCTCCGCGTTCAAGGCATCGAGGGTGAAGGACTCCACTGAATTTTTCGCGCGCTCCAGCGCCAGCTTCGCGCGGCTCGCCTCAATCGGCAGTTCGCGTTTTTCATCGACGCGCGCCTGAATCAGCTCGAGCACCTTTGAAAGATTTTCCACCTCGCTCTGCGCCGCTTCTTGCGCGGTTTCGGCCTGCTCGGCATCGAGGTACAAGCCGGCGACGCGATAGAGCACGTCTTCCTGTTTGCTTCCCGAATCGATCTCGGCGGCGCGCAGGTTTTCTTTCTCGGCCGCGATCTGGTAACTTTGCGAGCGGTTGAACAAGGTCCACTGCGTTCGGAGCTGCACGATCGACGGCGCCTGGCCCTCGATGTTTGCCGGGAAACCGTTGGTCCAGGCGGCGCCGCTGCCGGCGTAGACTTTCGGGATGAACGGATCGCGCGCGATGGTCACCTGCTGGCGCGCCTTCAGCTCGTCCAGGCGGGCCAACATCAAGTCGGGATTTTGTTTCAGCGCGAGATCCACCGCCTCGCGCAGCGTCATCGTCTTGACTTGGCAAAACGCCGCGCCCGCGAGAGTAAGAAAAAAGAAAAGAACCCGTATCGGCATACCTTTCAAGTTTACGCCGCAACTCCCGGCGAGAAGGTTTCGAAGCATTGTGCAGGACCGGCGCTGATGCGGAGTTTTCGAAACACACCTGCGGGGCACGCGATCAAACCAGCAGTTAGCCCTGTTCCATTCCAGGCGAGGGCCGCAGGAATATCTGTGCGGCCCTCATTTTTTTTGCAGTGGACATTTCACTCCCCCCTGGGCGTGAGTGCTCCCGGGGCTTGACAGTGATGCGCGGTGATGTTAAGTATCGGCTGAGAGCTGCTGCTCGGTCTCACCCATGTTGCGATTGTTACCGTTTCTCCTGCCGGTGCTGGTTTTCACCGCGCCGGCGGCCGAATTCAAAGGCGTCCTGCTGGATAAGGATTGTTCGTCGAAAGCCGAGGAAATCATTTCCACCGGCTCGCCCGACGGGCCGTCGATCGAAGGAGGAATGCTCGCGGCCGAAGCGCATACGCGCGAGTGTCTGCGCGCGCCGCAATGCGAAAAGAGCGGGTATGGGATCTACACAAACGACCTCAAGTTTTTTCCCTTCGACGCGGCGGGAAATCGCAAGGCGGTGGAAGCGCTGAAATTATCGAAACGGGAGACGGATATCCGGGTGGAAGTCACCGGCGAAGTGGACAACGGCGTCCTGAAGGTCGCCACGTTGAAGCTGCTTTGACGATTCCGAGCGGCGCGCAGGCCGTTTGGTGTCATATAATCGCGCAAATGCTGCTGCTTTGCGCCGGACAGAACCTTCCTTTTGCGCTCGAACTGATTTCGGTTCGTTTTCAATCGCGCTCGGCTATGATGGCTGAGGGGCAATCGAATTGCCCGGGTGGCGAAACCGGCAGACGCAAAGGACTTAAAATCCTTTTCCCGGCAACGGGAGTGCGGGTTCAAGTCCCGCCCCGGGCACCACGGA
>JAJPHS010000084.1 GCA_021325175.1 Terriglobia bacterium
TCGCGCGCGAGCAGGATCACGGCGGAGGGGAGAAAATGCCGGCGGATCGCCGCGAGCATCGCCGCGTCGGCATCCGTCAGAACAATCTCCTTTGGATTCGCCAGAGCAAATTCGAGCGCCACCAGCATCTGCGGCACGCTCGCCGCGCCGGAATTGAGGTGTGCGGCGAAAGCCTCCAGCGTGCGATCCGCGGCGCGGCGAAAATCCTCGCGGCCCGTCATGCGGGCCAGCCGCAAGAGCGCCAGCGCGATCGCCGAATTTCCCGACGGCTCGGCGCCATCGTAGTCGTCCTTCAGGCGCAGAATCAGCGAAGCGGACGGAGGCGTGCTGAAAAACGCGCCGTTGTCGCGATCCTCGTACAATTCGAGCGACTTTTCGGCAAGGCGCAGGGCGAACTGAAAATCCGCCGCTTCAAACGACGTCTCATATAAATCGAGCAGCGCCTGGATCAGGAACGCGTAATCGTCGAGGAAACCATCGATCGCCGCTTCCCCGGCGCGGAAACGGCGCAGCAGCATCTCCCGATTGGCGTCCCATAAATTCCGGCGCAAGAACGCCGCCGCGGCGCGCGCCGCGTCCAGGTAGCGCGACTCGCCGAGGATCTGCGCGCCCTTGGCAAACGCCGAAATCATCAGCGCGTTCCAGGAGGTGAGGATTTTATCGTCCAGATGCGGGCGCGGGCGGCGCGCGCGTATTTCAAACAATTTGGCCGCGGATTGTTCCAACCGCGAGCGCGCCTCTTCCGGCGAAATTCCGAACTGCCGCGGCGTTTCCTCCAGGCCGCGAGCCTGATAAAGAATGTTCTGGCCGCGAAATTCCCCGTGCGGGTCCTCCTCCACGTTGCCGTTCTCCTCGACGCCGAAACGATAGAAAAAGAGACCGGCATCGGCGCCGAGGGCGGCGCGGATCTGCCCGGCGGTCCAGACGTAAAACGCGCCTTCCCGTTTCTCGCGCGGATTCGCCGGATCCTCGGCGCTGTCGGCGTCTTCGGCGGAATAAAACGCGCCCCCGGGATCGGTCAGATCGCGCTGAACGTAGGAAAAAATATCGCGCGCGACGGCGGCGTACTGCGCATCGCGCGTGATCTGAAAAGCCTCAAGATAGGAAATCGCAAGCTGCGCCTGATCGTACAGCATTTTTTCAAAGTGCGGAACGAACCAGCGATCGTCGACCGAGTAGCGGTGAAACCCGCCTCCCAACTGATCCCGCATCCCTCCCTTGGCCATTTCGCGCAGTGTCAACAGAACCATATCCAGCGCGTCGCGATTGCCGGTCCGGGCATAGTATCGCAGCAGAAAATTGTGGACGCTGGGGCGCGGAAATTTCGGCGCGCCGCCGAAGCCGCCGAGCTGCGGATCAAACATGCGGCGGAACGCGTAATAGCCGCTTTCCAGCGCGTCTTTGCCCGGCATGGGGCCGGAATCCCGCGAGTTGGCGTATTGTTCCAGCCGCGACAGAATCTGCGCGCCGGAGGCTTCGACGCGCCGCGGATCCTCGCGCCAGGCCTGCGCCAGGCTTTCCAGAATCGCCTGAAAACCGGGGCGGCCGTAGCGATTATCGGGCGGAAAATAAGTCCCGCCGAAAAAAGGCCGCCGGTCCGGCGTCAGGAAAACGGACAGGGGCCATCCGCCGCTGCCGGTCGAGGCCTGCACAAACAGCATGTATACCCGATCGATGTCGGGCCGCTCTTCGCGATCGACCTTGATCGAGACGAAGTGCTGGTTGAGAATCTGCGCGATGGACGGATTTTCGAAAGACTCGCGTTCCATGACATGGCACCAGTGGCAGGTCGAATAACCGATGGAGAGAAAAATCGGCTTATTCTCGCGCAAGGCTTTGGCAAAAGCTTCTTCGCCCCAGGGATACCAGTCCACCGGATTTTCGGCGTGCTGGAGCAGGTAGGGACTTTTTTCGCGAGCAAGACGGTTGGGCATGGGGCAGTTTGATTGTATCGCCCCGCCCGCCGGGAGTCAGGATGAAGGCCGCGCGCCGCTGTAGCACAATCGAAGAGTGGCCCTCAATGAAACGCATGACCCGTCGCTTGAGAGCTGGGTCGAATCCGCCAATTCGCCTGAATCCGATTTTCCGATCCAGAATCTGCCGTTCTGCATTTTCCGGCATGGTCACGCCGCGCCGCGCGTGGGCGTCGGGATCGGCGATTCGATTCTCGACGTGCCGGATTATCCTTCGATCAACGCGCTGATGGAGCGTGGCCGCGCGGCCGCCGCCGAGCTCCGGCTGAAGCTGAGCCGCGTACTTCGCGCCGATAATCCGTACCCGCCGCGCGCGCTGCTGTTCAAGCAGTCCGAATGCACGCTGCTGATGCCCGCGCACATCGGCGACTTCAGCGATTTTTACGCCTCGATTTTTCACGCGACCAACGTCGGCAGCATGTTCCGGCCGGACAATCCGCTGATGCCGAATTATAAGTGGCTTCCGGTCGGCTATCACGCGCGCGCCTCCTCGGTGATCGCAAGCGGCGAACCGGTTCGCCGGCCGTGCGGGCAGATCCAGGAGGGCTCGAGTCCGCCGGTGTTCGCCGCCTCGCGCCAGCTCGATTATGAATGCGAGCTCGGCTGCTTTATCGGGCGCGGCAACGAATTGGGCCAACCGATTCCCATTGCCGAAGCAGAACAGCATATCTTTGGCGTCTGCCTGCTGAACGACTGGTCGGCGCGAGATCTCCAGCGCTGGGAGTATCAGCCGCTCGGCCCGTTTCTGGCGAAAAGTTTCGCCACCACGATTTCGCCGTGGATTGTGACGATGGACGCGCTGGAGCCGTTCCGCGCACCGCGCTTTGAACGGCCGGCCGGCGATCCGGCGCCCCTGGTTCACCTAGATTGCGCGGCGGATCGGGAGCGCGGCGGCATCGCACTCCACATCGAGGTGTGGTTTTCGACGGCCCGGATGCGTGAAGAAAAAATCGCGCCCGTACGATTGAGCCGCGCCCGGTTTGAGCAGATGTACTGGACGCTGGCGCAAATGGTGGCGCATCATGCGAGCAATGGATGCAATCTTCGTCCCGGCGATCTGCTGGGCAGCGGGACCATTTCCGGTCCGGCCAAGGACGAGCGCGGCTGCCTGCTCGAATTGACGTGGCGCGGCACGGAGCCGTTATCGCTGCCGACCGGAGAATCGCGAAAATTTCTCGAGGATGGAGATGAAGTGATCCTGCGCGGCTTTGCCGAGCGCGAAGGCGCGCGGCGGATCGGATTGGGCGAATGCCGGGGAATCATCGCGCCCGCAAACAAGCCTTGAGCAGCGCGAGTCTCCGCTACAATTGAGATTTTAAACATGAGCGTCATTATTACCGGCGCGGGCGGAGGACTTGGAACGGTGGTTTGCCGCGCGTTTCTCGAGCGCGGCGCGCAGGTGATCGGCGTTGAAAGATCCTGGCGCGACCATCCGGCCTTCATCGCCATTTCCGCCGATCTCAGCACGAAAGAGGGATGCAGCGCGATGATCGCCGGGGCCCTGAAGCACGGACCCATCGACGCTTTCGTTCATCTGGTCGGCGGATTCAGCGGAGGCTCGCCGGTGGCGGAAACCTCGGATGAAACATGGGATCTGATGATGACCGTCAATCTGCGCGCCGCGTTTCTTGCGATCCGCGCGGCGCTGAAGCCGATGATCGACGCCCGGCGCGGCAGGATCGTGGCCATCGGATCGCGCGCGGCGGTGGAAGCTTCGCCGAATTTCGCCGCCTATGCCGTTTCCAAAGCTGCGCTGGTGGCGCTGGTGAAAAACGTCGCGGCCGAAGGGAAGGATTCCGGCATTACCGCCAACGTGATTCTTCCGAGCACGATCGACACGCCTGCCAATCGCAAGGCGATGCCGGACGCCGATTTTTCAAAGTGGGTCGCGCCGGATTCGATCGCGAAACTGATCGTATGGCTCGTCTCCGACGCGGCGGACATTTCGGGAGCTGTGATTCCAATCTACGGGAGGGCGTGATGAAAAAATTATCGGACGACGAAATTCAAGCCGCGCTTTTGCCGGAATGGCGATTGAAGGACGGCAAACTCCATCGCGAATACAAGTTCGCCGATTTTCCACACGCCTTCGGATTTATGGCGACGGCCGCGCCGATGATCGAGAAAATGGATCATCACCCGGCATGGTCCAACGTTTATAATCGCGTGCTGGTCGAGCTGTGGACGCACGATGCGGGCGGAATCACGCAAAAAGATCTGGATCTGGCGGCCGTGCTCGAAAATACCGCGAAAAAGCTCCTATGAAATACATCCTGTCGCTTGCGCTGGCGTCGTTGGCGCTTGCCGGTGATTTTCCGGGAGGCCCGGCGATTGACGCGGCGATCCAGCAGGCCGTTTCCGATCAATTGATCCCCGGCGCGGTGGTGATCGTCGGTCAGGATGGAAAAATTTTGTATCGCAAGGCATACGGCTTTCGCGCGCTGGTCCCCGCGCGGGAGGAGATGACGCTCGACACGATCTTCGACGCGGCGTCGCTGACCAAGGTGATCGCGACCACTTCCTGCGTGATGAAGCTGTTCGAAGAGGGCAAGATTCGCATCGCCGATCCGGTGACGAATTATCTTCCCGATTTTCAGGGCGGCAAGAGCGACATCACGATTCGCGATCTGATGACGCATTTTTCGGGTCTGCGGCCGGATTTGGATCTGACGCCGGCCTGGTCCGGCTACGATATCGGCATCGGCCGCGCGCTCGCGGATAAACCCGCCGGCCCGCCCGGCACGCGATTCGTTTACAGCGACATCAATTTCGAGCTGATGGGTGAAATCGTGCGCCGGCTGAGCGGCAAACCACTCGATGAATACGCGCGCGAAGTGATTTTCGAGCCGCTGGGAATGCGCGACACGATGTTCAAGCCGCCGGCTTCGCTGCGCCCGCGAATCGCGCCGACCGAGATCGATCCGGCGACGGGAAATCCGCTGCGCGGAGTGGTGCATGATGAGACGGCGCGCTTCATGGGCGGGGTCGCCGGGCACGCGGGGATGTTCACCACCGCCGATGACCTGGCGAAGTTCGCGGAGATGATGCTCGGCGAAGGACCGCGAATTTTTTCGCCGCTCACGATCCGGAAATTCACTTCGCCCGAAACGCCACCGGATCAGCCGGTGCTTCGCGGGCTCGGCTGGGACATCGATTCGCCGTATTCCTCCAACCGCGGCGAATTATTTCCCATCGGGTCGTATGGACACACCGGGTTTACCGGCACTTCGATTTGGATCGATCCCTCGACGAAGTCCTTCGTCATTCTGATGGCGAACTCGGTTCATCCGCATCGCGGCAAAAATCTGACGCCGCTGCGCGCGCGCGTGGCGACCATTGCGGCCGCGGCGATTGGCATCGACGCGCCGGGCGTGACCGTCGTCGGCTATAACGAATCCGGCGGCTCGCGCCGCATGATCACGCCCAACCACGAGGTGCAGACCGGGCTCGACGTGCTGGAATCGGAAAAATTCGCTCCGCTTCAGGGCCATCGCGTCGGTCTGATTACGAATCAGACCGGCGTGGATCGAAACGGCAGGCGCAACGTCGACGCCATGATCGCCGCGGGCGTGAACGTGGCCGCCCTATTTTCGCCGGAGCACGGCATCACCGGCAAGGAGGATCGTCCGGACATCGCCGATACGAAAGACGCCGCCACCGGCCTTCCGGTTTTCAGCCTGCACGATAACGGGCGCTATCGCATGACGCCGGAAATGCTGCGCAACGTGGACACGCTGGTTTTCGATATTCAGGACGCCGGAGCGCGCTTTTACACCTACTCCTGCACGCTGCTGTACGCGGTGGAGGAAGCCGGAAAAACAAAGCTGCCGATTTATGTTTTGGACCGGCCGAACCCGGTGACCGGCGCGCACGTCGAAGGCCCTCTGCTGGACGCCAATCTGCAAAGCTTCGTCGGATGCTACGCGATTCCGATCCGCCACGGGATGACGTTCGGCGAGCTGGCAACGATGGCCAACAAAGAGCGGGGCCTGAACGCGGATCTGCATGTCGTCAAAATGAAGGACTGGCAGCGCGGTGACTGGTTTGATTCGACCGGCCTGAGCTGGATCGATCCTTCACCGAATATGCGCAGCCTCAACGCGGAAGCGCTTTACGACGGCGTCGCGATGATCGAGGCGGCGCGGAACATTTCGGTCGGCCGCGGCACGGACTCGCCTTTCGAGCAGATCGGCGCGGATTGGATCCGCGGCCAGGAGCTGGCGCGCTATCTGAATTCGCGGGTGGTTCCGGGAGTGCGCTTCTATGCGACGCGCTTCACGCCGGCCTCTTCGAATTTCAAAGGCCGCGAGATCGAAGGCGTTCGCTTCGTGATCGTCAATCGCGAGCAGCTGAATTCCGTGCGGCTGGGTCTGGAGATCGCCGCGGCGCTGGTGAAGCTATATCCGGGCAAACTCGATTTGGAGTCCTGCCGTTTTCTGATCGGCAATCGCAAAGTGATCGATCAACTCAAATCGGGCGAGGATCCCAAAACAATTGAGCAAAGTTTCGACGACGATCAGACCAGGGCTTTCCTGGAGAAGCGCCGGGCGTATCTCCTTTATTAACGCGGCGCGGCTTCAGTTTTTCTGCTGAAAGCCCGCGGGAATCGCGAGATCCGACGCGCTGACCTGGGTGGCGATCTGAATCACTTCGTTGTTGAGAGTCATCACGGTTGCTCGTCCCGGCGCCGAATTTTCCTGCTGCTGCTGTTGCTGCTTCTGCGCGCGATTGCGAATCGCGCGGCGGCCAAGGCCGCCAATGAGGCCGCCGACGGAGGTTGGAATGCCGCCGGAATCGTTCGACTGCGCGTTTTGCTGTTGCTGCTGTTGTTGCTGCTGCTGAATCTGTTCCGCGCTGGCCACCGACTCGGTCACCATCGTCGTCAGGATCGGCGTTCCATCCATATTGACGTTCTCGACGTTGAACTTGCCGAGAGCCTCGGTGAGCATCGGATACATCGCCGCGGCCGCGGCCATCTGATCGGCCGAAGGCATGGCGGCGAACGTCGGCCCGTGCAGTTTTTCGGCGTAGCGGCGATCGAAATCGGCGATCTCCTTCATCGCGTCGATCTTCTTGGTCAGCCATTCGTGGGTGGTCATGACCATTCCGCCGGATTGCTCCAGCGTTTTCCCTTTTTCATGGACGGTAATGGTCATCACCACTTCCCGGCAGTCGTACCCGTTGATGTTGCGCGTCTGGCCGGTCTGCTTCAGGTCGAAGTCGATCTGCATCTGCTTGGCGTCGCTCGGCGGCGGCGTTGCACTTTTCGGCTCGCTCGCCGGCTGCTGTTTCTGCTGAGCCTGCCTGGCTTGCTCCTGCGCCTGTTCCATCTGCCGGCGAACGTCGTCGAAGGTCCGCACCTGGTAGGTCTTCGACCTCATATCGAGGTTGTAGATCTTTTCCTCGTCCAGGTCGATGATCTGGCCGGTCGTGTCGTTCAAGGTGATCTTGCGATTGCCCTTTACCGCGACGGTATCGACCACGCCTTCGCGCATGGCTTTGCCGCCGAAAATATTCATCATCCGCCCGAGCATTCCCGGAAACTGGACCTGACTTTTTTCTTGCGTTTTGATTTCGGCCCGCAGCGAAACAGCCGATAAAAGAAGCAGTGCGCCGGTTACGACCTTCATGGGACCTCCAAGTACAGCAATGGACCAATTCTATTCAATACGGGCTCCAGAATAAAGCACTCTAAAATAAAGGCATGGAGTCGCGATCGGCGGCGGCGCCCCGCGTCATCGACCGGTTCTTCGAATTTTCGCTGCTGGGGATGCTTGCGGCCGGCTATTTTGCCGTGGTCGGCTCCGGTTATCTGGACTGGCCCACGGCGGCGCTCACGCTGATGGGCCTGTGTTTGCGCGGCCTGATGGCCGCCGGCGTGGTCGAGCTGGAATTTTCCAATCGCCTGGTGGCGCTGGTCACGCTGGGCTACATTCTGTTTTATCCGCTCGATTACCTTTTCATCTCCGGGGCGTTTCTACAGGCCACGGTGCATCTGGTCTGCTTTCTCGCCGTTCTGAAGATTCTGACGGCCAAAACGAATCGCGATTATACCTACGTGAAAATGATCGCCGTCCTGGAGCTGCTGGCGGCGGCGGTCTTATCGATCAGCTTGAGCTTTTTCGCCTACCTGGCGCTGTTTTTATTACTGGCGATCGCGGCGTTTTCGAGCGGCGAAATAAGGCGGTCGGCGCAGTTGCGGCGCGCGGTGGTGCGCGGCGGATTGACGGCGTTTCCGCGAAGGCTCGCCGCGCTCACGGTTTTTTTGTTCAGCGGGATTCTCATCCTCACGGCCGGAATGTTTTTCGTCCTTCCGCGTACCGCGCGCGCCGCGCTCGATCGCTTCGTGCCGCAAAAATATCATCTGCCCGGCTTCACCAATGGAATCACGCTGGGCCAGATCGGCGAGATCAAGCGCAGCAGCGCGCCGGTGATGCACATCAAGACCTGGCCGGAGGGCGAGGGACTGCTCGATGTGAAGTGGCGCGGCGCCGCCCTTTCGCGCTTCGACGGCATGCGCTGGGACAATCCGCCGGGCCGGGCCGATATTGAGCTGCCGATCGAGCACGGGGTGCTGATGGTGAACCGGAATTACTATCGCGCGCCGACTCGCCCCGGGCGAACGCTGGTTTACACCGTCCATCTGAACGATATCGCCTCCGACACGCTGTTTATCGCGGGCACGCCGCAGACCATCAGCATCAACGTGCCCTTCGTGGAATTGACGCGCGCCGGCTCGTTCACCGTGCCGGAACTGGGCGGCAGAGGCGCAGGGCTGACCTACGGCGTCTACAGTTTTCTCGAAGATGAATCCGCGGCGGTGCGGGCCACGCCGGAGCCGCTGTCTCCGCGCATGCGCGCCGACCTGCTGCAACTCCCGGCAATCGATCCGCGGATCGCTCCGCTGGCGCGGAAGATGACCGCGGGCGCGCGCGAGGAGGCCGAAAAAGCCGAAATGATCGAGTATCATCTGCGCCACGACTACGGCTACACGCTGGAGCTGCTGCCCAAAACGGTTCCCGATCCGCTGGCGAATTTTTTATTCGATCGAAAAAAGGGGCACTGCGAATACTTCGCCTCGGCGATGGCGGTAATGCTGCGCACGCTGGGGATTCCCTCGCGCGTCGTCACCGGATTTCAAAGCGGCGTCTATAACCCGATCACGCATCTTCAAGTGGTCCGCGCCTCCGACGCGCACAGTTGGGTGGAGGCCTGGATCAATGGCCATGGCTGGATGACGTACGATCCAACCCCGCCCGATCCGCACGCCGCCGTCATGGGACTGATGGCGCGCATGTCTCTGTTCTTCGATGCGGCCGAGCAGTTCTGGCAAGACTGGGTGGTGAGCTACGACCTGGACCGGCAGATTGTCCTCGCCTCCCGCATGGATGCCGGCGCGCGCAGGCTCAGTTTTCATTGGTTCTCGCGCGATTGGCTCGATCAGGCGATTCGCGCCGCCGCGCCGTGGGCGCCGGCCGCCGGATTCGGAGGAGCGCTGGCCATCTTATCTTTCGTCTTCGGCCGCGAAGCAGTGGCGCGCTGGAAGCGGAGGATGCGGGTGCGGCGCATCGCGCGGGGCGAAGGCGAAGCCTCCGACGCGACGCTGCTCTATGAGCGGATGCTCGGCAACCTGGCGCGGCGCGGTTTTCAAAAGCCGCCGTGGCTCACGCCGGGAGAATTCGCGCGCGTGCTGCCGCCCACCGAGGTTCGCGGCCTGGTGCACGATCTTACCGCCTTCTATAACGAATTTCGTTTCGGCGGACGCCGCGACGTCGCGCCGCGAATGATGGAATTGCTCGAGCGGTTGGAAAAAACCCGTTAATTCAGAACCCCAGCCTTAATCCGAATTCCATCCAGCGCGATTGCACGCCGTTGGCGGTGGTGGCCTGCGCCGTGATCACTCCCCAGGTCTGCGCGCTGTTGATGTTCATGCTTGGGTTCGCCGGCTGAAAATGGTTGAGCAGGTTCACGAATTGGAACAGCAGCGTGGCGTTCCAGCGTTCGCGAATCGCGAAGAGTTTTGAAATGGTGGCGTCGACGTTCCAGGTGGGAAAGCCGCGAATCGGCCCGGCTCCGTTCAGGTTCCAATCCGTGCCGAGCACGGGCGGGCGAAATTCACCATAAATCGCCGCCGGGTTCGCGAACAGATTCAAGCCGGAAGAGCCGCTGGTCGCCACCCCGCCCGATGGTCCGACGCGCGAGTGCAGCGAATTTCCGCCACGGAACGGCGCGACTCCGACTGCGTTCTCGTAATCGGCCGCATTGGAATTGCCGTAAACTTCACCGAACGCCTGCGCGTCCTGATTGCTGCCGGTATCGACGTGGATCTGCAAGGGCGCGCCGCTCTGCGCGGTGAACACCGGCGCGATCGACCATCCTCCCAGCACGCGGCCGGGCAACCCCGGCTGGTTTCTATAAACCGGAATTTGATACAGCATCAGCAGGCTGTAGACGAGCTTGTAATCATACGACCACGGCCCGTATCCCACGCGGAGATCCCAGGCATCCGGCACCGTCACCGAACTCGACGACGAATTGACGCTCGCCGAGCCGAGACCCCGGCTCCAGGTGAAATTCGAGCTGGTGGTCAGCCCGTGCCAATCCTTGGTCGTGAATCGAACGAAGGCGGCGTTGTAATTGCCGAAGCCATCCGAGGTTCGCATCTCCGTGGCCGTGACCTGCGGGCCGATGCTGCCGCCGAGCGCCGGCGAGCTGAGCAGCGTGCGTCCCAGCGTCCAGCCATTGGCTTGCGAAAGATTCTGCCACAACGTGTAGACCTGCGTCGCTTGAATCGTACTGCCGTAGTTGGCGACCACCGCGGCGGTGCAGCTCGCGTAATTGGCGCAGAATTTCGATCCGGTCCCGCCCAGGGCGGCTTCAAAAAACGGCTGCGGGGTAACGGCCGAAGCCGTCGCGGCGCAACTGGGCGAGCCGAGCCCGCAATATTCCGCGTAAACGCTCGAATAAGCCTGCGCGAAGCTCTGGCCGCCCAGCGTGGTCATGAACGGAACCGGATCGATGTTGATTTCCTGAAACAGATCGCGGATGCGGCGGCCGATATAGCCGGCTTCGATCAGCGCCTTCGAACTCAGCGCCCGCTGGATGGTAAACGTCGCCTCATCGGAATGATTCGGTTTGTAATTCGGATCCACCGCGCCGCCGTCGCTTGCCTGCGCGTTCCCGTTCACGCCGGGGAAATACGGCTGCGGAAGGGTCGGACTCACCGCGGGCAGGGGCGCGGTCATGCCGTCGGCGCCGATACGGAACGCGGTCGCCGCGGTCAGCGATCCGGCGGATGCGCATGATCCGTTCGCGGCCGGGTAACAGGAAACGGCCTGCAAAACTCCGGGACTGGTAAGCGGCGTCAGAACCATTTCAACGCCGTTCACCCGCCCGAACACGCGAGCATAGCCGCCGCGAATCACCGTTTTGTTCTGGCCGAGAATTTTTCCGATCCATCCTCCGCCGCCGTTGGGATTCCACGCCGCGGAAATGCGAGGGCTGAAACCTCCGTAAAACGTCCGGTACGGATATTTCTCGCCGCCGCCAACGTTCTGAACCGTCGCGAAGCCGATCTCCGGCGCATAGCCTTGCCCGTTCCGGGCCGCTTTCTGGCGCTGGGCAAGAAAGGAATTAGTGGAAACTGGCTCACCGGTTGCGTCGACTAAAACAACCTGATGGCCGCTTGTTTCATACGGCGGCAGCGACAGATTCCAGGAAAGTCCATAGGTCAGCGTCAGCGACGGCCGCACGTGCCAGGTATCGCTGAAGTACGTGTCATACGTCGCGCTGATGCTGTGCGCGAATCCGGGCGTCCCTTGCGGATTGAGCGCCAGCGTGGGACCGTTGCGCGAGTAAAGATTCTGCGATTGGCCGACAATTCCGAGCACTTCCGAATAAAGCTGATCGTAGGTGGTGGCCTGCGATGACGCCAGACCGGCGGGCGTGGGATAACCTGCCGGACCGATGCCCGATCCGTTGGTCACCTGATAGATCACGTACGAATCAATGCCAACTCCGTTATCGTTGCGCACGAAATAATCGAACGCGCGCAGATACGAGCCGCCATATTGCAGAAGATGATTGCCGTGTAACTGGCTCAGGCTTTCCGTGTAGAACGGATCGTGGCCGTCCCAAAAGCGCTGGCGCGTATTCTGCGTGTTGACGTTTGAAGGAATCAGCGCGTTGGTCGCGGCGCTCTCGCCGCCCGGCTCGATCGCGCCGCCGAGTCCGGGAAGGTTCGGCGGCGCGCCGGAATCCGCCCATTGCCAGAAGTTGCGCAGATAGCTGAAGCGAAAATCGTTGGTCAGGTTCGATGTGAGCGACGTAGTCAGCCCGGCCACGAAATAATCCGGCTTCTGAATGCGCGGAGCGGTGGCGATAAATTGTCCAGCCGGCGTGAGCGTGGTCTGATTACTGGTCTGCTGCGAGTAACCGTAATAGCGATAGCTCGACATGAATTTCCATTTTTCCCCGAAATCGTGGTCGATGCGGCCCACGAAAAAGTTCGAGGTTTGCGGCAGCGCGAGTTTTCCCAAATATCCCTGTTCATTGATCCCATCGGAGGCCCCGCTGACGATATATTGCGGATCGTTCGGCAGCGGGAGCTTGCTCCAAAGCTGCTCAATCAGTGGATTCAAGCCGAGCATTCTCGGATCGCAGGGGCCGCTTGCGCCATTAAAGGCGCACTGCGCCGGCGCGTAGCTCACCCCATTGACCGTCGTCGTGCCGGGGTTCAGATTATACGCCGTTTGCACGCCGGACGAGTTCGGCAGCACCACGATCCCGTTTCTGAGCAGAAGCGTCGGCACCGCCCGCTCATAGCTCGCGGAATTGGGATAGCGCATGCCTTCGTAATTCGCGAAAAAGTACGTCTTTCCGCCCCAAAACTTCGCCGTAAGCGGTCCGCCGATCGCGCCGCCGAAGCGGTTGCGATGCGTCTTGGGCAGCGGCGTATACGCCAACCCGAGCGCGCTATCGGCGGTGTGATTGTTCTTCCAGAGATTCGCCGCGCCGACGTCGTTGCCAAAATAAAATTCATACAGCGCGCCATGAAATTGATTCGTGCCGCGCTTGGTGACCATCTGGACCTGGCTCCCGCTGGCGCCGTTGAAATCGGCGGTCTGATTCGAGCTGCCGATTTTAATCTCCTCCACGCTCTCGATCGGCGCCGGAATGACGCCGGAAGGCGTGCCGCCGGTGGAACTCGAGCCGATGTAGCCATTTCCCGGGACGTAAGTGGAATTGTCTCCGGACATATCGTCGCTGTTGAAGCCGCCGTCAAGCTGAAAGGAATTCTGATCCGCTGACGCGCCCGCCACGTTGCCCGTCGGCGCCACTCCGACCTGAAGCGTCGATAAATAAGATGCATCGCGCGCGAGGTTCGGCAGAAGGTTCAACGATTCGTTGGTAATCGTCGATCCGATGGTGGAATTGAGCGTCTGCAAATCCGCCCCCGCGGCCGCTTGCACCTCGACGGTCGTCGTCGTCGCGCCGACCTGAAGAGCTACGTCGAGCGTGAGCGATTCGCCGATGTCCACTTTTTGCCCGGAAAGCCGCGCAACGGCAAAACCCGCTTTGCTGACCGTCAGATCGTAGCTGCCCGGCGGGACGCTGGTAAACGTGTATCGTCCGGCATCGTTGCTGATCGCAGTCCGTTCGCTATTCGTGGCCGTATCCACCAATACGATTGCCGCGCCGGCAACGGCAGCGTGTTGCGGATCGGTAATCTGGCCGGTGATCGTTCCCGCAGCGGATTGCGCCGAAACATCCCGTAAACTTAACAAAAAAATTGACAAATATGTAATAGCCCTAAACTCTATCGACATACTTGACATAGAGTAAACCACCCCGCCTCGGGATTCAAGAATTTTTGCGTTGTAAAATTGAGCCGGCTATGAAAATTGCGGTTTTGACGCTCGCCCTGACGGGGCTTTTGCGGGCCGACTTCGAATACGAAAGCCGGGTCGGGATTACCGGCGATGGAGTACACTCGGCCACACACTATATCAAGGGCAGCCGCATGGCCAGCGTCACGAAGACGCACGCGACCATCGTCAACCTGGAAAACGATAACGTTCTTGAAATCGATTTTTCGAAAAAAACATATTTTTCGACGACCGTTTCAAAAATCAAGCCGGCCGTTGCCGAGGTGGCGTTCGATCTTTCGGAGAAATCGGACGGATCGAAAAATATCGGCATCCTCACCGCGCGCGAACATCTCGCCGCCGCGACCGGCCCGCCGAGCCTGGCTCGTCTTTTTATCGATTATTGGACCATCACACCTCCGGGCGCCGTCGAGATGCAGGATTTTCACCGGCGCATGGCCGCCAAGCTCGGCTATGCGTACGCGTTCGGGCTGGAGGAGGCCGGGCGGATCAAGCCGGAGCTTTTTCCGGCGTTTGAGGAAGCGGGCAAAGTGCTGGCCGAATCCGCCGAAATGCCCGCCGAAGTCACGATTCGCGTCGGAACCGCCGATCTTGCGCCCCTTGCGCCATCTCAAGA
>JAJPHS010000120.1 GCA_021325175.1 Terriglobia bacterium
CGGTGGAGTTGATCACTCCGGTGGCGATGGACAAGGGCCTGAGATTCGCGATCCGCGAAGGCGGCCGTACGGTGGGAGCGGGGACGGTGACGGAGATTTTGGAGTAGTTTCGGGTCCAAGAAACGAGGTTTTATGCCACGCGAGCAGATCACGCTACAATGCACTGAGTGCAAACGCAAGAATTACAGCAGCATGAAAAATAAAAAGACGACGACAGAGCGCCTGGAGTTGAAAAAGTTCTGCCCGTTCTGCCGTAAGCACCATCCCCACAAAGAGATCAAGTAGACTAAAAGGTGTAGGGGCGTAGGTTTAACGGCAGACCAGCGGTCTCCAAAACCGCGAGTGGGGGTTCGAATCCCTCCGCCCCTGCCATCGCGCCCCGCGGTGGCGGCGCTGAGGCGCGAGACCGGATTTCCAGGAGCAGCACTAGAGATATGGCAGCAGAAGAGATGACGTTTCCGCAGCGGGCGGCGAGTTGGCCGGCGCGCGTGAAGAATTATTTCGAAGATTTGCAGATGGAAATGCGCAAGGTCACCTGGCCATCCTGGAAACAGGTGCGCTCGACGACGGCGGTGGTGATCGCTTTTGTTTTTCTGATCTCGGCGTACTTCTTCGTGGTGGACAATATCATCAGCCGCATCATTAACAAGCTTTTCGATACGTTTACGAAATGAAGGCATCCATGCCAGACGAGATTACCCCCGAGGAACAGGATCATTTGGACGGCGAAGCGCCTGAGGCGGACAAACCCGCCGCGCCCGAAGAGCAGGCTTTGCCCGAAGAATCGACCAAAAAGTGGTTTATTATTCACACTTACTCGGGATTTGAGCAGAAAGTGGCCGATTCGCTGCGCAGCCGCGCGGAAGCGTTCGGATTTGCGAACCAGATCGGCCAGATCCTGATCCCCACCGAAGAGGTCGTTGAGCTGAGGGGCGGCAAGAAGGTCACCAGCAAGCGGCTGCTGTATCCGGGCTACGTGCTGGTGGAGATGGACATGAACGATGAGCTGTGGCATGCCGTGAAAGCCACGCCGCGCGTGACCGGATTTGTCGGCGGCGGCAACATGCCGGTGCCGCTTTCCGCCGATGAGGTGAATTCGATTCTGTACCGGCAGGCGAGCTCGGCTGAGCGGCCGCGGCCGAAGCTTACGTTTGAAAAGAATGAAACGGTGCGTATCATCGATGGACCGTTCAGCAATTTTTCCGGCAAAGTGGACGAGATCAATCCGGAGCGCAACACGCTGCGCGTGCTGGTGACCATTTTCGGCCGCGCGACGCCGGTGGAACTCGACTTTCTACAGGTAGAAAAAATTTAAACCATGGCGAAAAAAGTTACTGCGCAGGTGAAACTGCAAATCCCGGCGGGCAAGGCGACTCCGGCGCCGCCGGTGGGCACCGCTCTTGGTCCGCAGGGCGTCAACATCATGGAGTTTTGCAAGGCGTTCAACGCCAAGACGTCGGCGAAGGATCAGGAAGGCCTGATTATTCCGGTGGTGATCACGATTTATTCGGACCGTTCGTTTACGTTCATCACCAAGACGCCGCCGGTGCCGATTCTGATCAAGCGCGCGGTAAACCTGGCGAAAGGCTCGGCTGAGCCGAACAAGAATCGCGTGGGCAAGATCACGCTGAAACAGGTGGAAGAGATCGCCAAGATCAAGATGCCGGACCTGAACTGTTTCTCGCTCGAATCGGCGATGAATTCGGTGAAGGGTACGGCGCGATCGATGGGCGTCGACGTCGTTTAGCGCCGCGACTGAGCCACGATCAAAGGCGATGAGGCTAGGTTTTTTTCTTCTGCTGAGCGCCGCTATGGCGCAAGATGTCGTTCGGACCGCCGATCCGATCAAGCGCGGATTTAAGCTGAGCGATTTCCCGCGAACCGTCCAGGTGTCGCCGAACGTTTACACCTACGAGGATTTTCACGCCGGCGCGGAAAAGTTCACGACCACGAATATGTTTGTCGTGACGAGCGAAGGCGTTCTGCTCTGCGACGCCCAGGGCGATGCTGAGGCGACGCGCAAGGAAGTGGAAGCAATCGCCAAGATCACCCCGCAGCCGATTAAATGGGTGGTGATCGCATCGGATCATGGCGATCATACCGGCGGCAATTCCTCCTTGCCGGGCGGCATCACGTTTTTCATTCATCCCAATTCAAAGGCGATTCTCGACCGGCAGGCGGCGAACGCCAAACGTCCGCCGAGCTGGAGGCTGCCGGCGGACGCGGTGTTGGTTCCGGATAAAAAAGATCTGAATCTCGGCGGGGAACGGGTGCAGATTTTGTTTCTCGGGCGCGCGCACACCGGCGGGGATCTGAGCGTTTATCTGCCGCGCCAGAAAATTCTGTTCCTGAGCGAGACGTTTTTGAATTGTGTGTTTCCGGCGATGCGGTCGGCGTATCCGAGCGAGTGGCTGAAGGCGCTCGATAAGGCGGAGAAGATCGACGCGAACATTTATATTCCCGGACACGGGTTCACAGAACAGGCCGCGGTTTCCAAAGAAGAGCTGCATGAGTATCATCGCGCGCTGAAGGCGGTGATCGAGGAAGCGACGCGATTGTACAAAGCCGGCGTTCCCGTGGATGAAGCGGTGAAGCAGGCCAACTGGGGCGAATACGCCTCGTGGACGCTGGCGAGCTCGCAAGGTCCGATCGCGGTCCGCAAAGTGTACGAAGAGCTGAGCGGAAAACTGTAGGGGCCGCGCGCCACCGATTAAAAATTCAGCTTCAGGGCGAGCTGCAAGATGCGGCCGGTGCTATCCACGGTGGATGTGATCTGGCCGAAATTCGAGTTGCTGATGTTCGCGTTCGGGTTGGAGAAGATCGGGTTGTTGAAAACCTTGAACGCTTCGGCGCGGAACATGAGATTGCCCTGCTCGCCCAGCTTGCGAATCGGGAAGATTTTCGAAATCGCCAGGTCGAATCGCTCCGCTCCGGGGCCGCGGAGGATGTTGCGTCCCAGGCCGCCGAACAGCGAACCCACGCCGCTGTCGCCGCTCACGCCATTGTTGCCGATCACGTACGTGCCGCTTCCCGAGCCTTGCTGCGGCGTCAGTCCGGTGAGCACCGTTCCGGCGGGAAGATTCGGAACCACCGCGAAGCATGCCGCATTCATGTAGTCGTTGATGTTTTGCGTGACGGATCCGGGCGTTTTGATGGTGGAGCAGACGCCCGCGTTGGCGCGGATGGTGACCGAGCCGTTCAAGCCGGCCAGGCCGCCGCCGTTGGTGCTGGTGATCGAAAATGGCAGGCCGGATTGGATGGTCCAGACACCGCCCAGACGCCAGTTGCCGATGGTTTGTCCGAGGAAACCGGTCTTCGGTCCGGGAAGATCCCACAAACCGGTGAAAACGAAGCGGTGCGTGAGGTCGAAATCGGAGACGCCGCGGTTGAGCGCGGGAACGAGCTGGTTGCCGGTGAAGCTGTCCAGATCCGACGTCTGCGGGCCGGAGTCGTCATCGGTCGATTTGGAGAAGGTGTAGTCCATCTTGAACTGAAAGCTCTTGGCGAAGGCGTGCCGGGCTTCAATCAGCAGGCCGTTGTAATGCGAATAGCCCTGATTGGTAACCAGATTCAGTCCGGCGGGTGAGAATCCGGGGACCGGAACGCGAATGGACGCGTTGGCGTTGGAGTTTTGCGACACCGAATATCCGTTGGCAAATCCAGCGGCCGCGATGAGCGAATTGCTGTAGGTCATCGGATTCGACGAGTTCACCAGCAGCGCCTGATTCAAACTCGGCTCAACCAGAAGATGCACGCCGCGCGAGCCGACGTAGCCGGTTTCGAGCACCCATCCGGCGGGGAGCTGCGTCTGCACCGTGAAGTTGTACTGCTGCGCGTAGGGCGTCACCAGATTGCGCGAGAATCCATAAAGGGACTGCGACACGGCGGTCGAGCCGTCGGAATTTACAAAAATCGGCGCGCCGGCCGCGCTGAATTTTCCGCTGAACTGGCCGATGGGTGGAAGAATCGGGAACTGGCTCGGCTGCGGCAAACCCGCCGGCCACGGATTGGCGAGAACATCGCTGCCGACGACGGCGGTTCCGGAGGCGAGATACTGCTCGACCCACGGCGGGGAGGCGATCAACTGCAATAAAGTCTGGCCGGAGGTGCGGATGTAATAGACGCCGAATCCGCCGCGCAGCGCGATCTTGCCGTTGCCCAGAAGATCGTAGGCCGCGCCGACGCGAGGCGCGAAATTGGTGTTGTTGCTGTTGGTGAGCGTAGTATTGCTGACGCCCGGCGTGGCGAGCGAGCTTTTCAGGCTGGCCGGGGAAACGAAGCCGGCCTGCACGCAGCTTCCACCTCCGGCGGCGACGCAAGCCGGGGTGACGCGGCTCGGATCGAAGTTGCCGACCTTGCCGTTCAAATCGTAGGGGAAGCCGAGATAGTCGTAGCGCAGGCCGAGGTTCAGCGTGAGCCGGCGGGTAATGCGATAATCGTCCTGCGCGAATCCGACGGCGTCCTGCGCGCGATAATTGCGCGGGAACGAACCGACGTCGATTTGAAGACGATTCGGCGTGCCGGTCAGAAATGACGTGAAGTTCGGGAAGCTCATGCTGCCGCGCGAGCCGTAATCGTTTTCATAATTCCAGCCGTAGCGACGATTCTCGATGCCCAGCCGCAGGGTGTGTTTTCCACGGGTCCAGGAAACGGTGTCGCCGATGGTGATGGTCGTAGTGCCCCCGTGCGTGAAGCTGTTCACGCCGATACCGCCGAAGCTGAGCAGGCCGCTTACGGAAAACGCCGGAATTCCGGGGTACGCTGCGGCGTCCCACTTCTGCTCGCCGATATCGCTGACCTTTACGTTTTCCACTCCTTCGTTGATGGACTTGACATTCGTGAAGCCGGCGCGGAACTCGTTCAGCAGCGAAGGCGAGAACGTTTCCGTGTCGGTGAGCGCCAGATGATTGTTCTTGGCCGGCGAATTCAACCCTTGGCCCAGGGTGACGCCGCCTCCGGTCGGATTGAATTGAGAAATGTTGGCGTAGAAGAACTGGCCGGCAAGATGATTGTTCCGGAACAGATTGCGATCAAGCGACAGCGCTTCCTGATCTTCGTTGTAGATGGTCGGCTCGGAGATCACGATCGATCCGATGCTTCCCGGGCCGGTGCAATTCGGCACGCCGGCGCAGACGCCGGAGGGGTACAGCAAGCCGCCATAGGGACCCTTGGCGTTGAGAATATTCACGGCCACCGGATCGATGGTGCTGGGATTGATGCCGAACGCGGCGCCGAGTGTCGACGCATTGCGGACCGAAGGCAGCACCGGTTGAGAGCCGCTGATCAGGCTGGAGACGCCGTTCTTTTGCCGCGTCCCCTGATAGGAGAAGAACCAGAACGTATCTTTCAGCTTCGGAACCGGTCCGCCGACTTCGCCTCCGAACTGATTCTGCAACAGCACCGGCACGGGCTTGCCCGAAAGATTCGCGAAGAACTCATTCGCATTCATGTCGTTGCTGCGATAAAATTCGAACGCGCCGCCGTGAAACTTGTCGGTGCCGGAGCGCAGCACAACGTTGATATTCCCGCCGGAGGCGCGGCCCTGGCTCGCATCGTACATGCTCGTGCTGACGCGAAATTCGCCAACTGCGTCGGGATTGGGAACCGGTACGCTCGCCAGGCTGTTGCTGCCGAAATTGTTGGCGTCGATGCCGTCCAGCACGAAATTGTTTGTGGTCGCGCGAGAGCCGGCAACATCGAGAATCGGCGATCCGCGTCCCACCGTGGCCGCGCTCTGGATGCGCGCGGAGGTGCCCGCCTGCATCGCCGTCAAATCGAGAAAATTGCGCGTCGGCAGCGGAATGTCGCGGATCTGCGTTCCGGTGATGACGTCGCCGGTGGTCGCCGTGCGCGTATCGACTGCCGTGAAGCTTTCCGTGACCTCGGCGACCGTGCTCACCTGTCCGACCTTCAGCTTCACCGAAGCGTTGGTGACCTTGGTCACATCCACCCGCACGTCGTTGAGCTGCGTGGTTTCGAATCCTTGCGCCGTCACTTTGATCTGGTAGTTGCCGGGCGCGACGAGCGGAAATACGTAGGTGCCGTCATTTTGCGTGGTGGTCTGGCTGGTCGCGCCGGTATCGCGGTTGATGAGCTCGACCTGAGCGCCGGGAATGACCGCATTCTGCGGATCGGTGACGGTGCCCTGAATCGCGCCGGTCGACGAACTGATCTGCGCGCGAGCCTGATCGCAAATCGCGGCCCAGGCCACGAAAAGGCACAACGCGGCGAATCCCTTATTCACTTTCATTCCTCAACCCCTCCTCTGAGCGCCGCTGCTTTATTGCGGCGCATTCTCCGGCAATGGGCAAAATTTTATCACATTGCCCACCCGCAAGATTGTCAGATTGCAACCAGACCTGGCTGAAGGTCGTTATCGGACTGATTTAGCGTCCACGGCGGGAGGGCCGATCTCGAAAAGGCACCGCCGCCGTCTTCTTTTCGATTCCATTATCGTTTCATTCGGTATCTACGCATAAGTGATAAGGTTGCACAAGGGAGGGCAATATGAAGGGTTTTAAGCAATTCATGATGCGCGGCAATGTTATCGATCTTGCCGTGGCGGTGATGATGGGCGCCGCATTTGGAGCGGTGGTCACGGCTCTGGTCAAGGATCTGATCACGCCGTTGATCGCGGCGATCATCGGAAAGCCCGATTTTTCGGCCCTACAGTTTGAAGTCAACTCCAGCAGGTTCCTGATCGGCGACTTCATCAACGCGCTGGTCTCGTTTATTCTCATCGGCGCGGCGGTCTATTTCTTCGTTGTTCTTCCCATCAACGCGCTGCTGGCGAAAATGCGGCGCGGGGAAGCTCCTCCGGACCCGACGACGAAGGAATGTCCGGAATGCCTGAGCGTGATTCCGATCGCCGCCCGGCGCTGCGCTTTTTGCACCTCGCCCTTGCTGAAGTGAATCAGAACGCCAGGATGCGCTCGGCTTCCTGCGCGATCGTTTCAATCTGCGGGAGAGTCTCGGCTTCCAGAACCGGGTGATAGCCGACCCAGGTGTCCAGCGCGGCGACGCGGCCCACCGGGGCGTCGAGCGAGGTGAAAAGCTCATTGGCGATTCGCGCCGCGATCTCCGCGCCGAATCCGAAGGAAAGCACGTCTTCGTGCGCGATCACCACGCGGCTGGTTTTTTCCACGCTTGCCCGAATGGCGGCCCAATCGTAGGGAGCCAGCGTGCGCAGGTCGAGAATTTCGATGGTTGTACCGGGGCGGCGCTGCTCGATCTGGGTGGCGGCCTGAAGCGATTTTTGGACCAGCGCGCCGTAAGTCACGATCGTCAGATGCGAGCCGGGCTTCACCAGCCGAGCCTTGCCGAAGGGAATCGTAAAATCGGGGCCGGGGTGCGGGCTGCGATTGTAGGGCTCGCGATAAAGGCGCTTGTGTTCGAGGAACATCACCGGATCGTCGCAGCGAATCGCGGTGCGCAGCAGCCCGCAGGCGTCCAGAGCGTTGGACGGGAACACGACCCGCAGTCCGGGAATGTGAGTAAAAATCGATTCGCCGCATTGGCTGTGATAAATGGCGCCGCCGTTGAGATAACCGCCGATGGCGACCCGGATCACGACCGGCGCGGACCAGGCGTTATTCGAGCGCCAGCGAACGGTCGCCAATTCATCCCGGATCTGCATCATTGCGGGCCAAATATAATCGAAAAACTGAATTTCGGGGACGGGCTTCAGCCCGCGCTCCGCCATGCCGATCGCGCGGCCGATAATGCCGGCTTCGGCGAGCGGGGTGTTGAAGCATCGCTGTGCGCCAAAAACAATTTGCAGCCCTTGTGTCGCCTTGAACACGCCGCCCTTGCCTTTTACCTCGGTCAGGTTGGCCTCGCGGCTCGCGTCGGCGACGTCTTCCCCGAACACGATGACGCGCTCGTTGCGGCGCATCTCTTCGTGCAGCGTGAGATTAATCTCATCGACCATGGTGCGCGGCTGGCCGGAGAACTGCGGCTCGGATTCAAACTCCTGCGAGGTGGGATCGACGCGATCGGAATAGAGATAGCGAAGGGAAGAGCCCTTTTCGGGCGGCGCGGCTTTTAGCGCGCGCTCGGTCGCCTCCTGCACCTCGACATCGACTTCGTGGGTGAGCAGCTCGACGCCGTGCCGATCCAGGATGCCTTCCGAGATGAGCCACTCGGGATAGCGCACGATGTGGTCGCGAGCCGCTTCGGCGTCGCGTTCGGCTTTGGTCTTGTAGAGCTTTTCATCGTCGGAAAGCGAGTGGCTGTAGGGCCGGATGCAGGTGGCATGCACCAGAACCGGCGTGCGGCGGGAACGGCACCAGTCGACCGCCTCGGACATGGTGGCGTAGGAGGCGACCAGGTCGGTTCCGTCGCAACGAAAAACCTTGAGGTCCGGGAATCCGGAGACGAGCTTTGAAATATTGCCGCCGGCGGTTTGTTTTTCCACCGGAACGGAAATCGCATAACCGTTATCTTCCACCAGATAAATGATTGGAAGGCGCTCCAGGCAGGAGATGTTCAGCGACTCCCAAAATTCGCCTTCGCTGGTGGCGCCGTCGCCGGTGGTGACGATCGTGATCGCGTCCGAATCGGGATCGAGCCGGCGGTTGGCGTCGGCGCATCCGACGGCTTGCAGAAATTGCGTTCCGGTCGGCGAGGACGCGGTGACGATGTTGAGCCGCTTCGATCCCCAGTGCGAGGGCATCTGGCGCCCGCCGGAGGCGGGATCCGCCGCCGCGCCGACGGCGCCCTGCATCATTTCTTCGGCGGTGACGCCGAGCGCGAGGCACATGGCGCGGTCGCGGTAATAGAGATAAAACCAGTCGTGGCCGGCGCGCATCGCCAGACCGGCGGCGCAGGTGATTGCTTCATGCCCGGCTCCGCTGATCTGAAAAAAAATCTTATTTTGGCGCTTCAGGAGAATCTCCCGGTCGTCAAGGCGCCGGGAGAGATACATGATTCTGAAAGCGCGAATGAGTTCTTCCCGTCCGAGGCTGGTCGGCTGGACGGAGGAGGTGGTTGTGCTGGTAAGCATGTGCCCATCTCAGTTTATCAAGGGATGGAATAAACGGAAACCTGAGGAGGGCGGACTTTAATCAACGCCGGGAGTGGCGCTGCTAGAACGAAAATGTGATCTGGCCTTCGAACGTTCGCGGCGTTACAAAATGCGTGCCGCTAAACGTCGACAGAAAATTATAGAGCGCGTCCACGTTGGTCAGATTTGTAATCGTCAGTTGCAACTTGACATGCAGACGCTCGCGCGTGTACAGATTATCCGTGCCGACTCCCAGATCCAGCAGGTTGCGCGGCGCGACGCGCGTGGGATTGTGATCGGGATTATAGGTTCCCGGCGCGGGAATCACCAAGCGCGCGGCGCCGAATGCTGAATTGCAGGAGGTGATAGGATGACCCAGCGCGGCCACCTGCGCTCCGCAATAGAACCCCACCGCCGCCTGCTGATCCGCGTCGAGCGCCAGCAGATCGGCGAGATCCGTCACGGCTCCGGCAACCTCGCCGCTGTCGTAGCGCCAGGTGAGGGCGATCCACGGCTTTTTCTTCATCGGAGCTTCATAGCGAAGATAAGTGGTCTGCTGGAACGCCTGGTCATGATCTATGCGGAATACGCTCGTATTTACCGGTGAGTTGAAAATCAATCCTCCGGTTTCCGGCGGAAAATACCGGGCGCGCGTGTGACCGAAGGACATGAATCCGCTGAATCCATGCGTGGGCGTAAGATTGATGCGGCCGTCGACGCCATCGATTTTCGATTTGTTCCAGGAGATGGGAAATACCAGCGGCGTATCGAGAAGGCTGTCGAAATCGAACGCACCATGCGTATATTTCCAGAAATAATCCGAAGAAATGACGATCTTTTTGTCGATGCTTTGCTCCAGACCCACGTTGTATTGATCGCGGCGGCCGGGTTTGAGCGGGGTTTGTCCATAGGCGCCAAACGAATTGCCGGCCAACCCTCCGACGCCCGTTTCGCTGGAAAGTATGAGATTTTCGTTATACGGCGTTTCGAGCGTGTGCGAATATCCGGCGCGAAACACCGTTCCGGTGCGCTTCAGATGATAGGCGGCGCCGCCGCGCGGCTCAAAGGCGTTTGCGTGCGAAATGCCGCGATAAAAATCCGCTCGCACGCCGCCGTTGAGCGTCCAGTTGGCGAGCGTCAGAGAATCCTGCGCGTACCAGGAATATTCGTCGATATTGGCGTCGCCGGCAAACGTCAGGTAATGGCCGCCTTCGGTCAGATCGAAGGGAACCAGGCCGGGCTGGGTCGCCGGATCGACAAAGCCGGGCTGTGTAATCGCAAACCTGAAGTCCTCATGCAGCGCCGTGCGCTCAATCTGGACGCCTGTTTTAAAATTATTCGAGGCCTTGACCCAGCTCACGTCCCCGCGCGAGCCGAAATTTTTCAGCCAGCGTTTTTCGCCGATCGTCGCCGGCTGATCGTTGAGCGGATCGCGGCTGGGATCATAATTGACGAAATCCTCCCGAACGTAGGGATTTAGGGTGAGCACCATGGATGGGCTGAACGTGTGCACCCAGTTCGGCGCGATGCTGAAGGTTTGCGTCAACTGCCGCTGATCCTGACCGGCGCTTTGTTGATCATAGGTGTTCGGAATCTGGAACCAGTTGCGCGCGATGAACAGATTGACGTGCGCCGAATCGTTCTGCCCCGGCTGATAATCGAGGCGCGAAAAAATGGTCTCGCTATTGCCGATATCGTGCATCGGATCGAGTTCCGGCGTGTCCAGAAAGCGGCCGGTGCGATTGGAATCGGCGGCGATGAAGAATCCGAATCGCTTCAGCCCGAATCCATAGTCGAAATCCTCGCCGTAGGATCCGAAGGTGCCGTAGTGCAGCGTCAGATCACCGAAGGGATGATCGGAGCCGAGGCCGGAGCGGGTCACCGCCGTCGCCACCAGGCTGGTTTTATCGCCGAATTCCGCGCTGGGCGTCGATGTGGTGAGCTCCATCGACTGAATCGCGTTCATCGGGATCTGCGTCGAAAATTGCTTGGATTGCTGATCCGTGATCGGCTGGCCATCGACATATAAGGAACTCTGGGCGTGATCGCCGAGAGGATGATAAAAGCCGTTGGAATCGGCAACGACGCCGGGGCTGGCCAGCGTGATCAGATCGGCCATGCCGGAGCCGGCCGACAGCGGCATTTTATTAAACAGGTTTGCGTCCATGTCGGTGTGCGAGGAAGGGACGGTCTCCAGCAAATCCTGACCGGTCGCTTCGACGTTCACCTGCGTGGTTTCCCCGGCCAGCTCCAGCTTGAAACTGATGGTCACCGGAACGCTGCTGCGCACTTCGACGTCCTGCGATTTCGGGCTGAATCCTTGGGCGGTGACCTGAACGTGATACGGATTGGGTGGGATATTGTGGAACGCGAACGATCCATCCTCGCCGGTGGTCACGGTGCGGGTATAGCCGGACACGGGATTGGACAGAGTTACCGTCGCAGAAGGGACCAGGGCTCCGGTCGGATCAACCACCGTGCCTTCGACGGTTCCCGCTCCGGTGGAGACCTGGGCGAAGCCGCGCGCGGCGCAGAGGAGGGCGGCGAAAACGTACAAACGGACGTACACATCCCCTATTTTGCCGAAGCGCGCGGCAAAGGTCGTATCTAAATCGCATGAGCGGGCCGATATCAGCGATGAGCGGGCATAATCGCCGATCAGCGGACCACCTCGCAACGGCCGCGCCGGCTGCGGCGTGGGAGAATGATTTCTTGGGTACATTCTGGATCAAAAATTTCGGCTGCCGCGCCTCGCAGGCCGACGGCGCGGCGCTTGAAGCGGGCCTGGCCGCGCGCGGGCTCTCTTCGGTCAGCGATTTTCGCCAGGCCGAAGTGGTCGTGTTGAACACGTGCACGGTTACGTCCACCGCGGATGAAGAGGTGCGGCAGACGATCCGCCGCATTCACCGGCAGAGCCCGTCGGCGCGAATCGTGGTGACCGGATGCTATGCCCAGCGCGCGCCGGAAGAGATCGCGGCGATGGATGGGGTGGCGCTAGTGGCGGGAAATTCGCATAAAACGAAGATTCCCGACCTTGTTTTTAACGATTATCATGGCGAAATTGCCGTCGGCGATATTTTCGAGCAGCGGGATTTTCTTTCGGCGCCGGTCGAGGACGCCGCCGGGGATCGCACGCGGCCCAATTTGAAGATTCAGGACGGCTGCAACAATCGTTGTTCGTTCTGCATTATTCCTTCCGTGCGCGGCCGCAGCCGCAGCGCGCCGGCCGAAAGCGTGATCGCGCAGGTTCGCGCGCTGGCGAAAAAATATCGCGAGATCGTGCTCAGCGGAATCAATCTGGGGCGGTGGGGGCGCGATTTTTCGGGACGCGCGCGGCTGGCGGATCTGATTCGCCGGATTTTGGAGGAGACCGGAGTCGAGCGGCTGCGGCTCAGTTCGGTGGAACCGATGGATTTTTCCGACGAATTGCTCCGCCTGATGGCCGAATCGGATCGAATCGCGAAACACGTTCACGCTCCGCTGCAATCGGGCAGCGATGCGGTTCTGCGGCGGATGCGCCGCAGATACCGGCCGCGCCATTACGCGGACCGCATTCTGGCGGCGCGATCGCTGATGCCGGATTGCGCGGTCGGCGCCGACGTGATGACCGGTTTTCCCGGCGAAACGGAGGCCGAGTTCGCCGAATCGCTCGCCTTCATCGATGCACTGCCGTTCACGTACCTGCACGTGTTCACGTATTCAGAGCGCCCGGGCACGCCCGCCGCGTCCATGCCGCAGGTGCCGGTCGAAATACGAAAAGAGCGGACGCGCGTCCTGCGCGAACTTGCGTCGCGCAAGAACCTGGAGTTCCGCCGGGCCATGGTCGGACGCGTACTTTCCGCGGTGACGCTCGACGGCGGCATGGCGGCGCTGAGCGGAAATTATCTGAAAATCACACTGGCATCGCCGCGGCCGGCAAACCGTCTGATTGATGTGCACATCGGCGGCATCGCTGGCGACCGGCTGACGGAAACCGGCGCGCTTGCGGTGTTTCACTAAGGCTCGTCCTCGTCGTCTTCTTCCTCTTCTTCCTCATCCTGGTCGAGGTCCTCGTCCTCGTCGAGATCCTCCTCCAGGTCGTCTTCGTCAAGATCATCGTCCTCTAAGTCGTCGTCTTCGAGCTGGTCGATGTCTTCATCGTCGTCCTGCAATCGCCAGCAAACATGGAAAGCGTTGGCCATAGGGATCTCCCTCTTCGGGTCGGATGGACGGTAGTGAGACATAAGCCGGGACGGCGTGTTTCGCGCCGCCGGTATTTAACCGCTTCGCAAAGCCAGAATGCGTTGCGCTGCCCGGGCGGCGATAAGCTGGGATCAGGAGAACTTATGGCGGAAAAAATAGATCCGGTCGAGGAGGCTTCGGAAGAATCGTTCCCGGCGAGCGATGCGCCGTCCTGGACGATGGGGAAAGAGACTGAAGCAGCGGTAATCCACAATTCCGCCGGGCACCGGTTTGAATTGACCATGCATCGGGAAACGGCGTTTCTCGATTATCAGCTCGCCGGACGCGATCTCACGCTCCGCCATACGGAAGTGCCGCTGGAGTTGCGCGGCCGCGGCGCCGGCGCGGCGCTGGTTCGAGCGGCGCTCGATTTTGCGCGGCGCGAAAAGCTGAAAGTGATCGCCGCCTGCCCGTTCGTGCGCGCGCACCTCGCGCGTCATCCCGAGCCTCCAGGTGTCGATATAATTACGGCGTGATGCCTCGAACGGTGGCGCTGTTGCTTGCTTCGATGACGCTTTTTTCCGCCGATTTGGCGCGGGAGGGAGTGCGATGGTGGTCGCACGTCCAGGTTCTGGCCGACGACAAGATGGAGGGCCGCAACACCGGCAGCGAAGGCCATCGCAAGGCGGCCCAGTTCGTCTCCACCGAGTTCGAGCGGGCAGGACTTAAGCCGGCGGGAACGTCTGGCTACATTCAGCCAGTCGAATTTGCCGTGCGTAAACTCGATGAGCCCGCCTCGAGTCTGGCGATCGTCCGCAAGGGCAGAGTGACTCCGCTGGTGCTGGGCGACGATGCGTCTTTCAGCTTGCGCGCGGATCTGGCGCCCGATGTGGACGCGCCCGCGGTGTTCGTCGGCTTCGGCCTGGTGGTGCCCGAAAAGGGAATCGACGATCTGGCCGGACTCGATCTGAAGGGCAAAATCGCTGTTTTTCTAACCGGGGGGCCATCCTCGATTCCGAGCGCTCTAAAGGCGCACTACTCCTCCGCCGCGGAGCGATGGAAAGCGATGCAGAAAGCCGGCGCGATCGGCCTGGCATCGATTCCGAATCCGCGATCGATGGATATTCCGTGGGAGCGGGCGCGGCTGGCGCGTTTGAATCCGATGATGAGCCTGGCCGATGAATCCGCGTCGGAATCGCGCGGCGAGCAGTTCGCGATCAACGTGAATCCGGCGCGGGCCGAGAAGCTTTTCGCCGGATCCGGCCATACTTTCGCCGAAATTTTGAAGCTGGCCGACGCGGACCAGAAGCTGCCGCGGTTCCCGCTCGGCTTGAATTTCCGGGCGCACGTCAAAATCGACCGGTCGCGCGTCGAATCGCAAAACGTCGCCGGGCTGCGGCCGGGCGAGGACCCGGCGCTCAAAAACGAGTACGTGATTTTTTCCGCGCATCTGGATCACCTGGGGATGGGCGAGCCGATCAACGGCGACCGTATTTACAACGGCGCGATGGACGATGCTTCCGGCGTCGCATCGCTGATCGAGATCGCGACATTGATGAAGGAAGCGAATGCGCATCTTAAGCGGAGCGTCCTTTTTCTGGCGGTTACCGGAGAGGAGAAGGGCGAGCAGGGGTCGCTCTATTTCGCCACCCACCCGACCGTGCCAAAGTCCGCGATTGTGGCCGATATAAACATGGATATGTTCCTGCCGCTGTTTCCGCTGAAATATCTGGAAGTGCAAGGGCTGGCGGAATCGACGCTGGGCGATGACATTCGCGCGGTTTGCGCAAAAGCGGGCGTCCAGGTGCAAGCCGACAAGGAACCGGACAAAAACCGCTTTATCCGCAGCGATCAGTACAGTTTTATCAAGCAAGGCGTTCCCGCGCTCGCCTTCAAATTTGGATGGATTCCCGGCAGCCCGGAGGAAAAAACTTTTCAGGACTGGATCAAAAATCGCTACCATGCTCCGTCGGACGATTTAAGCCAGCCCGTGGACAAGACGGCGGCCGCGCAGTTCAATCGCATTCTGCTGGATTTGGGGGAGCGGGTCGCGAACGCCAAGGACCGCCCGCACTGGAAGCCGGACAGCTTTTTCCGCCGGTTCGCCAGTGAGTAATTACGCGGCCGCCGTTTCAGAGAGCGCCGACGGCGAAGGCACAATGTGAACGCGGCGCACGAATTCCTGAAGCAGATCGTAGCCGTCCCAGAGATGGCTGAAGGTGAGCGCCTCGCCGATGGGAACGATCCGGTCGAGTCCTTTGCCTGCGACGTTTCGCGCGAATTCGGCGAGCTCGCCCGAGGTAAAACCGAAGTAGCTCAGTGTTTGATCTTTCCTTGAAATAAAATTGCCGATCGAGTTGAGGCTTTCGGCGAAGTGTTCGAACAGGAGGCCGCCTCCACAATGCCGCCTGGTCAGGTCCGTAAGGCGATCCATCCGCAGAACGGTCAGTTGGTTCGAGGAGAAACTTTGGGAATCAACGCCCTGGTTGAGAATCGCCTCGCAGGTGAACACTTTTTTCGAAATGACGTTGGCCAACTCGCAGCGATATCGCGAGGCGGCGAGCGCCGACAACCGGGGATAGAATTCGGAGCTGGCTTGCTGCGATTGCTCGGAAGAGCCCACCCAAATCAGAAGCCTCGGCGACGAGCAGGCGGCCTGATCGAAGGTATACAGGTCACGATAAACCGCCGCAATCAGAGCATCGCGGCCCGCGGCGCTTAGTTCCAGGTAACGATTCGACGAAATCACCGCGAGAGAATAGCGATCCGGAAAGGCCAGATCCCGCGCGCCGGGCGCCAAAGGAATGCTCTGAAAACGGCGGACCGTCTCATCGCCGCCCCAAATCACACGAACGTCGCAGAGCTGTGAAAGCGCGGCGGTCAGGTCGTCATCGTGCTGATAGCGGATAAAAAAGGTCCGGCGCGGCTGGCCGGAAAATATTTGCTCAAAGCAGGAAACAATCAGATCCACGTCGGCGGAGGCGGCTCCAGGCAAGCGAATGATCGTAATATTGCCGGAAATTGCGGCAAATAGCCAGGAATACGCCATCAGCGCCGGAACGTTGCCGGGAGGAATCAGGAATACCACGCCGCGTGGCGCATAAAGCACATTGCGCGGGCAGGCGCGAGCTAATTCCGCGCCTAACTCGGCCAAATGCGCGCGCCGCAAGAAAAATCCCAAAGTTTGCAGCGGCGAGCCGCGCGGAGCGATCCGGAACAGCGCATTTCCAAAATCCGAGCACAACTGTATGGCCGTGTCGGAAAATGGCTCCGGCATATCCGCGCGGAGTTGATGGACGCGATCGCGCAGAGCCTCGATCGAAATCCCTCCCTCAGGCGGCGAAACCAGAGTAATTTCCTTCATGCCGCCGCCACGTGAGTGTCGCTGCATCCTCGCAGCTCCGCCGCGGGAATCCGTCCGAGAACGGAAAAATATTTTCCCCGCCGGCCACAGGAGCCGTTGTCGATGCCATGCAGCACGCCCAAGTCCTCCGTAAGCAAAGAGTGTCCCGGATAGCTTAACGGAAGCATACTAAGTATCTGAATCACTCCGGTCGCGCCGATCGGAGCTTCTTCCCAAGTCACTGGATCGCGAATAATGACGTCGGCGAAGTTAGGCGCGTAGAAATACCCATCGTCGCCTTCGAGAAAGACACTGCCGACCTGCTCCACCGTGCCGTAGAAGTTATAACAGCGCCGCAGCCCGGTCTTTTCCGCCAGGCTGCGCTTGAACTCCGCGTTGCTGACGGCCATTTCCTGAAGCTTTTTCCAGCCGCCGCCGTGAATAAGAATACCGTTTGAAAGATCGATGCCCATCGCCGCGCAGGGCAGGAAAAAATACTTCCAGACCATGAAAGTAAATCCGAAAATCAAAAATGGCTCGTCCGCGTGGCGCGCCAGAAATTTTCGAAGACCGTCAACATTCAGGCTCATCTTCTCATCCAGGCAAAAGAAATGATCCCGGCCGAAATTCATCATTCCAAGTACGCCGGCTGAGCGGGCGCTGAATTTCGACCGGTCAGCGAGCTTCGCATCCGGCTCCACGAGAATCATAGGAAGCCGATTCGGACCGAG
>JAJPHS010000162.1 GCA_021325175.1 Terriglobia bacterium
ATCAGATTGCCTTGATGCGGATAAGCGCCCCACTCCATGGCTTCGTACTGGTTGTAATACGTCATGTAGTTGTAGCTGATCAGATTGGTGATGGCGGCGGTGGGGATCGCGGCTTTGAAGATGTTGGTCTGGGTGATCAGCCAGGCGCTTAATTGGCCGCCGTAGCTGGTGCCTTCGATGCCGAGACGATCGCGATCGATCCAGAGATAGCGGCGGATGGCGGCGGAGACTCCGTAGAGAACATCCTGGCCTTCATTGCCGTTCTGATCGCCGAAGACGCCGTCGGCGAAGGCCTGGCCGTAGCCGGTGGAGCCGCGATAGTTGACCATCAGGGTGGCCCAGCCGCGGGAGGAATAGACCTGATTCTTGAAATTGAACGCGGGTCCCTGCTGGCCGTGCGGGCCGCCGTGGATGGTGACGATCAGCGGATATTTGCCGTCGGGGCGGAAATGGGCGGGATAGGTGAGGAAGGCTTCGACGGTCCACTTATTATCGTTGCTCAAGAAGGTGAAGGATTCGACCGGCTCGACGGTTTTGCCGCCGAGAATCTCGCGATTCAGATCGGTTAATTTGCGGGGCGCGCCGCCGGCGGTTTTAAGATACAGCTCGGCGAGGTCGCCGGGAGTGGAGAGAGCGTAGGCGAGGTTATCGCCGGCGACCGACCAGGCGCCGACGCTGGCGCGCTCGGAGATGACGGGCTCGGGCCGGCCGCCGGAGGAGGCGACGCGATAAAGATGCACGTCGCCGCGTTCCTGAACGGTGAAGTAGATGAAGCGGCCGTCGCTGGACCATCCGGGATCGCCCTGGCGATTGTCGATGAGGCCGATGTCGCGGCGATTTGTTCCGTTGGAATCGGCGAGCCAGACGTGGGTGTCTTCCATGGTGGTTTCGCGGTCGGTGAGGCCGCGGCGGGTGGCCTCGTAGGCGATGGATTTTCCGTCGGGCGAGTAGTGCGGGCGGTATTCGGCGCTTTCGGTGGCGGTGAGGCGCCTGATTTCGCCGCTCGAAGGCGAGACGGTGAACATATCGTAGTTGAAGAACTGATCCTCGTCGGGCTCGCGGCTGGAGATGAAGGCGATGTGGGCGCCATCCGGCGACCAGTCGATGGAATGCTCGTAATGATTGCCGGTGGTGAGCTGGCGCGACTGGCCGGAGGCGGCCTCGACGATGAAGATGTGCAGACGCTTGTTGTCGTTGAAGTGGCTGTAGCCTTCGCTGGCGGTAGGCTTGTAGAGATAGCGGGTAATGACGACGGGATCGCCGCGCAGGTCGGGCTCGGGACCGGGCTGCGCAGAGATGAAGGCGATCTGTTTGGAATCGGGCGACCAGGCGATGGTTTTTCCGGAGCCGGGCAGCGGCGCATTGGTGCCGTCCAGCGGCGCGAGATATTTTTTTCCGCCGCCGTCGGCGCGGGCCAGAATCAGGCCCGATTTGCCGTCGGCGCGGCCCGAATAGGCGATCCATTTCGAATCGGGCGACCATTCGGGGTTGCCGCTGGGATCGTCGCCATCGCTCAGGCAGATCGATTTTTGATCGGCAAGGTTCATGATCCAGAGCTGGCCGAAGATGCGGCGCGGGCCATCGTAGCGAAGAATGGTGTAAGCCAGGCGGGAGCCGTCCGGGGAGAGCTGGACGGCGCCGATGGCGCGAAATTTCAAAAGATCGGCGGACTGGAATCCGGCGGCGAAGGAAGCGGCGGCGAAGGCGAACACCAGGGCAACGGTCTGATTCACAATTCGGTGCATTTGATTCACGATATCGTGAAACGTAGAGGCGGGAAAGCTCGCCGGAACGCGGGGTGGTATGAACGCGGTCAAGGCGCGGGCGCCGGCGATTTTCGACCGGATCTATTCGTCGAACAATCGCGCGCGGCTGGAGCGGTGGATCGTGGCGGCGGCGGTGGTCCTGTTTGCGGCGCATCTGGCGTGCATTTTCGCGGCGCGGCATCTGGCGAATCCGCCGGCGCCGGTGAGCGCGGCCGGAAAAAATTTTCTTTCGGCGATTTACACCCCGTTCAGCGTGATCCTGTTCTATGAAGTGCTGGTGCTGATCGCGGCGATCCCGCAATCGGCCACGCGCGGGTTGGAGACCCAGTACGAGATCGTTTCGCTGATCTTTGTTCGCGGATTTTTCAAGGATATTGCATCGCTCGACGTCGGGTCGATTCGCGCGCCGCTGGGGGAACTGTCGCCGGCGCTGGTGGACGCGGGCGCGGGACTGTTGATGTTCTTGCTCGTCGCGCTGTTTGGGCGCGCGGCGGGCGAGGCGCCGGCGTACCAGGCGAGTCCGGCGATGGAGCGATTGATCGCGTGGAAAAAACGGATCGCGCTGGTCCTGACGGTGGTGTTTTTATGGTTCGCGGCGGCGAGCGTGTACCAAGTGGAGTTCGAGATTTTTCATCCGGCGGCGACGGTCGGGGAATCGCGCGCGGGGTTTTACGCCGAGGTGTTCACCGCGATGATTTTCACCGACGTGCTGATTTTATTGCTGTCGCTGCTGGCCTCGGATCGCTATGAAGAGGTGTTTCGCAACGCGGCGTTCGTGATCGCGGCGATATTGATCCGGTTCTCGTTGACGGCGGCGCATCCGCTGGGGGCGATTTTGGGGATCGCGGGGATGCTGTTCGGGATTTTCACGCTGGTGATTTACAATTTTCGGCGGGGAGCGGCGCGGGAGTAAAATTTTTGCAGGGCGGGGCCCTGCGCGAATCCGCTTTCCCTGCATCACGAGGATAGACGCGGCTTATCCCCGGCATGCGCGGGCCGAAGTCCGCCGAGGGTGGCGAGGTCGTGGTCAACCATTTCGCGGATGATGTCTTCGAAGTTTCGGATGTGGCGCCAGCCGAGCTTTTCGCGGGCTTTGGCGGCATTTCCGGTCAGCAGATCCACTTCGGCGGGGCGGTAAAGTTCCGTGTCGGTCACGACGTAATCGCGGTAATCGAGACCGGCGTAAGAAAAAGCCAATTCGGCGAATTCGCGGACCGAGTGCGTGATGCCGGTGGCGATGACGTAATCGTCGGGCCGATCCTGTTGCAGCATGCGCCACATGGCGTCGACATAATCGAGCGCGTGGCCCCAATCGCGCCTGGCTTCGAGGTTGCCGAGCCGCAGTTCCTTGCTCTGCCCGGCAAGAATTCTCGCCACGCCCGAGCTGATCTTGCGCGTGACGAATTCATGGCCGCGGCGCGGCGATTCGTGATTGAAGAGAATTCCGCCGCAAGCGAAAATACCGTAGGCTTCACGATAGTTGCGGGTGAGATCGAAGCCGGCAACCTTACTGATCCCGTAAGCGGAGCGGGGGTGAAAGCGGGTGGTTTCGGTCTGCGGCACCTCGGCCACCTTGCCGAACATTTCGCTGGAACCGGCGAAATAGAAACGGCATTCGGGAGCCAGATCCTTTAAAGCAGCCAGGACGTGGTGAGTTCCGTTGATATTTGCGTTTAACGTGGAGAATTCATCGTCAAAGGAATATGAAACGAAGCTCTGGGCGGCGAGATGATAACACTCATCCGGCCGGACTTTGCTGAAGACCTGATAGACGCTGGGGAAGCTTTCAAGCGAGCCGGCGTGAAGCTGCAAGCGGTCCCGAATATGAGAAATACGCGCCAGGCGGTGGGTGGGGTCCTGAAAAGCGACGCGGCGGACCAGGCCGTGGACCTCGTAGCCTTTGGAAAGCAGTAAATCGGCGAGGTAGGAGCCGTCCTGTCCGGTGATCCCGGTGATCAGGGCTTTTTTTACCATCTTTCGTGAGTTTACTCCCCGGGCGGCGATGTCGTATGACAGGGGTACGGAAGCTTATCACAAAAAACATCTTGTCCGGAAATTGATCTGAAGGTATACTCTTATAACATCGCATTCGCGTTACATAAATTTCTGAAACGAACGCGGGGCGAATCGGAGGAAAATACGTGGCTAAGCTTTGTTTTGCCGCCGCGGTCGTATTGGCTTCTTTTCCCGCAAGCGCCACGACTCTTTATACTTTCGGCGCGGATCAGTTCGGCGCGCCGACCAGCCTCAACCAGATGGATCCAAGCTCGGCGTCGTCGGTGGCCAACGTCGTCACGCCGCTGGGGGATGGAAATACCGGGTTCAACGGCGGGCTGGTTTTCGATAACGGGCTGCTGTACGCGGTGGGCAATGATAGCAGTGGAAACGCGAGCATCTACTCATTCACGCTAGGCGGCGGGAATCTGACCACGGTCAGCTCGGACTTCAATGACACCGGCGGCGCCAACGGGTTCGGATTTTATAACGGCCTGGCGGCTATCGGCGGGACGCTGTATGCGATCGGCACGGATAATTCGGGCGAGGATCTATTTCAGATCGGCAACGGGTCGGCGACGCTGGTGCAGTCGCTGGCGACGTTCGGCGGAACCTACGCCGGGTTGGCTTACGCGTCGGATCAGGGCGTTTTTTATGGCGTGATCGCCAACTCCGATGTGGGCGACCTGCTGGTGCGAATTCCGATCGCGGGCAGCGCGGTGGTGGCGGCGAATCTGACCACGCTCGACGGCGCGGAGGCGAACACGCATCTGGGCGGCTTGGCGTATGCGGGCAACGGCATTTTCTACGACATCTATACCAACGTGAACGACGGCAATGGCGAGCTGGAGCAGCTTTCGCTGAATGGCTCGCCGGCGGCGACAACGCTTTACGACACCGGAATCCCGCTCGCGCAAAATGCCGGGATCGCGATCACGCCGGAGCCTTCAAGCGGCGGACTGGCGCTGATCGGCTGCGGGGTGATGCTGTGCGGACTATTTCTGAAACGGAGGACCATATGACCAATACGCAACGTAATTTTCTGATCGCGGGCGCCGCCGGGGTACTGTTTTTTGCGGGCTCGCTGCTGGATTCACACACCGGGCAGGCGAAGGGCGCGTACTCGACGCCGGTTCAGGTGATGAACACCTCGGCCGCGCCGGTGATCGGCGTGGATGCCGAAAAGCTGGCGCGGATTCCATATCAATCGAGTCAATACAGCAACACTTGCAGCGGCTTGAATGGCTGCGGCCTCCAGTTCACGTCGCCGCCTCCTGGTTACCGGCTGGTAATCCAGCACGTCTCGGGCTTTTTCTGGCAAGCTCCCGGAACCACGTTGCCCGCATCGTTCTATCTGAATTCAAATTTAAAGATGGTGCTCGCTGCTCCATCCCAAATCGTGCAAAGCACGAATGGAGGCGTTGTCTTCTCAATGGTGAATCAGGACGCGCTTGTATATTTCGATGCGGGCAGTCTGATTTACGGCTTTGCGGAGGGAAATTGGTTGTCGGGCCAGCCAGTGTCGGTTGTGCTCAGCGGCTATCTTGAAAACTGCGCAATCACCGGCTGCCCGGCGATCCAGAGCTAGCTCCTGGATCTGATTGGCGGGGCGCCGAAGGAGGCGCGGGGAAACGTGCTCCAGCTCACGCCTACCCAAAAGTTGAGGGATTGAAAAGAAATGGCGGGGACGACGGGGCTCGAACCCGCGACCTCCGACGTGACAGGCCGGCGTTCTAACCAACTGAACTACGTCCCCGCGCGCCACGCAGCAACAACAGGATAACACACGGGGCGGACGCGTGGGGATCGCGCGTTTTCTGAGAAAATCCGGTCCAATTCACAACTACAATAAACAGAGATGTTGTTTGAATGGACGCCGCGACCTCCGGCCGAGGGAACGCGGCGAGGCAGGAACGCCATTCGTGCGTGTTTGATTTTCGCCGCCGTTGCTGTGGCGTGCGGGGTGGGATATTTGATCGGCGTGCGCCTGGGCCAGCCCGCCGGGCCGCCGATAAAACCCTATCACCTGACGTTTCGTCTTTTCCATCGCTCGGCTACGGTGAACCTCACGGTCAGCGAACTGGGTCTGTGGGTCATCTTCAGCCTGACGGTGCTGTTCATTGCCGCGCTTACGTTCGCGATCGCGGCCTGGGGGCAGGCCAGGAGAACGGCGCGCGTCAATCGCGAACTGAACCATCAGATCGCCGAACGCGAGCGCGCCCGGGAGGCGCTTCGCAAAGCCAACGAGGAATTGCGGCAGTTCGCCTACGTCGCGGCGCATGATTTGCAGGAGCCCCTGCGGAATATTCGAACGGCGTTGGGAATTCTGAACCGGCGCTACGGCGCAGCGCTCGTCTCCGAAGCCAACGAACTGATCGCGGAGAGCATCGAGGGGGCCAAGCGCCTGCACGGTATGGTGAAGGATCTTTTGGGCCTGGCGACGATCACCGAGCATCTTGCGGCGCCGGCCGACGCGGTCGATTCCAACCGCATCCTGCGCGAGGTGGTGAACACGTTCCGGGGCGAGATCGCGGGCCGGGGCGCGGAGCTGATTTGCGGCGAGCTTCCGGCGCTGCGCGTGCACGAAAATCATCTGTACCAGCTTTTTCACCATTTGATTGGCAACGCACTCAAGTATTCCCGGCCGGACGTTGCGCCGTCGATTGCGATCGCGGCGGAGCGGCGCAGCTCGATGTGGTGGTTCTCGGTGCGCGATAACGGCATCGGCTTCGACCCGGTGCTGGGGGAGGAGATTTTCAACATTTTTCGCCGGCTTCATGATCGCCATGAATATCCGGGCAGCGGAATGGGCCTGGCGATCTGCTCAAAAATCGTTTCGGCCTACGGAGGTTCGATCCGGGCGGAGGGGCGTCCCAACGAAGGCGCGGTGTTTCAGTTTACGCTGCCCTGCGCGGAGGCGAACCGTGATTGAGGCTCCGCGGGTGCTGATCGTCGAGGATAATCCGGGCGATGTGCGGATGCTGCGCTACGCCTTCGACGACGATCAATGGCTGGTGGAGACCACGGTCGCCGAGGATGGCGAAAAGGCGATCCATTATCTTCAGCGGCACGGAGCTTTTGAAAAGGCAGGCGATCCGGATCTGGTGATCCTGGATCTGAATCTGCCGAAGTACGGCGGAACGGCGGTGCTCAAGGTGATCCGGTCGCTGTCGCGGCTCCGCAAGCTGCCGGTGATTATTCTCAGCTCCTCCTCGCAGGAGGTGATTCTCAAGGAAGTGCGGGCGGCGGGAGTGGAGGCCGACGGGTATTTTACCAAGCCGCCCGATTTCGACGAGTTTCTGGCGCTGGCCAAAAAAATCCGGGACTGTTATGAAATGTCCCGGCGAAGTTTACCTGAAAAGAAGAGCTGAAGAAAGAAGCGGGGGATTTACCATCCGGCGATTTGGGGCCAGTTGAACGATCGTTCCCCGGTCCAGAAGGGGGGCTCGCCCCGCCACCGCATGGTATCGGTCCAGATGCGGCGGCCGTCCGTGCGAATCGTGATCAGGCCGTCTTCATCGGTGCGAAGAACCTCGACGTGATGGCGGGCCAGGCGATCGAGCACTTCCCGGCCCGGATGGCCGAAGGAGTTTTCATAGCCGGCGGAAACGATGCCGATCATCGGCGAGACGGCGTCGAGAAACGCTTCGCTCGAAGATGTTTTGGAGCCGTGATGGCCGACCTTGAGAACATCGGCGCGGAGCGGCGCGGCGGAAAGAGCCCGCAGCTCCATCGGGCGCTCCATATCGCCGGTGAGCACGAAACGGCGCGCGCCGTAGGTGATGCGAAACGCGAGCGAATCGTTGTTTCCCGGACGGGCGGCGAAGTAATCCGCCGGGGGAGAGAGAAATTCGATGCGGGTTCCGGAATAGAGGAGTGATTCGGGCGAACGCGGGTATTGGACGCGGAGCGAGTGCCGAGCGGCGCAATCGAGAACGCGGGGCGAGGGATTTGCGCCGACCCATAATTCCGCCGGATGAAAATTTGCGATGAGCGCGCAGATGCCGCCGGAGTGATCCTGGTGGGCGTGCGTGGCGACGATAACGTCGATGCGGCGGATGCCTCGGGTCCAAAGATAAGGCGAGACGACGTCCTCGCCGGTGTCGAAGCTGGAGCGGGCTGAGCGGCCATATTGCAAGAGCCCGCCGCCATCGATCACCATGATTTTTCCTTGCGGAAAAGCGAGCAGCAAGCTGTCGCCCTGGCCGACGTCGATGGCGGTCATTTCGAAGATTCCGGGAGCAATCGCGGGCGCGTCCGGATGCCAGATCAGCAGGATGAAGGCGGCGAGAACGGCGGCGGTGGCGGGCCAGCGCCATTGCTTGCGATAAGCGAGCGCGGCGACCGCGATCAACGCCGCCAGGAATGCCAGAGCGAGCCAGAAGGGCGGGTCCGGAAGGCGCCAGTCGGGTTCGCGCGCGGCGTGCCAGTCCGCGATGCGCGCGGAAATTTTGAGCAGCGCGGCGGCAAGCGAAGCGATCCATCGCCATCCGGTGAAGATGGCGATGAAGCCGAGCGGCACCACCAGATTCAGCAGCGGCACGATGAGCAGATTGGCGGTGACGCCGGTGAAGGAGACGCGATGAAAATATTCCGCCATCGGAAGCGCCAGGCCGATTTGAATGACGATGGAAATCGCGGCCATTTCGAAGGCGAACAGACCCAGCCGGCAGAGCAGCGAGATCCCCGCGGCGGCCCAGCGGCGTGGAAGGCGGGTGCAGAGCTCGACGGTCTCGGCGGCGAGGCGGAGCTCGATACGAAACTGCGCGATGCGGGGTTCAAGGCGCGGGTCGAGGGAAAGGTCGTTGAGAGATCGGGCGCCGCGGGCGTAGGGAACGGCGGCGGTATCGAGCAGCGGAGAGGCCAGCGCGCCGATAGCGCCGACGCAGAGGAAAGAGAGGACGAAGCTGGCGTCGAAGAGCTGGCCCGGATCGCACAAGAGATAGAGCAGCGCGATGGCGGCGAGCAGGTTCAGAACGCGGCCGCGGCGGAAAAAGAAGCGGGCGATGAGATACAGCGAAAATCCGGCGGCGGCGCGCGCCACCGGGGCGGAAAATCCGGAAACGAGAGCGTAAAGCCAGGCCGCCAGAGCGGTGACGGCCAGCGCGGGAATTTCCGGGAGCGCGCAAAGCCGCAGAACGAACAGCAGCACGCCGGCGAGCACGGTGACGTGAACGCCGGAGATCACCAGCGCGTGAAACGTTCCGGTGCGGCGGAAATTTTCGGTCCAGATTTTTTCGAGCTTCGATGTTTCTCCGATCAGGATTGCTTCCATCATTCCGGTGGAATAGGAATCGTTGGGATAAAGCGATTCGATGCGCCGCAGCGCGGCGGCGCGGAGCGCGAAGACGGCGGAAAGGAATCGCGAGCCGCAGCGGCCGGGCAGGATTTGCGGGTTCGAGCCGGAGGTCATGATCGCGGTCCAAAAGATTTTCTGGCGGGCGAGGTAGGCGGCGTAGTCGAATGATCCGGGGTTGTTGTAATTGCGCGGGCGGCGGATGCGCGCTTCGATTTCGACGCGCCGGCCGTAGTCGAGGGGTGGCGGCGGCTCGCCTTCGCCAAGATTGAGGCTGACGCGGGCGCGCGCGCCGCGATCGAGCTCGAGGGTGAACTGCTCGCGGTTGCGGGAGAAGACGGTGGGCTCGACGACGCAGCCATCGAGCAGGACGATTTCGCGCGGGCCGGCGTCGATTTCGGGGGGAGGTCCGGGGCGGCGCCAGGCTTCGGCGAAGATTCCGGTGGAAAGCGCGGCGAGCGTCAGGCAGGCGATGCGGAGGCGGCTTTTGGGAATCGCCAGCAGCAGGAAGGCGGCGGCGGGCCAGAGGGATTCGCGCGGGGTGAAGGCGAAGGCGCGGCCGAGAAAAACTCCGGCGGCGACGGCGATGGCCGGAATCAGGAGCGGGTCCCGCACGTTAAAGTTAGTCGCGGATGAGGCGAACAATTCTCACGGTTTCGAGGAAGACACTTCGGCTGTAGAGGCGGCGGCCGGGGCTTCTGGACTTATCGCCAGGCGTGGTCCGGCCGCCGGTGATTCAAGAGATTATCTAGGGCGAGGATCTCGGTTTCCGCTGGCTGGCGGGCCTCTATCTTCTCCCCTTTCGAACGATCTCTTTCTGATTTCCGGCTGACCGGCGTGTTGAGGCGATCAGCGGAAGTTATCGAATCGATTCGATAGCGAAGGATGCGGGCATCCTTCTTATCTCGCGTCGACGCCCTGCCGTATAGGGGGCGCCGCAAGGCGTTGACGGCCGCCGCGAGTTCAGTATCACTTCAATGCGACTACGGAACCGGCCGGTTCTGACACGAGAATAGGCGCGAATGGGCGAAACAGCGGCCGGGCGAAACGGGATGTGATTGCAGGAGCCAGGGATGCGGGTCCTGGCTCCGGTCGAGAAGACTATTTGGTTACGGGCTGTAAAACGCGCTGTTCGATGATGCGATCGACCAGGCCGTATTCGAGGGCTTGCGGCGGCTCCAGGATGTAGTCGCGATCGACGTCGCGGGCGATGCGCTCGACGGGCTGGCCCGTGGCCTGGGCCAGGATATCGTTCAAGGTCTCGCGCATGCGAAGGATTTCCTTGGCGTAGATGTCGATATCGGTGGCCTGTCCGGCGAGGCCGCTCATGGAGGGTTGGTGGATGAGAATGCGGGAATGCGGGAGGCTGTAGCGCTTGCCGCGGGTTCCGCAGGCGAGCAGGACGGCGGCCATGGAAGCGGCCTGGCCGACGCAGTAGGTGACGATATCGGGCTCGACCAGGCGCATGGTGTCGAGGATGGCGAGGCCGGCGGTGATGGATCCGCCGGGCGAGTTGATGTACAGCGAAATATCCTTTTCGGGATCTTCGGCGGCGAGGAAAAGAATCTGCGCGATGATCAGGTTGGCGACATTATCATCGATGGGCGTGCCCAGGAAGATGATGTTTTCCTTGAGCAGGCGGGAGTAGATATCGAAGGCGCGCTCGCCTCGCGAGGTCTGCTCGACTACCATCGGCACGAGTACGGAATTTTGCATGATCACTCCTTCATTCAGTCCGGGCGCTTCGGCGGCGGGGGCGGGCGAGCAGGCGGCGCTTCTCCCCCAGAGCATTCGCCAGATCGGCGATAGAAGTCCCCTCCAAATAATCTATGATACGCGAGCGGAGCGCGATCCAGGAATCGTGCATGCCGCAGGCGGTTTGATCGTTGCATTCGGGGCTGCCTCCGATGCAACGTTCGAAGCGGCCGGCGCCGTCCATGGTTTCGACGATTTTGAACATGGAGAGGGCGGAGGGGGGCTGGCGGAGTCGGAAGCCGCCGTGGGGTCCCTTGCTGGATTGAAGGAATCCCTGGCGGGCGAGATCCTGAAGGATTTTGGCGAGGAAATGCGGCGGGATAGAAGTTTCGGCGGCGATGTCCTTGACCATGGCGTACTCGCCGTCGGCGAGGCCGGCGAGGTGGACGAGGGATCGGATGGCGTACTCCGCCGAACGCGAGTAAAGCATAAAAAAAGGATACCGGAGGGGGATCGTGGAATGGAGAACGCAAAGAAGAAACAGGCACCGCGCGGGTGCGACTCAAGTTAATTCGGCCAGTTAAGCGAGCAGACGCAACGGCGGCAGACGGGATTGGAGGCGATGTCGAGGGAATCGCGAAAGCGGTTGGCTTCGGGCGAGTTGAGGATCTGATAAAGATTCACGCCGGGGCCCAGGCGGCCGAAAGCGGGATGGAAGAAGCAGGGGCGGACGCCGCCATCGGAATCGACGACGGCGGAGACCCAGGGCGCGTTGCAGCGCGGCGCGAGCGGTTCTCCCTTGGACAGCGCGAAGATGCGGCGGAGTTTTTCCGGGGTTTCGGCGATGAAGAGTCCGCATTGGCCGGAGGCGATCAGGCGATCGATTTCGCGGGCGAGAAGGGCGAGATGGGCGGGAGCGAATTGGAGAGGAGCGAGGTTGGTTTGGGGGGAATGATCGAAAGCGGAGGAGTGGGTATCGACGGCGAGATAGGAGATCGAGTCGCAGGCGAGAGAGCGGGCGGCGGCGGCGGTTTCCGAGAGATACGCGCAGTTGAGCGGCTGGACGGTGGAGCGGGCGGAGACGGGAAATTCGGGGCGATGGCGGCGGAGGGCGACGATGCCGCGGCGGATGCGGTCGAACGCGCCGGGGACGCGGCGAATTTTGTCGTGAATGGCGGGCGGGCCGTCGAGGGAGACGATGGCGTCGTCGATGCGCGCGGCGATTTCGGCGGCGAAACGCTCCAGCAGGAGTCCGGTGGTGAGCAGGGTGACGCGGATGCGGCGCGCGCGCATTTTTTCGCAGAGCGCGAAGAGGCCGGGGTGCATGAGCGGCTCGCCGCCGGTGAGGACGACCCATTGGACGTCGAGGCGGTCGAGATCGGGGAGCTCGCGGAGAAAGCGGGTGGAGTCGCGCTTCCAGATATCGCACATGGTGCAGCGGCAGTTGCAGCGTCCGGCGACGTCGAGCACGAGGACGGGCAGAGAGCGGATCATGCCCAGACTCGCTTTCCGGCCAGGCGAATTTCGGGGCCGAGAATCGCGCGGGTGCGTTGGAGCAGCCGGGGGATATCGAAAGGCGTGAGCCATTGGCCGCGGTGCTCGAGGGCGATGGGGTGGAATTGATCCGGTCCGATTTGGGAGGCGAGGCGGCGGGAGATGAGATGGATGCGCCCGGCGACGATGACGAGTTCGGGGGAGAGGTCGAGCAGGGCCTGGGCAGGCGTTTGGCGGCGATCGGCGACGGCGATGAAATCGGAGGCGGCGTTGAGATGGAAGATGCGGGCGGGTTGGGTGGTGAGCATCGCGTAGAGAGATTCGAGGGAGGCGCCGCAATGGCGGTGGGCGATGCGAATCTCATCGATCATGTCGCCGGCGGCGGAGATGGCGGAATCGGTTCCGAGGACGATGCGCGAGCCGGGGCGCGGCTGGAGGGTCCGGCCGTAGGTGAGGAGATTGGAGGAAGGACACCAGACGATGGCGCAATCCGGAATTTGGCCGGGATCGAAGGCGATGGCGTGGACGAGGACGGTGCGGCGGGTGAGGACGCCGAGCTGGCGGAGCTGGCCGAGCTCGGCTTGGGCGGCGCGATCGGTTCCTTCACCGGCGTGGAGGACGAAGGGCCAATCGGGCGGGGTAGCGCGGTGGCGATGGGCGAGATCGGGGGAGAAGGCCAGGGAGTGGGCCCATCCGCAGCGGCGGACGACACGAACCGGGAAGTTTTGTTTGAAACATTTGTTATATGGATTGTGATGAGCGACGGTGGTGACGCCGCTGAGCAGATTGCGGAGAGCGCCCCAGAAAAGACGCAGCGGCTTGGGGAGTTCGAGGTGCTCGCGGACGGGAGATTCGCGGGGGCGGTGAATGTCGGCGGCCCATTCGGAGGCGTTCGAGTAAATGCGGCGGCCGAGACGGGGGAAGAGGTTGAATTCCAGATGATCGTGGGCGTTGACGAGGCCGGGCAGCAGGAGGTGGCCTTCGAGATCGAGCGCGGGAGATTTCGCGCCGTTGATCACCAGATCGGAGTTGACGGTTTGGGTGGGGGAGACGGCGATGCGCGCGTTTCGGATCAGCATGGGCGCGTCCAGGTTTTGAGAAAAATCGCGGGGATGCGGCGGAGCTGGTCGAATTGTCGGGACTTGCCGGCGCGATCGAAGATGGGGCGCTCGGGCTCGGCGAAGCGGGCCTCGACGGAGGACTCGGGGTTGAGTCCGGCGGCGCGGGCGGCGGTGTCGAGATCGGCGAGAGATCGGGCGACGGTGCGAATGGGGAAAGAGCGGGTCCATCCGGCGGCTTGCGCGGCGGGGTGGAGGTCGCTTACGAGGATGCGGGGCGCGACGCGGGCGAATTCTTCGAACACAGCGGAAAGCGAGGGCACGTAGGAGAGGGCGAAGGAGCAGATAGCGAGGTCGAAGGAGGTGGCGGCGAGGGGGAGATGCTGAAGGTCGGCGAGAACGGCGGGGTGGCGGCGCGCGGCGAGGCGAATCATTTCCGGGCAGAGGTCGATGGCGACGACGCGGGCGCCTTGCTTGCGGGCAAGAAAGGACCAGCGTCCGGTGCCGGCGCAGAGGTCGGCGACGCGGAGGTTTTTGAGGGAGCCGAGCAGCGGGAGGGCGATGCGCTGTTCGAGTGCGAGCAGGGGATTCGGCGCGTGGTCGTAGGTGGCGGACCAAATTTTAAATCCGTCGAGCGGGGCGAGAAGGCGCGGGGGATCGAGGATTAGAGGCTTTCCCATCGAGGTTTCCTTAAGGAGATGAGTTTTTGGGCGCAGGAAAGCTCCCAGGGAAAGTGGTAGATGCCGAGGGCGTAGCGCCAACTGCTGAGGGATTGGAGCAGCGCGCGTCCCCAGGCCGGCAGATAGATATCCTGGGCGGTGGGCCAGCGGGAGTTGATGACCAGCTCGAAATTATCGATGCGGCGCTTGATGCGGCGGGGCAGCCAGGGAAGGCGCGGGTCCTGGCGGATGGTGAAGTTGTACCAGCGTCCGGTGGCCCATTCCTCGGGGGTGGAGGGGAAGGCGAGCTGGCCGTCGATGTTGCCGAACATGCCGTCGGGGTGGGGCGTGGGAATGTAGTGCTGGACGATGATTTCGGCGGCGGGATTGAGTTTTTTGATTTTGCGGATGAAGGCGATGGTGTCGCGGGTATCGCGATCGGGATTTTCGGGATTGCCGAGCACGAAGGAAAATTCGGGGATGATGCCGTATTCGCGAATGCGCGCGGCGAGTTCGAGGGTCTGTTCGGCGGTGATGCGCTTGTTCATTTGGGCGAGCACCGGGTTTGATCCGGATTCGGCGCCGAAGAAGATCATGGCGGCGCCGGATTCGCGGATGGCCTGGAGGGTGGAGTTGGAATAGCGAAGGAAAGTGTCGATGCGTCCTTCGGCCCACCATTTGAGGTTGAGGGGACGCAGGCGATCAGCGAGCTCGCGGGTGTGACTTTCGCCGAGGAAAAAATTGTTGTCGTAAAACTGCACGGCGTCGATTGCGTAGCGGCGCTGCAAGCCGGCGAGGACGCCGGCGGTGCGGCGGGGAGCTTCGGCTTTCTGGCGTCCGTTGAAGACGGGCACGACGCCGCAGAAGCGGCAGCGAAACGGGCATCCGAGGCTGGCGTTATGGACGGCGGTGCGGCGGCCGAGGAAGGTGGGCAGCAGATATTTTTCGACGGAACCGAGGCGGTGATAGGGCAGCTCGGGAAAATCGTTGGGGGAGCGGAGCGGGCGATCGGGATTGTGAACGGGAAACTGGAAGGGATCCTTCCAGGACAAGCCGAGGATGTGGCGGGGCGATTTTTTCTCGCGCAGTGCGGCGAGGAGCTCGACGATGGCGTCTTCGCCGGGTCCGCGCACGGCGAAATCGACGTATGGCGCATTGAGGGCGGCGGTTGCGTAAAGGGAGGGAAAATAGCCGCCCCAGACGATGGGGACGCCGGGATGATTGCGGCGAAAATCCTTGCAGAGCGGGATGGCGGAAACCATCTGCGGGCCGGGCATGACGGAGACGGCGAGCAGCTCGATGGGATGCTCGGAGGCGAGGCGCTCCAGAGTTTGGGCGGGATGGGAGTCGAGGTTGCCGTCGATGATGGTGTAGTGCTCGCGGCCTTCGAGAACGGCGGCGATGGAAAGAATGGAGAGCGGGAAGCGGCGATTCTTCGGCTTGACGGCGCGAGGATGGAGCAGGACGATCATGGAACGATGGCGGAAATCAGAAAGAATTTCGAGGGCGGACGGCGGCGACGCAGGCGCGCGATCCAGGGGCGCATGGCCCAGCGCCAGCCGTACCAGGGCGCGCTGAGGGTCCATTCAAGATGAAGCTCGGCGGCGAGACGGGCGAGGGTGGGGCGGTCGAGATACTCGATGCTGGACAGAGCTTCGGAGCGGAAGCCGTAGGTTCGTTCGAAATGAGCTTGACGCTCGGCGCGCATTTGCTCGCCGTGTTCGGGGCGGGAGTAGAGCGGCGAATCGAGGATGACGAGGCGGCCTCCGGAGCGGATGCAGCGGCGGGCTTCCCGGAGGGTGCGCGAATAATCGGCGGAGTAGTGCAGAGAGGAGTTGAAAATGACGGCGTCGAAGCTGCGATCGGGGAAAGGCAGACGATCGAATTCGGCGGCGACGGGGGCGAGGTGGGCGTATTTGCGGATCGCGCCGAGGCCGTCGGCATCGTCGAGGAAGATATCGAGGGGAATGGCGCGATGGCCGCGAAGGGCGAGGCGGCGGGACATCCAGCCGTTGCCGGCGCCGGCGTCGAGAAGGTCGAGGGGGCGGCGGAGGGTGTGTTCGAGCGGATAGAGGATGGTGGAAAGAAAATGATCGAAGCCGCGGGCGCGGATGTGCCACTGAGCGGAGTGGCGGCGGGTGAGGTCGGCGTAGGGCAGCGCGCGATAGTAGGCGGGATCGCGCGAGCCGCGGCCTTCGGAGTGGCGAATGACGGCGTATTGATCGAGGAAGTGGCGGCGCGCGGCGGTCATGATCGCTTGAAGATGAAAAGGGTGTGATCGGCGATGGATCGGAAAAGCGGACGAGCGGCGAGATGGCGATCGAGCCGGGCGGCGGCGCGAAGGAGGGAATCGGGAACGCGGCCCATGTAGGAGGGCGGCACGGCGAGGCCGATTCCGGCTTGCGCGACCAAACTCAGTTCCGCGCTCAGTTGCGCGGCGCGGGGCCGGTGGTAAAAGATCGGGAAGCCGCCGCGGGTGGTGTCGCGGCCCCGCCATCGGCGGGCGGCGCGGCGCGGATCGGCGTGGAGAAGAAACCAGATGGTTTCCCAGAGACAGAAGCGGCCGAGAAGGCAGAGCACCGCGTAGCCGCCGGGCTTGAGCAGACGGGCGAAAGGAATTTTAGCGAGGTCGGCGACGCAGTTCAAGGCTCCGAAGTTGGACAGGACCACGTCGAAGTTTTCGTTTAAGGAGCCGGCTTGTTCGATGGCGAGGACGCGGGCGTCGACTCCGCGGGCGCGGGCGATGGAGACCATTTCGGGCGAAGCGTCGATGGCGTAGACGGAGATTCCGGAGCGGATGAGGCGAAGCGCGTCCTCGCCGGTGCCGCAGCCGAGGTCGAGCACGCGGCGCGCGTTGGTGAAATAGGGCGCGGCGTGGCACCAGAAGGCTTCGCGTTGCAAGCGGCCGATGGGAGCGCGAGTCCAGCATCGATCATAGGAGGCGGCGAGGGCGTTGAAGGCTTGGGCGGCGGTCATGCTTCGACTTCGTGGAGGGCGGTTTCCAGACGGCCGCGGGCGGCGGCGATGCTCGCGGCGTCGCCGGAGATTTCGGCGCGCAACAGTTCGTCGGCGAATTGATAGAAGCGGCGGGAACGGCGGCCGCGGATTTGAAAATCGCGATCGGTGGACTCGCGCCAGGGGCGGATGCTCACCAGCTTGGATTGGATTTGATCGAAATAGGGCGTGCCCTTGATGGG
>JAJPHS010000089.1 GCA_021325175.1 Terriglobia bacterium
GCCACGCTGTCGCAGATTTCGGATCTGCTCAAAAAGACCGAACAGTCGCAGCGCGTTTTGGAGGAGGTCACCGAAGGCTTCACGCTGGACGTGGTCGGCGAGGAAGAAAATCCCGAAGAAACGCTTTCAATCGATAAGTTAAGCGCGGCCGATTCCGATATCGCGCCGGTGATCAAGCTGGTGGACACGACCATCTTCAATGCGCTGGAGCGGCGCGCCAGCGATATTCACATCGAAACGCGCGATCAGGAGGTGGCGATCAAGTATCGTATCGACGGCGTGCTCCATTATGCCATGCCGCCGATTTCCAAGGACTGGCATTCGACCATCATTTCGCGCATCAAGGTGATGAGCGAGCTTGATATCGCCGAGCGGCGCATCCCGCAGGACGGCCGTTTCCGGGTGCGCTACAAGAACCGGCTCATCGATTTTCGCGTGTCCATCATGCCGACGATTCATGGCGAGGACGCCGTGCTTCGCGTGCTCGATAAAGAATCGATGAGCGAGAAGTTCGCCAAACTCTCGCTCGACGTGGTGGGATTCGCCGACGCCGATCTGATCAAATTCCGGCGCTACATCAAGGAGCCGTACGGCATGGTGCTGGTGACCGGCCCGACCGGATCGGGCAAGACGACCACCCTGTACGCCGCGGTAAGCGAGATCAAGAACGACGAGGACAAGATCATCACCATCGAAGATCCGGTCGAATATCAGATCAAGGGCATCACGCAGATTCCGGTCAACGAAAAAAAGGGTCTGACGTTCGCCCGCGGGCTGCGCTCGATTCTGCGACACGATCCCGATAAGATCATGGTCGGCGAAATTCGCGACCAGGAAACGGCGCAGATCGCCATTAACGCCGCGCTCACCGGTCATCTGGTGTTCACCACGGTTCACGCGAATAATGTTCTGGACGTGCTCGGGCGATTTTTGAACATGGGCGTGGAGCCGTACAACTACGTCTCCGCGCTGAACTGCATTCTGGCGCAGCGGCTGGTGCGCGTGATCTGCCCGCATTGCCGGAAGCCGGTCGAATATTCCGACGAAATGCTGCTCGAGAGCGGGTTGACTCCGGAACAATGGCGCGACGTCACGTTTTATGAGGGCGTGGGGTGTTTCGAATGCGGCGGCACGGGATTCCGCGGGCGCAGCGCGATTCATGAGCTGCTCGATTTGAGCGAGCAGATTCGTGAGGCCATCCTGAGCAAGCGTCCGGCTTCGGAAATTCGAAGAATGGCGCGGGAGGAAGGCATGACGTTTCTGCGCGAATCGGCGCTGGCCAAGGCGCGGAGCGGAGTGACGACGCTCAAGGAAATCAACAAGGTGACATTTATCGAGGGGTGAGCGGGGGCTCACGCCTTCAAAATATGGCGGTCTTGAATAAAATTGCGGCGCTGATTAAGGATCCGCCGCCCACTTATCTTTTCGAGCTGTCCGAGGCCGGGCTGGCGTACGCCCGCGGAACCGAAACGGGTTTTCATCGATTCGAGCCCGGCACGCTGCTGCCATCGCCGGTGGAGGATAATCTGCTGCGCGCCGACGCCATCCTGTCGGCGATTGGCGCGGCGGCGCCCGGAAATGGATCCAAAAAAAAGCGTCCGGCGGCGGTGATTTTGCCGGATTACGCCGCGCGCGTTTCCGTGCTTGATTTCGATTCGTTCCCCTCCGCGCCGGAGGAGCAGCGCTCCCTGGTGCGGTTTCGTTTTAAGAAAACGATTCCGTTCGACATCGATTCGGCCTCGGTCAGTTATTTCGTCCAGCCCGCGGCGAGCAGGAAAAAAATCGACGTGCTGGCGGTGATCGTGGCCCTTGAAGTGATCGCGCGTTATGAGGCGCTGTTTCGCGGCGCGGGTTTTCATCCCGGTTCGATCACCACCTCGACTCTGGCGGCGCTGAATCTTTATCATGGAAGCGGGATCGCAGTATTCGCGAAGCTGTGCGGCCGGGCGCTGACCGTAGCCGTCATTTCCGGAGAGGCGATCAAGCTGTTTCGCTGCGTGACGCTGGAGGAATCGAGCGAGGCGGAAATTTTAGGCGTCCTTTATCCCACCTTCGCCTATGTCGAGGACGAGTTGGGCGCTCCGGTGAACCGCCTGATTCTGTGCGGCCTTCCGCTGGAGCTGGCGCGCGGCCTCAGGTGCGAAGCCGAGCCGCTGCGCAGCCGCTTCGGCTTGCCGGGACCCTACGACGCCGGACTGCTCGGATACTTGGAGTCGATCCAGAACTGATGCGCGTTCCGATCAATCTCGCAAGCGAGCCTTTCCGGCAGGATCGGCCGGTGCTGATCGCCTCCGGAGTGTGCGCCGTCGCGCTCACCGCGCTGCTGTGCGTGATGATTTTTCTGATCGCCGGCGAGCGGGCGCGCGCGCGGGAAAATCGCATCGCCGTTGATCGCATGAACGCGCAGTTGCGCGGACTGGCGGCGGAGCAGGCGAAAGTCGATGCGTTCCTGCATCAGCCCGCGAACTCCGTCGTGCTCGAACGGAGCCTCCTGCTCAACGAGCTGATCGAGCGAAAATCGGTGAGCTGGACCCGGATTTTCGCCGATCTCGAAAGCGTTCTGCCGGCCAACGTGCGGCTCATTTCGGTGCGGCTGCCGAATATCGATTCGCGCAATCAGGTGATGCTGGACATGGTGGTAGGGGCGAAGGACCCGGCCGCGGTGATCGGATTTTTGAAGAACCTTGAGGAGTCGCCGCTGTTCGGGCCGGCGCAGACGCACAGCGCCCTGCCGCCTTCGCAGAATGAGCCGCTGTATCGATATCGCGTGACGGTGAGCTATGCGCAGAAACTGTGAACTTGCCCGCGGGGGCGGGCCGGTGAGCCGGATTCGATGATTCAGAATCTCAAAAGCAGCGATCCGAAATTGCTGGTGCGCGCCGTATTGGGCGTGCTCGCGGGCGCCAATCTGATCGCCGCGGGACTGGTGCTGTTCCCACCTGGCGGATCGGCCGAGCAGCTCGACCAGGAGCTGGCGGCGCTCCGCGCGCAGGTGGCCGCGCAGAAAGCGCGCCTGGAACAAACCAGGGAGCATGCCGCCGCCGTCGATAAAGGACGCGCCGAGGGCGATCAGTTTCTGTCGCGATACTTCCTGCCGCTGCGGACTTCTTATTCTACGCTGCTCGAGGAATTGCAGAAAGCGGCGGGCGAGACCAAGATCAAGCCCAAGGACACTTCGTTCTCCCAGGAGCCGATTGAGGGCTCTGACGATCTCAAAATGATCAGCATTACCGCCGGCTACGAAGGCAAGTACGAAGATCTGATGCAGTTGGTGCACAAGATCGATCAGTCGAAAAATCTGCTGATCCTGGAATCGCTGAGCGCGGCGCCGCAGGCCAATACGGATGCGCTGACGGTCAGCCTGAAACTGGACACTTTCGTGCGCGACGATGGTTCCGGAGGAGAACCGTGAGGCTGGTTCCCGCCACCATCGGCGCCGAGCCGAAGAAGCTCGCAATCCTGGGCGTGCTGCTGGCCGCCGCCGGAGTCGTGTACTTTATCAATCGCGACCCGTCGCCGGTGAGCGCGACGGCTTCGCCCAAAACGCCGCCGCTCGATGTGAGGCCGGCGGTGAAGACGGTCGCGCCGCGGCCTTCCGCGCGGATCGGAGCCCGGCTGGTGGAGGATTTCAAACCGTCGCTGAAGCTGAAGGAAGGAGTCGATATCAGCAGGGTGGATCCAACGCTGAAGCTGGATCTGCTGGCCAAAGTGAGCAGCGCCGGTCTCGATCTGGGCACGCGCGGGAGCGTTTTCGATTGGGGCAAAGCTCCGCCGCCTCCGCCGCCCGTTAAAATCGAACCCGGCAAAGTGGCCGAGATTTACGGCCCGATGCCGCCGACCCCCACGCCTCCGCCGCCAACGCCGCCGCCCAGCCCGCCGCCTCCGCCGATCCCGCTGAAGTTTTACGGATTTTCGATGCGCAGCGGGGCCAAGCGCGCGTTCTTTCTGGACGGCGACGAGATCGATGTCGCGGGCGAAAACGAAGTGATTAAAAATCGCTACAAGGTTATCCGCATCGGCGTCAATTCGGTGGAGATGGAGGATTTGAACTTCAAGCATCAGCAGACGCTGCCACTTATCGCGGAGCTGGCCGGATGAACACGCATCCGCTTTCGCGGAAAAACGGCGAGCGCGGATTCGCGCTGCTGCTGGTTTTTCTGCTCGCCGCCGCCATCGCCCTGATGTTCTATCAGCAGATGCCGCGCGTCGCCTTCGAGGCGCAGCGCGATAAAGAACAGTTGCTTGAAGACCGCGGCCACCAATACGTGCGCGCCATCCAGATGTATTTCGTGAAATACAAGAAATACCCGGCAAAAATCGAGGACCTGGAGAGCACCGATAATATTCGCTTCCTGCGCCGCCGCTACATCGATCCGATGACCGGAAGCAAGGACTGGCGGCTGATCCACGTCAACGGCATGGGCCAGTTGACCGATTCGCTGGTGACGCCGCTGTCGCCCTCCGGACCCAGCGGAGCGGGAGGCGCGGCATCGGGCGCAAGCGGGGCAGCGGGCGCATTTACCATGAACAACACGCCGGCTGGACCGAGCTCGCCGCCCGAAGTGAACCCGATGGTTCAGCATCGCCCGAGCGATCGGCCGATCGACGGCGGTCTTGCCGGAGCGCCCAATCCCGCCGATGTGGATCCCAACGATCCGCGCTACTGGCCTCCCATCACGCTGATGCCTTCCGGACCGAGTGGCGCATCGGGTCCGACGATGGCGCGCGGCGCTCCCACGTTCCCCGGGATTCCGGGACAGCAGCTTCCCGGACAGCAGCAGCCCGGGCAGCCCGGTCAGGGACTGCCGTTTCCGGTACAACAGCCGGGGCAGTTGCCGATACCCGGAATGCCAGGCATTCCGCCGCCGCAGCCCGGAGAAGCGCCGGCCACGATTCCGGCCAATCCGACGCAAGCTGGGTTCAATCCGCAGGCGCCTGGCCAGCAGGCGTTCCCGTTTACTCCGCAATCGCCGCCAGCGCAGCAGCCGGGGGCGCCCTCGGCTCCGCCCAATCCGGCGCTGGGAATGATCAACAACATGTTGACCAATCCGCAGCAGAACACCCAGACCACGACCATTCAAAACAATCCGCTGTTGGCCGGCGGGCTGGCGGGCGTGGCGACCACTTTCAAGGGCCCCAGCATCGCAGTTTACAACAAGCAGGAAAAATATCAGCTCTGGGAGTTTATCTTCGACCTGAAGAGCCTCATGGGCCAGACCACGCCGACCGGTCAACCGCCGCAGCAGAACGGGCAAGGCGTTTCCTCTCCGGCGCATCCATAACCTTCGGCGAGAACGGGAGTTGCTCTTCGCCTTCTAATGATGTTATTGTTGAGCAGTTGGGTTGGGGATTATATGCTGCGAAACGAAGCTAATGGCCGAATCCGATCATCCCGCCAACCCAAACAAAGATCGCTCCTCTGAATCTCGTTCGCCGGAAGAGCAGGACGCAAGAATCAAACTGCTCAATCCGCTCGAACCCTTCGAGCGCGCCGCGCGCGTTGTCGAAATGTCGCGCGGGGCAATGAAATTGAGCGTCGATTCAATGTTGCTGCCGGGAACGCTGGTCCAGATACGTTATCAGGGCAAGCTGCTGTGGGGCGAAGTGAGTTTCTGCGAGCCGTCCCCGGCGGGATTCGCGGCGGGCGTGCGGCTTCAGGACGTTTTCGAAACAGACTGAATCCAGCAAGCCCGGCCGCTTGAATGACGGGGCTTGTTCCAAACCGTGAATCAACCGGGCATGGCGGCTTACGGGCTTTTTAGCTCCCGCGGCAGGGAAGCGAGCATCGCCATCCACTCGTCGAATCCCGCACCGCGCTTGGAGGACACCCCGAGGATCCGCATTCCCGGGCGGACGCTTTGGATGTTGCGCTCGCACAGCGCGCGATCGAAGTCCGCCGCCTCGGCCAGATCGATTTTCGTGATCACCGCGACGTCGGCGGTGTTGAAAATCGTCGGGTACTTGAGCGGCTTATCCTCGCCTTCGGTCACCGACAGCAGCACCAGCCGCAGATCCTCGCCCAGATCGAATGACGAGGGGCAAACCAGATTGCCGACATTTTCGATAAACAGAAAATCGAGCTGTTCGGGCAGCCATCCTTCGAGCGCGCAGCGGATCATCGCCGCGTCCAGATGGCAAACCGTGCCGGTCACGATCTGTTTCACCAGCGCTCCGGATCGCCGCAGCCGCAGTGCGTCGTTTTCCGTCGCCAGATCGCCGACCAGGGCCGCCACGCCATAGCGCGGCTGAAGCTCGGCAAGCGTCCTCTCGAGAAATGCCGTCTTTCCGGAACCGGGGCTCGATACCAGGCTGATGACGGAAATTCCCGTAGCGCGAAAACGCGCGCGCAGCTCGCGCGCGGTGATGTCGTTCTGCTTGAGGACGTCACGCCGCACTTCGACGAATCGCGGCGTCATTCGGCAATCTCCAGCGCGCGCACCTGCAATTCCTTTCCTTCGAGAATTTCCGAAATGGGCGATCCGCACCGCGGGCAGAGAAACCATTGAACCCCATCGACGCCGCGGCGAGCCTGGCATTTGGCGCAATAGCCGACAATCGGCACTTCCTCGATCACCAGCCGCGATCCTTCCAGCGCCGTTCCGGCGGCGGCCATGTCATAGGACGCAAGCAGCGCATCCTTGACCACTCCCGAAAGCCGGCCGAGCTTCAGGTGAACGGCGCGAATACGCGCCTGGCGCGCCGCCGCTTCTTCTTCGGCCATTTCGACGATGCTCAAAGCGATCGAAAGTTCGTGCATGCCGGATTCAGATGATGCACCCGCGCCCCTGCCATCCGATCTGTATGGCTTTGCCCGCCTCGACGAGCACCGGCACCATCCGTTGTCCTCCCGTGGCGAAATTCATGCGCGCGCGCGCTTCCGGGTCGCGCTCCACGTCGAATTCGACGAAGTCGCGGCCGCTCAGCTCCAGCCATTCGCGCATCTCGCGCGTGAAGGGGCAGGAAGCGGTCCCGTATAACTCAAGGGCGGCCACGCGCCAGCACCTCCAATTGTTCGCGCAGGATGTGATACGCCGATGCCTGCACTTCCTGGATGCGCGGGATGTAATCGGAGCGCACCACGACCGGAAAATCGGCCAGGCCGCGGCGCAAAATTTCACCGCCGTCGTAGCCGAGCAGCGCAACGGTCAGCAGCCCGCGTTTCCGCGCCTCTTCGAGCGCGAGAATAATATTGCGCGATCCGCCGCTGGTCGAAATTCCGATCGCGATATCCACCGGCCGCGCCTGCGCAATCATCTGTCGCAAAAAGATCACCTCTACGCCGACATCGTTGGCTACCGCCGTCAGCGTCGCCGGCTCCATTGCCAGCGAAACCGCCGGAATCGCGAGATAACCCGCCGGCGGAAGAACGCAATCGAGCGCGAAATCGTTGGCGTCAGTGGCCGAACCCCCGTTGCCGAACAGGATCAGCTTGCCGCCCTTTGCCAGCCGGTCATGAATCGCGCGCGCGGCTTCTTCAAGTCGCGCGGACTGCTCTTCGGCCAGGCGCGCGCGCAACTCCGCGTCATCGCGCGCCTTCATCTGTATCGATTCGGCGACCTGGGCGATCAGCCCGCCGGTTTTCTGCCGCTCGCCGCCGAGAAATGGATAGAGAAACGCCGATTCGCCCGCGTCCTGGCCGAGCTCGCGATGCTCGAAAAAGACATGCACCGTCTCCCACAGCGTGTGATAAAGAATTTCGATCAGCTCCTGATGCTCGAATGGATCCGGCAGCGGATCGCTCAGCGCATACGTGCCGCTGTTTCCCGGGAGCGCAAAGGTCATCGCGCCGCGATTCCCAGCCCATTCGAGCACGGCCGAAACTTCTCCATCGCCTTCCGGCGGAGCGAACCCCATGACGATGTCCTCGGGCTGGAGAATCGACTTCACCCATGCTTCGAAAGCGAGCGAAATGTCGATAGCCGGCAGCGCCCGCTTGCCGACGATGATCGGATGCACAAATTCGACCGAGACGTGCTGCGCGTCCGTGGCGTATGGCCCGCGTCCGAAGGCCAGCAGGCGCCCGCCATTCAGGAATCGTTCCGACATTTCGCGGCAGGCGCCGGCCAGCCGCGCCGCTTCGCGATCGAAAAACGTCTGGTAGAGACGGTTACGCTTGATGAACCGCGCGGCGAGATTTTCCGCGACCGCCGTCATCAGCAAATCCTCGGGAGCGGGTCGCCGACCAGCATGTCCACGATCCGGCTGCCGCCATAAGCCGACTTCACCACCACTGCGCCGGCAGGGTGCGCGATGACTTCTCCGAAAATCGACGCGTATTCTCCGCCCGGCGTCTCGCGAAGCGCGGCCACGGCGGCTTCGGCAGAATCCCGCGCCACCACCGCGATCAACTGCCCTTCATTGGCGATGTGCAGCGGATCGAGCCCGAGCAGCTCGCAAGCGCCGCGGACGGCGTCGCGCACCGGAATTCTTTCCTCCTCGGCGGCGATTGCCAGGCCGCAATCGAGCGACAGTTCATTCAGCGCCGTCGCCACGCCCCCGCGCGTCGGATCTCGCATCCAGTGCACCGCGCCGCCGGCCGCGCGCGCCAGCGCTTCCACCAGCGGCAGCACGGATCGCGTATCGGAGCGCAGCTCCGCTTCAAAATCGAGCTCGCCGCGGGCGAGCAGAATGGTGATGCCGTGATCGCCGATGGGGCCGGAAAGAATCACCTGATCGCCCACGCGGACGCGCGCCGGCGAAATTTCAAGATCCGGAATGACGCGTCCAACAGCCGAGGTCGTGATGTACATGCCGTCGGCTTTTCCGTGCTCGACGACTTTCGTATCGCCGCCGGCGATGGTCACGCCCGCGCGCGCGGCGGCGCCGGCCATGGCGCGAATCTCGGCTTCCAGTATCTCGGTGGGAAGACCGGCTTCAAGAACATAGCCCGCGACCATCGCGACGGCTCGTGCGCCGGAGACGGCCAGATCATTGACGGTTCCATTCACCGCAAGCTCGCCGATCGAGCCGCCGGGAAAGCGAAGTGGATGGACCACGAAGCTGTCGGTGGTAAGGGCCAGGCGCGCGCCGCCGACGTCCACGCGCGCAGCGTCGCCGAGTGGCTCCCATGAAGGTCCGAACAGGATCGGCGCGAACAGGCCGTCGATCAACCTGCGGCTGGCCTTGCCGCCCGCCCCGTGGGCCATCTCCACGCGGGCGTCCTGAAAACGGATCTTTCGCGCCACTCCGCTCATGGCGCGCCCACCGCGGCCTTGCGATGCTCAAACGTATAGTAGGCCGCGCACGATCCTTCCGAGGAAACCATCAGCGCGCCGATGGGATGCTCCGGCGTGCATTCCTTGCCGAACAATTTGCACTGCGCCGGCTGGAGCACGCCCTTGAGAACCTCGCCGCATTGCGCCGCTTTAGGATCGGTGACGCGGACGCCGGGCACCGTGAAGCGCCGCTCCGCGTCCCATTCCGCGTATTCGTCGCGGATGCGCAGAGCCGATTGCGAGATGAATCCCAGGCCGCGCCATTCAAAATACGGGCGCAGTTCAAAAACCTCCGCCAGCGCCTTCAACGCCGAGCGGTTTCCTTCCCACGGCACCACGCGACCGTACTGATTTTCGACCTTCGCTTCGCCGTTTCGAAGCTGCCGCAGCAGCATCGCCACCGCTTGCAGAATATCGAGAGGCTCGAATCCTGAAACAACGATCGGTTTTTTCTCATTGCGCGCGATCCATTCATACGGGCGACAGCCGATCACCGTCGAAACATGACCCGGCCCGATAAACGCGTCGATCCGCATATCCGGCGAATCGAGAATCGCGCGAATGGCGGGAATGATCGTCACGTGATTGCAAAACACCGAAAAATTCCCGATCCCGCGCTCGCGGGCGCGCTTGAGCGTGAGCGCGGTGGATGGCGCGGTCGTCTCAAACCCGATCGCGAAAAACAGGACGTGCCGGTCCGGATTCGCCTCGGCTATTTTCAGGGCATCGGCGGGCGAATAAACAATTCGCACATCCACGCCGCGAGCTTTCTGCTCGAGCGGGCTGCCGTGCGTACCGGGCACGCGCATCATATCTCCGAACGCCGTGAAGATCACTTCCGGCTGCCGCGCCAAGGCCAGTCCATCGTCGATGCGGCCCATCGGAAGAACGCAGACCGGACAGCCGGGGCCATGCACCAGCTCGATATTCCGAGGCAGAAGATCCTTCAGGCCGAAGCGATAAATGGCGTGGGTGTGGCCGCCGCACACCTCCATGAAGCGATAATGCCGCGACGGATCAATCAGGCGGCGAATTTCCTCGCGCGCTTTCCCGATCAGCTCCGGACGGCGAAATTCATCGACGTATTTCATGCTTCAGGTCGCCTCCAGGCCCTGGCGCAGCTCGATCGCGGCGGCTTCGGTTTCACCCAGCGCTTCGAGCAACCGGATCTGCTCCATCGCGTGCCGTTCGCTGACCTTGCTCATCGCGAATCCGACGTGGATCAGCACCCAATCGCCGACGCGGCCTGGGTCCGCCTCCTCAAGCAAACCGAGATCCACTTTGCGGCGCACGCCGAGCACTTCCACCAGCGCCTGCGCCGAATCGCCAGGCAGCATCTCTACGATTTTTCCGGGAATCGCCAGGCACATAAGCTCAGCTTAAGCTCCATCTTTTTCACAATCGCGATGTTACGGTTAACCCCGCGCCGTCATGGATCAGCCGTTCGACAACATTGGCGGCCTCTTCGACCGCTGCGGCCACCGGCTTGCTGAGGCCGATTTTTCCTTCCTCCGGACCCAGATCGGCCGGCTCGCATCCGACGATCAGGACCGGGCACGCCGCGCCCATCGATTTCGTCGCGCGCAGAACGCTCGCCGGATCCATGCTGTGCGGATCAAGCGCCGCAACGCCCGCCTGTTCATCCGGCTCGATGACGTGGATCGTGCCCGGCTCGGCGCCGCGCGGGCAGGCGTCCACCAGAATCGCCAGATCGTAGGGCTCCATAAGCGAGTACGCCAGGTCCAGCCCGCGAATTCCGAAATCCTTCAGAACCACGCCTTCCGGCAGCGGGCGCGATCGCAGAAGGCGCGCCACCTCGCAGCCAAATCCGTCGTCGCCGAGAAAAATGTTGCCGATGCAGGCCACCAGAATTTTCACAGCGGCTCCACTTCATCGGCGTGAAAAAAGAAACGGTGACCCGGCTGCCGGAGCATGCCGAGATCCCGGCCCGGATCTTCCTCAAGCACCACCGCGATTTGAATTTTTCCTTCGTAATCCTGTTCGAGCTTTTCAACAATCGCGATCTTTCCGGCGAGAATCGAATCCATGATGTCCGCCCCGGGTTTGGGCCGCAGCCGTACGCGATCTCCGGCGCGAACTTCGGTGCCGGCGATCGACACCTGCTCCAGAGGATTAAAGTCTTCGAGAAGATGCCACTCCCATTCGTTCATTTGAGTCCACGTAAGGCGCCGTGCAGCTTCGCGAAATGCTCCGGCGGAAGCGTTTCAGTTCGCTCCAGAATGCGGCGGGCGCGTTCATCGCCGGTGCGAACCTCCTGCTTTTCTTCTTCGGTCATGGTCAGGATGCGCAGCGCGAGAATTTCGTCGATCTCGGTCGCGTCAAACAGATCGCCGGGACTTTCCGGCGCAATCCGCGGATAATCGTACAAAATGATCGGCGATACAAGCATCATTTCGCGCTCGCCGGGCTCGCCGGCCAGCACCGGCCACGCGCCCACGTTGCGGCAGCCTTCCGCGGCCTCGCGAAACTGCTCCTCGGGCTCCAGGAGCGAAACAAACCGCCCGCCTTCGACGCGCAAAATGTGATGCGCCGAAACCATCGAGCGCGCGAGCGCCTTCTCGCGATTCAAAAACTCGCCATCGGCGCAGTTGCGAACGCGCGCGACGATCTTTCGCAGACTCCCGCCGAGCGGCTCCCAGCGGATCTCGATTTCTCCCTCAATCGCGCCATCAAAAGAGAACGACTCGCGCCGCGGCGAATCGGGCTCGGCCGCGATGCTCACCTCGCGTTCGCGGCCTTCCTGCCAATCTCCGCGATCGATCAGTTGCAGGAATCGCGTTTTCATTTCGATCGCCGGTGATGCGCCTTCGATCAGACACTCGGTCCAGATTTCGAACGTATCCGGTTCCCGGCAGAACGCCGGCGGATAAAGAACGCCGAAATTGAATCGCTGCCGGTTCTTCATCGCCGAGCGGCGGTACGGGTACAAGAGATAGCCCTCATATAAAACCGCATTGGCGATGGTTTCGACGGCTTGGAAATTCACTGTGGTTAGACCCATTCGCGCCCGTTTCATAACAGTTGTTTCGGCGGAATGGCAAGCCGTGCCAAGATAGAACAATGGGGTCGGGCGAGTCGCTAACGGGGCGCTTCTGGTGTCTGATCGGCGCGACGTTTCTCGGGTTTCTCGGCTTCGGATCCGTGCTGCCGGCGCTGGCTCCCCATATCCACAACGATTTGGCCGGATCGGATCGCGCCGTCGGCTTCGTGATTGGAACGTTTTCCGTGGTCGCCTTGTGCAGCCGGCCGTTCGCTGGAAAGCTGGCGGATCAGAAAGGCCGCAAGCGCGCGTTTCTCACCGGCCTTTGTAGCTGCACGCTGGCCGGCGCCGCTTATCTGCTGCCATTCGGCGTCGGCGCAATGTATGTGGCGCGATCCTTGCAGGGTCTGGGCGAGGCTTGTCTGTACACCGGAGCCGCGGCTTGGGCGGTGGAAGTGGCGGGCGTGCAGCGCAGTGCCCGCGCGCTCGGATACGTGAGCAGCGGGATCTGGGGCGGCATCGCCGCCGGACCGCTGGTGGGGCAGCTTCTTGGCTCCTTCGATCACGCCGCGAAATTTCAAATCGTGGCGGCGCTTTCGGCCATGGCGCTGCTCAGCCGCATTCCCGAGGATTATCGCCCTTCGGCGCATACAAGGCGCCCCGGCTGGCTGCGCGCATCGCTCATCCCCGCGGGAATTTCCGTCGGCTTTACTAACGTGCATTATCCCGTCATCACCGGGTTTTTGATCTTGCATTTGGCGCGCCACGGCAACGCCGGACCCGCCGCGTTCTCCACTTACGCCGGCTTCGTTCTTCTTTCGCGTTTCTTCCTGGGTGGATTGCCGGATCGGATCCACCCCAGAATCACGTTCTATTCGGGACTGGCGAGCATGGCCATTGGATTGGCGATTCTCGCCGCCGCACCCGCCTTCACCGGCGCCGTCATCGGAGCCGGGCTGCTCGGCTTCGGCTTTTCATTTCCCTGGGCCTCCGTTGCGTCCTCGGTTCTGCGCAGAACGCGCGATGGCGAGCGCGGATCGGCGGTTAGCGTGCTCAGCGCGTTTTACGATCTGTTTGTCGGCATGAGTTCGTTCTCGGCTGGATTGCTGGCTAACGCGTTCGGATACGAGTCCGCGTTCGTGATGGCGATCCTCGCCCTGGGAGCGGCGGCGGTCGCGGGACGCTTCGTCTTCGCCCCTCCGGCCGAACCAGCCCTCCAGGAATTAACGCCCGCGCGGGAAGTCGACTCGCTGTTTTAAAACGGGAAATCTCTCGCCGGTCGGCGATCCACCGACAGCGGTGTCGCCGTCATAGTCTTTACACCCGCCAGAGCATCGTTTACGGTTGAAATGATGACGGGAGCGCGCGCCGCGCTCTTCTCGCGGACCGAAAGCAGTATGCAGAATTCAAAGGACCGCATCCATTTCGTTTTCAAACCCGAACCAATCAGGAATTGTAATGCCAGATACAGTTGTACACGTTCTCTGGATCAATGCCGGGCTGAGCTGCGACGGCGATTCCGTCTCGCTCACCGCCGCGCAGACGCCGAGCATTGAAGATATCGCCATGGGCGCGCTGCCCGGCCTGCCCAAAGTCGAGTTTCATTGGCCGCTGGTCGATTATAAAGTCGGCGCGGATTTCATGGAGCCGTACTGGCGCGCGGCGGAGGGCAAAATCGATCCTTTCGTGCTGATCATCGAAGGTTCCATCGCCAACGAGCGCATCAAGCGCGAAGGATACTGGACCGGCTTCGGCAACGATCCTGACACCGGGCAGCCCGTCACCCTGATGGAATGGATCGACAAGCTCGCGCCCAAAGCATGGGGAGTGGTGGCCGCGGGCACCTGCGCGACCTACGGCGGCATTCATGCCATGCAAGGCAATCCCACCGGCGCGATGGGCTTGCCGGATTATCTCGGTTGGAACTGGAGATCGAAAGCGGGACTGCCCATCGTCTGCGTCCCGGGTTGCCCGATTCAACCCGACAATATGTCGGAAACGCTGCTCTATCTCTTGTACCAGGCGATGGGAACGGCGCCGATGATCCCGCTCGACGATAAGCTGCGGCCCACCTGGCTGTTCCAGGAAACGGTGCATCAGGGCTGCGATCGCGGCGGCTATTACGAGGAAGGCGATTTCGCCAAAGAATACGGCACGCGCCAATGCCTGGTGAAGATGGGCTGCTGGGGTCCGGTGGTCCACTGCAACGTAACCAAGCGCGGATGGATGGACGGCATCGGCGGATGTCCCAATGTCGGCGGCATCTGCATCGCCTGCACCATGCCGGGGTTCCCGGATAAATTCATGCCGTTCATGGATGAGCCGCCGGGCAGCCGCATGTCCACCGAGCTTACCGGCCATTTTTACGGCCCCATGATCCGCCGCCTGCGCGACATCACCAAACATACGGTCGATCAGGAGCCGAGGTGGCGTCATCCCGGAAGCGAGCTGACCACCGGTTATCGACGGCCGTGGACGCATTGAGCAACAAAGAGGAATTATGGCAACACAAATTGATGAACTCGCCGGCGCGGAACGGCAGGGAAGAAATCTGGTCGACGTTTCCTGGGATCCGATTACGCGCATCGTCGGCAGCCTCGGTATTTACACCAAAATCGACTTCGGCACGCGCCGCGTGGCGGAATGCTATTCGACGTCCTCGATTTTTCGGGGATATTCGTTGTTCATGCGCGGCAAGGATCCGCGCGATTCGCACTTCATCACCAGCCGAATCTGCGGAATCTGCGGCGATAATCACGCCACCTGCTCGGTTTACAACCAGAACATGGCTTACGGCATCCACGCTCCGGAAACCGGCGAGTGGATCATCAACTGCGGAGAGGCGGCCGAGTACATGTTCGATCACAACATCTTCCAGGAAAACCTGGTCGGCGTCGATTTCTGCGAAAAGATGGTGCGGGAAACCAATCCCGGTGTGTGGGAAAAAGCCGAGCGCCGGGAAGCGCCGCACGCCGCCGATCACGGTTATCGCACCATCGGCGACATCATGAAGTCGCTGAATCCGTTCGAGGGCGAATTTTATCGCGAGGCGCTGGTGATGAGCCGGCTGACTCGCGAAATGTTCTGCCTGATGGAAGGACGGCACGTGCATCCGTCGACGCTCTATGGCGGCGGCGTCGGCACGGTCGCCACCACCCAGCTCTTTACCGATTACCTGACGCGCCTGATGAAATATATCGAATTCATGAAGCGCGTCGTGCCGATGCACGACGATCTGTTCGACTTCATCTATGAGGCCATGCCGGGATATGAAGAAGTCGGCCGGCGGCGCGTCCTGCTCGGCTGCTGGAGCAGTTGGCAGAATCCGGAATACTGCGATTTTAAATACGAGCACATGACCGACTGGGGCAAAAAGGCTTACGTCTCGCCCGGTGTTGTTGTGGATGGCAAGCTGGTCACCAACGATCTGGTGAAGATCAACCTGGGGATTCGCATTTTGCTCGGCAGCTCCTATTACGACGACTGGGCGGACCGGCAGCCGTTTGTGACCCGCGATCCGATCGGCAATCCCGTCGATATGCGGCATCCCTGGAATCAGCAGACCATCCCGAAGCCGCAGAAGCGCGAATTCGGCGAAAAATACAGTTGGGTGATGTCCCCGCGCTGGTTCGACGGCAAGGATTATCTCGCGCTCGATACCGGCGGCGGACCGATTGCGCGCCTGTGGTCGACCGCGCTCAACGGCCTGGTCGATATCGGATACGTGAAAGCCACCGGCAGCAGCGTTCAGATTCATCTGCCGAAATCCGCAACCAAGGGGCCGGTCACGTTCGAATGGAAAATCCCGCGGTGGTCCAACGCGATCGAGCGCGACCGCGCCCGCACTTACTTCCAGGCTTACGCCGCGGCCGCCGGCTTGTACTTCTGCGAAAAAGGCCTGGACTGCGTGCGCAAGGGCAAAACGAAAACCTGGGAGGACTTCAAAGTTCCCGACGAAGCGATCTCCTGCGGATTTACCGAGGCGGTGCGCGGCGTGCTTTCGCACCACATGGTGATTCGCGGCGGAAAAATCGCCAACTATCATCCTTATCCGCCAACTCCGTGGAACGCCAGCCCTCGCGATTCCTACGGCACGCCGGGTCCCTATGAGGACGCCGTCCAAGGATGCCCGATTTTCGAGGAAAACGGCCGCGAAAATTTCAAGGGTATCGACATCATGCGAACGGTTCGCAGCTTCGATCCGTGCCTGCCCTGCGGCGTTCATATGTATCTCGGCAACGGCAAAACGATCGAGCAGCGGCACGTGCCTTCGCCTTACGCCGAGGGCGCCGCGTGATTTCTTGAATCTCTGGTGGAGGCCGCCGCGATTGGACGTTGATCAAACGGTTGCGCGCATCGAAGAACTGCTCGAACTCGCCGGCGGCGGGCCGGCCGAGGAACTGATGCGTCTGCTGATGCAGCTTTATGGCGAAGGATTAAAACGAATTCTCGCCGTCCTGAAGGGTTCCGAATACGCCGCGCGCCTGGCCGAGGACAAACTCGTCGGCAGCTTGTTTTTACTTCATGATCTTCACCCCATCGATCCGGAAACCCGCTTGCGCGATGCCCTGCGGCGCCTGGAGGCCGCCTTTGGATCGCATTTCGAGCTTGCGGGCATTTCAGAAAAAATCGCGCGCATCCGGATCGGGAAAAATGGCGCTCCGCTGCCCGCCGGAATCGCGCAGGTGATCGAACGCGCGGCTCTCGATGCCGCGCCGGAAATCGAAGCCGTCGCCGTCGAGGGCCTGCCCGCCGCGCCGCTGGTGCAGATCGGAATTTAAAATGGAAGCGCTGCTGAAACTTCGCCGGCTAATGGAGCCCCCGCCGCCGAAATCCGAAAAATGCGAGCTGTGCGGCGCCGTGATTTCGCCCGGACACTCGCATGTCGTCGATATCGAAAGGCATCGTCTGCTGTGCGCCTGCCGGCCGTGTTCTCTGCTGTTCGCAAATTCCGCAGCGGCGGGCGGCAAACTCCGATCCGTTCCGCGGCGTTATCGCAATGTGCCGAACGTTGATCTTGCAGCCGAAAATATACCGGCGGGCGCCGCTTTTTTTATCCGCGACTCGACGGCCAATCGCCTGCGCGTATTTTATCCCAGCCCCGCCGGCGCGACCGAATCGGAAATTTCCCCGGAAACGTTCCTGAATGCGCGGCCGTTCGCATTGCCTGAGCCGGATGTCGAGGCGCTGCTGGTCACCGGACGAGCCGCCTGGATTGTGCCGGTCGATGTCTGCTATGAACTCATCGGCCGGATTCGCCAGTCCTGGCGCGGCTTCGCCGGCGGACGCGACGCTTTGCGCCGGATCGACGATTTTCTCGACAGACTTAAGGAGACGGAACCGGCATGACCGATTTTGCAGTCGCCGGCGCGCGAGCGCTGCCGCACGCAGCCGCACCCACCATCGCGTTCGGCTTGCGCATCCGCGATCCGCGCCCGATTCAGGCCATCCTGCTGAACTGCCAGTTGCGAATCGAGCCGCGCCGCCGTCCGCACACGCTCGAAGAAAAACAACGGTTAGCGGACATCTTCGGCGCACCGGACCGCTGGGGCGAAACTCTGCATCCGCTCACCTGGACGCAAGCCACCGTCAACGTTCCGGCGTTTGAAGGCGGCGCGAAAGTTAATCTTCCCGTTCCTTGCACCTACGATTTCGAAGTGACCGCGGCGAAATATCTGGCGGCGATGGAAAACGGCGAAATTCCGCTGCGATTCCTGTTCAGCGGCACCATTTTCGTCAAATCCGAAACGGGTTTCCTGGTCGAGCAGATCCCCTGGAGCAAGGACGCCGCGTATCGGATGCCCGTCGCGATATGGCGCGAGGTGATGAATTTTTATTTTCCGTCCAGCGGATGGATCCGTTTACAGCGCGACACGCTCGCTCGTTTGCAGCGCGAACGCGCCCAACACGGGTACACGAGCTGGGAGGAGCTTTTCGAATCGCTGCTTGCCGAATCCACTCACAAAGGAGAGTTGAAATGCGCACCTTTGGCTGGGCCGTCGCGATAATCGCTGGCGGATATACCGCTTTTGTGGTTTTAAAATCGATTCCCGATATCGGCCGTTACATTAAACTCAGCACCATGTAGTACTTCTGCGATTCACCGGCCGGAAACGGCCATTCGCCGAATCGATCTCGGATCCGGTAAGTAAGCTTGCTAACATCGCTTACGGAAGGATTTCGCGATGGCCGACTCGCCCGAAGCACCGAAATCGCCCTGGGAGCGGAAAATCGAAGCCCGGCGGCGCCGTTTTGATGCGAAAATGGCGCGTCTTCAGCAGCGGATTGAGCAGCGCAGCCGGAGCTGGGACGCTTGCGCGGCGCGGCGCGCGCATTTTCACACCGGCTTCGGCGGCGCGATTATCGGGCTGATCCTGACGGGAATCGGCATCCTCCTGCTTCTGCAAAATCTCGGGATCGTCGTCATTGAGAATCTTTGGGATTACTGGCCGGTCATCTTGATCGCCGCCGGCATCTCCAAGCTGCTGAACTCCTGGGGGGCCGGCGGGCGGATCGCGGGCGGGATCGTCGCCGCGTTCGGGACCGTTTTCCTGCTTCGCAACTTCGGCATTATTCACGGAAACGTGTGGGGCTTTTTCTGGCCCGCGATCCTGATCGCCATTGGCCTGGGGATGCTCCTGCGCGCGCTCGAATCCGGAGGCCACCCGTGGGCCGGTCCGTGGCGCTCAAATGCCACGTTAAACGATGAGAGCACGCTCAATTCGGCCGGAATTCACGCGGTTTTCTCGCACGCCGAGCGCAGTTTCGACACGCAGCAGTTCGAGGGCGGAGAAGTAAACGCGGTCTTCGGGGGCGTGGAACTGGATCTGACCAGGGCGGCGATGAAAGGCGATCAGGCGCGCCTGGAGTGCAACGCGGTTTTTGGCGGAGTCGAGGTGACCGTGCCCGAAACGTGGACGGTGGTAATGCGCGGCACCGGAATTTTCGGCGGCTTCTCCGATCGGACGGTCCCGCCGGTACGTGGCGACGTGAAATCGCCGTCTCTTTTTGTCACCGGCAGCGCGGTGTTTGGCGGCGTTACTGTAAAAAACTGATGCACCCGATTCTGGCCAAACGAACGTGGTTCGCCTCGTACCTGGGCCTGTGGGGATTTTTCGCGCTGATGCTTTCGGCGCTGCTGCGCATTCCCGCAACGCTCACCTGGCGCGAGGCGCTGCTGATCGCGGCGCCGCTGTGCTTTTTCTACGCGTTTTGCTGCCTGACGCCCTGGTATATGTGCCGCCAGATCCAGCTTCCGCGGCGAACCTGGCTCAGCGTGATTCTGAATCATTTCGGCGCGGCCGTGATCGCCACGGCCCTGTGGGTGGAACTGGCGCGGCTGATCGCCTATCTTCTCGGCGCCGGACTGCGGCTGCGGCCCGGCATTCCCGACCTGGTCATCGTGGCGATGCTGCTTTATTCCTTGTCGGTCGCGCTGCACTATGTTCTGTTCGCGCTGGAGCAGTCCCGGCAGGCGCAGATCCAGGCCCGCGAAGCCGAGCTGCGCGCGCTGAAGGCGCAGATCAATCCGCATTTCTTATTCAACAGCCTCAACTCGATCACCGCGCTGGCCGGCAGCGACCCGGCTCGCGCGCGCGAAATGTGCATCCGGCTGTCCGATTTTCTGCGCAATACGCTCGGTTTGGGTGAAAAAGAGAGCATTTCCTGGCGCGAGGAACTGGCGCTGGCCCGGACCTATCTTGACGTCGAGCAGGTTCGCTACGGATCGCGGCTGCGCGTTGAAATGAATGTCGACGATTCCTGCGCCGATTGCCTGATTCCGCCTCTGGTCTTGCAGCCTCTGATCGAGAACGCGGTGAAGCACGGAATCGCGACCATGGTCGATGGAGGAATCATCAAAGTGGAGGGACGGGTGAACGATGGCCTGCTCGAAGTGAGCGTGGAGAACGGCTTCGATCCCGATTCTCCCGCGCCGCGCCGCCACGGGCTGGGCTTGCGCAATGTCCGCAGCCGCTTGGAAACCCGCTTCGGCCCGGAGGCGCGGCTGACGGCGAAGGCGGTGAAAAATCAATTTCGGGCGGAAATGATCGTGCCCTGCCGAAGGAATGCATGACTCCCATTCGCGCCGTCATCGTGGACGACGAAGATCTCGCGCGGCAGCTTCTGCGTGAATATCTGGAGGAAGCCGCCGGCGTGGACGTCATCGCCGAATGCGCCAATGGCTTTGAGGCGGTGAAGACCATCGGCGAGCTGAAGCCCGACGTCGTATTTTTAGACGTGCAGATGCCCAAGCTCGACGGCTTCGAAGTTCTGGAGTTGATCGACACGCCGGCCGCCATTATTTTCGTCACCGCCTACGATCAGTACGCCATGCGCGCCTTCGACGCGAGCGCGGTCGATTATTTGCTCAAGCCGTTCAGCGTCGATCGGCTGCATAAAGCGCTCGAAAAAGTCCGGGGGCGGCTGGGAAATCCCGCGCCGCCGATCGCCGCCGCCGAGCTTTCCGCCGCCGCCCGCCCGCCGGAGCGGAAACTGGAGCGGGTGGTGGTGAAAGACGGCACGAAGGTTCACATCATCCCGATCGATCGCCTGGATTACGTCGAAGCGCAGGACGATTACATCGCCTTGCGCAGCGAAAAGAAAAATTATCTGAAGCAGCAGACCATTTCGAGCATCGAAACGCAACTGGATCCCAAGAAATTCGTGCGAATTCACCGCTCCTACATCGTGAACCTGGAACGAATCGCGCGCATCGAGCCGTACACGCGCGACAGTCGCGTCGCGGTGCTGAGCGACGGCACACAGCTTCCGGTCAGCCGCTCCGGCCATGCGAAGCTGAAATCGCTTCTGGGCGAGACGGTATAAGCGCCCGCTCTTTTGCGGAAAGCTGTTAGCATATTTACCTATGAGTCTTTTCCGCACCAAACCGTTATCCACGTTGCTTGCGCAGGCCGACGAAAAAGGCGGCCTGAAGCGCACTTTGAGATGGCCGGGTTTGGTGGCGCTGGGCATCGGCGCGATCATCGGCGCCGGCATTTTCGTGCGCACGGCGGCGGCGGCCGGCCAAAACGCGGGACCCTCGGTAACGCTATCGTTCATCGTCGCGGCGATCGGGTGCGCGTTCGCGGGTTTGTGCTACGCGGAGTTCGCCGCCATGATTCCGGTGGCCGGAAGCGCTTATACCTACGCCTACGTCACCATGGGCGAGCTGGTTGCCTGGGTGATCGGATGGGCCCTGATCCTGGAGTACGCGCTCGGCGCGGCGACGCTGTCCATTGCCTGGACCGAGTACTTCAATCAATTATTTCCCGATCTGATTCCCTGGGCCTGGCGGCATTCGCCGCTGCAAACCGGACCGGGCGGCGTGCACGGCATCGTCAACGGCCCCGCGGTGCTGATTTTGCTGGTTTTGACGCTGCTCCTGATTAAAGGCACGTCGGAATCGGCCATCGTCAACGCGATCATCGTCGCCGTTAAGGTGACGATCGTGATCATGATTATCGCGCTCGGCTGGCAGTTCATCCGGCCGGAGAACCACACCCCGTTCTTGCTTCCCGCCGATTCGACTCACGAGGGATTTTTCAAACACGGCTGGGGTGGCGTGCTGGGCGGCGCCGGGGTGGTGTTTTTCGCGTTCATCGGCTTCGACGCCGTTTCGACCGCCGCGCAGGAGACCATCGATCCCGGAAAAAACATGCCCATCGGCATCATGGGATCACTGGCGGTTTGCACCGTCCTGTATATCCTGTTTAGCTGGGTTCTGACCGGCGTTTCGCCCTCGGCCGATTTCGTCGATCCCAACAAGGGGATGGAAGCGTCGGTCGCTTACGCGATCAAGACTTACATGACCGGATACGGGTGGCTAGCGACGCTGGTGACGGTCGCGATTCTTGCGGGATTTTCGTCGGTGATGCTGGTCATGTTGCTCGGCCAGAGCCGCGTTTTTTATTCGATGGCGAAAGATGGCCTGCTGCCGCGGCTGTTTTCCGAGGTTCATCCGACCTTCCGCACGCCCTATAAGTGCAACGCAGTTCTATACTTTTTCGTCGCCGCGATCGGCGGATTCTTGCCCGGCGATATCACCGGAAATCTGACCTCGATCGGGACCCTGTTCGCCTTCGTGCTGGTGTCGCTAGGTGTGTGGATTTTACGCCGCAAGAGCCCGAACCAGGCACGCCCGTTCCGGACGCCGCTGGTACCGCTGGTGCCCATCCTGGGGATGGTGGTCTGCGGATTAATGATTATCGGCCTCGATTCCACGACGCAGCTTGCGGCGCTGGTCTGGATGGCGATCGGCCTCGCCGTTTATTTCCTGTACGCCAAGGGCCATAGTAATCTGAGCGAGCCGGAATTGGGCGCCTCGCTTCCGGCCGAAGCGGGGGATTAGCGGCGAAACGGTCCCGGATTTGCCCCTGCCATCGGGCATAATTCCCTTTGACTCCGTGCTCAATTTCATGGCATACTTCCACCGTATTGGAGTGCTCAGGTTGACTCGGTCCGTTCGGTTCCCGCCTTTCATGGCCTGCCCGGTCTTTGTCTCCGTCTCCAGTTACAGTCAGGAGTGTTTCGAGTGAAAAAGCTTTTCGTGGGAAATCTCCCCTATGCGGCAAATGAGACGGACGTACAGAACTTTTTTGCCGATAATGGCGTGACGGTGGACTCAGTCACGGTCATGCGCGACCGTTTTACCGGCCAGGCTCGCGGATTCGGGTTTGTGGAAATCAACGACGATGCCGCGGCCATGCGCGCCGTGGACGCCTGCCACGGCAAGGATCTGATGGGCCGCACGTTAGTGGTGAACGAGGCGCGGCCGATGACGGCGAGGGAAGGCGGCGGCAGCCGAGGTCCGCGGCGGCAGTAAATCCCCCGCGGAGTTACCCCGGGATGAATGCGGGCTTGTCCGCGCGCGCACCCGCCAGGTTCTGCAAATCTGAATCGAGCTAATTTGCGCCCGGCTTCTGGCCCGCCAGGAATTCCTTCATCTGGTCGACGGCGTAGTCGACCTTCATATCGAAAATGCGCTTGCCCAGCTCCGGCGTCGACGGACGCGCATCGCCGGTGATGCCGTTGTTGATGCGCGGCGCGTTCGGATCGCGGCGCTGCCCGCGCACGGGGACCGGATCGCCGACGGCGGTTTTGATCAGGTCCTTGCGCACCCATTCCCAATCGTGGTTGTCGCGGGTGCTCAGGTACAGCATTTCCGAAGTATCCATGATGCTGGCGTGACCATAAGACGGGTAGTGATTATCGGCCAGCCACTTCCAATAATCGTTCTGCGCCTTTTCATACATGCGATCGCAGAAATAGACGTGAACACCCTTGGCCGAATACTTGGCGTCCAGCTCCTTGGCGACTTCGCCCAGTTCCTTCTGGCCGCCGCCGTGATCGCCCATGAGGAAGACATTCTTAAATCCGTTTTTGATGAGCTGCTCGGCGACGCGCTCGTTGACGTCCTTGAAAATCGGCCCGGTGAGCCCGATGGTGCCCCAAGGCAGGCTGTCGGGAGCTTCATTGACCGAGTACGGAATCACCGGCGCGACCAGCGTGTGGCCGAGCTTGAGCGCAATGGCGCGCGCGGTCTGTTCCCCCATCAGATTATGGCCGCCGACAACGTTCTGCGGGCCGCGCTGCTCGACGCCGCCGTTGTAGACGATCACATTGATCATGCCTTCATCCTGGATGGCGTGCTTGATCTCGGCCCAGGTCATCATTTGCAATTCGACCACCGGTTTTTCGGGGGGCTGGGCGGAGAGAAGAAGAGCGGAACAGGCAAGCAGTATAATCGGTGTTCTCATACGTGTGATACATCATATCAGGCGGCAAGCGGGATTTCGAAGCGGAGCGCGACATCGCCAACAACTCACGCGCTCTGCCGGCGATTCAGCCGAGTCTGACGCCGGATCTGGTTAAGGCGCGATTGATGAAGACCGCGGGCAAGGCGTTCCCGTTTGCAAGCTGCACCACCGATTCGGGCCAGACCTAATATGCGTTCGCGGGCTTCAGCGTAAACACTTTTTCCGCTACTGAATCTACCTTCGCGCGCGAATAGAAGATCGGGAAGTACTTGCCGCGCGCCCACAATTCGTACAGGTCGCGATAGTGCGAATCGTCGGGGTCGCCGGATTGGCCGGGGTTATTCAATCCCACGGAATTGTCCCAATTTTCGGTATCGGCGACGATTTTGAACGATCCGCCGGAGGTTTGATTATCGCCGCCGCCGGTGGCCGTGATGGTGTAGCTGTCGCCGCCGCGCGGGAAATGGCCGACGTCGAATTTATCGCGCAGATCCGGACGCACCGCGTCGCTCATCGGACTCAAAATTCGCGCGTAGTGATACGCCCCGAGCTTCCACTTCTCCATATCCGGGCCGAGCCGGCGTGACAACTCCGCCACCGCTTCTTCCAAACTCCTCACCAGAAGAGCGTTCCGGCCGGCGATGGGATCGCTTCCAAAGCGTCCGTCCGGCGCCTGCATCCAGCTCACGATGCGCGACATCGGCGGCATCCCGATAAACGCGCGTGCTTCCTTGGGAACCACCACTTCGCGAACATTCGCCATCAGGCGCCGCTGGAACATCTCGTAAATGCCCGCCGCGACGGAATCGCGGTCGAGCGAAAAATTCCAGTGGAGCAGCCGCTCCGCCGCTTTTTGCGCCGCTGCGTTTGAAACATCGAGATCGGCGAGCAGCGGAACCAGGCTGCGCGCCGGGATCGACAAATTATTGTTCTGAAGCTGGACCATATCGGCCACCGAAAATTTGCGGCCGGAGCCCAAAAATTCCGCCACGCTTTGGGCGCGATAGGGATCGGCCCAGGTGTAATGCAGCGCTTCCTTATACGGCCAATCCGGTGGGATTTGGTATTCGTTTGAGGTGTTATAGAACCCTTTTTGCGGATTCAGGACGTTCGGCAGGGCCTTGATCGGAAGATAGCCGTCCCACTCATAACGGCCGTCGCCGGGCACCGGAACCAGTCCGCTCCAGTTCGGACGCTGCGGCGCAATGCCGACCGCCTGATAGCCGATGTTGCCGTCGCGATCGGCCCACACCATGTTTTCCGCGGGAATGCGGCTATAGGCGCAGGCGTCGCGGAACTCCTGCCAGCTATGCGCCTGATCCATGCGCAGGCTCGCCAGATAAGGAGCGCCGCCGATTTCCCGCCAGGCGGCGCGCACGGCGTATGCCTTGTGATGCGCCCGGTCCTCGAACACGACGGGACCGTGGCGCGTGTACTTCAGTTCGACTGCAACCGGCGGTTCGTCCTTTACCGGAATCGTCTCCCTGACGATATCCATTGATTCCCACGCGCCCTGATAGCGATATTGGTTGGGGTTTTCAGGATTCGTGTCGTAGACGTAGAGGTCCTCGCTATCGGTGCCGAAAATCGTCAGACCCCACGCGCCGAAATCGTTATGTCCGATGGAGACGCCGGGAAGCGCGGGCTCGCCGCCGCCGATCACGTTCCAGCCGGGCGCCACCAGATGGACCCAATAGCGCAGCGACGGCGCTTCCTGCACGCGATGCGGATCGTTCATTAAAAGCGGATAGCCGCTCTCGGTGAGCCGGCCGCTCACTACCCAGTTGTTGCTGCCGATATCTTCGCGGCGCTGGCTGAGGTCGATCGGGGAGAAGGGCACCTCAAGCCGTGCGGCGTTTTTCGGATTGCGATATTCAGCCGTCAGTTCGTCCGGCGTGAACTTGAGCGGAGTGCGGTAAGCGCGGTAGAGATCCAAAATTTCTTTGCTGAGGAGCGAGGCGTCGATGGCCGGGTCCATTTCAAGATTCGGATTCGGCGGCTGGAAATAGTCGATATCCTTTACATTTTCCGCGCCGATGGCGCGCACCGCCAGCGCGATGTTCAGCTCCTGTTCGATATTGCCGAGCAGGCCGTTGAAGCGGGAAATGACGGCGGCGCTGGTCCATTTGCCCGGCTTGATGCCGAGCATTTTGAAATCGATGGGCAGCAGCGCCGGGTTGCGCTCGGTTTCCGCGATATACGCGTTGATTCCATCCACGAACGCGGCTATGATCGCGGCGCCGCGCGGATGATACCAGTTGAGCTCCTGGTTGAGATCGCCGCGAAAGCGAAAAAGCCGGTTGCCGATATCGCGCTTCAGCTCTTTTTTGCCGAGAATTTCCGCCACCGTTCCGGTCGCCTGGCGCCGCCACATTTCGAGCTGAAACAAACGATCGCGCGCGACGTTGTAGCCTTGAGCGAAGAACAGATCGTGCTCGTCCTGGGCGTAGATATGCGAGATGCCCCAGTGATCCTTGACGATTTCGACCGGCTGCCGGAGTCCTGAAAGCGAAAGCGTCTGCGATGGAGGAGCCGCCCATCCGCGCGGTGAAAGCAGACAAAGAACGGAAATAACGCCCGCCAGAGGCAGAAGAGCGGTTTTCATAGCTCTTCTTTTTTATCACGCAGGCGATCGATGATAAAAATCACCAGTCGCGCAGGGACCGGCGAAACTCGCTAGCCTCGCGCCGCGCTTCCGCCCGTGCCTGGCGTGCCTGGCGCATCGCCTCCATCCTCATTTGGAACGCTTCATGGCGCAGTTGCGCGGCCTGGCGCCTCATCTCGGCGCGGAAGCGGCGAGCCTCCTGGCGGCCATCGCAGGACGCCGCAAAGACCGGGATCGCCAGCAGCATGCTCAGAATCAACGCAAGCTTCATCCACCCTCCTTTCGGAGATAATACGGCGATTCCGCGATTTGGTTTCCTAAAAAATCACTTCACGGCGAGCCAGGCCAGAAACAGGCCGTCCGGCTCGACGTCTTCCCAATAGGAAATCGGCCGGCTGCGGACTTCCCGGCAATCGCGCGAGAGCAATTTTTCGAGCTGTTTCCGGGCGAACCATTGCTCCCATTGCGGAGTTTCCAGGCGGCCCCAGGCTTCGCGATTCTTGTCGATGATGGCGATGCGGCCGCCGGGCTTGACGATGCGGCACAGCTCGGAGACGGCGCGCGGGATATCGATGGCATGCTCGAGCGATTCGGTGGCATAAGCGCCGTCGAAGGACGCGGAGGCGAAGGGGAGGGAAGTCATGGTCGCCGCGGCGCGGTGAATGCCGGAGGGCACGCAGGCGAGCATGGCTTCCGCCAGATCGACGGCGACCACCGAAGCGTCCGGATATTTTTCCTTGACGATTCGCGCAAAGCGGCCTTTGCCGCAGCCGATATCGGCCACGCGGCGGCCGTTGGCGTCGCCTAAATGCTCCAGCACGAGCTTGACATGAAAAATTCGCGGATCGATGGTCGAGGGGTAATGCTCTTCATCGGCGGCGGCGCGATTGAAATATTCGCGAACCTCCGCAGGATCGATTTTGGAGCGAAAGCGCGAAAGCCACTTCACGCGCGGGTGAGGAAGATCGGCATGCCGGCTTTGTTGGCGTAGCTGGGCCGATACCGCTCGGTATTGTACATTGTGGCGACATCCACTTTGCGCGGCCCCAGTTTAGGATCGGGAATCGGCACCATCGTGTAGCAGCCCGCCGCCAGCGCCGCCATGGTTCCGCTCTGCCCTTTCAGCACCGCTTCGAGCGCCATATTGCCGTATGTGGTTGCGATCATTTTATCAACGAAATCGGGTTCGCCGCTGCGCAAGTCGTAGGTCAGGTCGCTGACGATGCTTTCTTCGGTGGTGCGCTTGCGGATTTCGGCCGCCAGCGCCTCGCCGACGCTCATCTTTTTTCGATGGCCGAAAGCGTCCGGTTCGCCGTATTCCTGGATGGTATAACCCTCCCACTTGGCGCCTTCGGAGATCACCAGGAGAACGTAGTTGCTGGGCGTATCCCTCTTTTCCGTGAGCAGCAAATCGATCAATTTGTCAAGGTTTACTTTAAATTCCGGAATGCAGCAGCGGATGGAGGTGACATAGGCCGTATAAAGCGCCGTAAATCCGGCATCCCGGCCGAAAATACGAAAGATTCCGATGCGTTCGTGCGATCCGACGGTTGTTCTTTGGCGTCCGATCGCCGCGGTGGCGCGCGTGATCGCGGTCGAGAATCCGATGCAATATTCGGTATGCTGGACGTCGTTGTCCATGGTTTTGGGAATGCCGATGACCTTGACCCCCAATTGATCGAGCCGCGCGGCGTAGCTGAGCGTGTCGTCGCCGCCGATGGCGATCAGGTAATCAAGCTTCAATCTTTCCAGATTTCGCAGGACTTGAGAGCTGAGGTCCCAGGTGTTGCCGCTCTGCGGGAAAGTGCAGTTAGCGAGAAAATCCGGGAGCTTCTTCATTTTCGACGGATTGGTGCGCGTCGAATGCAGCACGGTGCCGCCGAAGCGATCGATGGTGCGGGTGTTTTCGCGATTCAGCGGCCAGATGTAATGTTCGACGCTTTCCGGATCGTCGAAGTTGAGATGCGTCAGCCCTTCCCAGCCGCGGCGGATGCCGATCACTTCACAGTCGTTTTCCGTTCCGCGATAAACGACGCTTTTAATGACGGAGTTGAGGCCCGGGACGTCTCCGCCTCCGGTAAGAATGCCGATGCGGCGAGTAGGCATGATTTATTTTACCGGACTCGCCGCACGGCTCCCGTCTTTTAATTGATGGATACCAATGCCGAATTCGACGCGGCGCCGTCGATGGTGATCACCAGCGCATGGTCGCCCGCCGTCAGTTTCGGTACGACGATATCGGCCTGATACACGCCGATCAGCGTCGGCGTAAGTCCGATATAATCGACCGACGCCGGCATCCCGCCGATGGTCACCTTCACGTTCGTAGTCGCCAGCGGATATGGCGCGGCGGGCGTGGGGTGGCCGGTCATGATGGAGCTGCCGCCCTGCACTGCTCCTCCACCGGTGAAGTACACGACAATCACGCTGCCGGCTTTGGCCGGCGTGGTTCCGGAGTTGAGCGTGTAGTTGGGGAAGTTCTGCGCGACCGCGTGATTGGCGCCGTAAAGGAATATTCCCGGATTCGCCGCCGTGGGCACGTTGATCGCGACGGCGTTGCTGTTGGATGATCCGTTTTTGACGACCACGGTTGCAAGGCCGGGTGGAATATCAAGCGGCATCTGCGCGTTGATCAGCGCCTCCCCCGCCAGCGCGTTGTTGTCGGCATAATATAACGGCGCGAGTTCGCCGTTCACGGTAACCTGCGCGGAGGCGAGCGTCGTCGGCCAGGTGGGCGTCAGGGCCTGCGCTTTTCCCACCGCCAAACCATATCCGTAGATACTGAACAAGCTGCCCGGCGGTGTTCCTCCGGAGATTCCCGCCGCGTTTTGAACGGCCAGGCCGGGATAAACGAACGTCGAATGACCGCCGCCGGAGAAGACGACGCCGAATCCGCCGGTGGCCGCGCTGGCGGCACTGGCGCCGATCAGATCGAAATTCGCCGAATCGGCGGAGGAGGCGATCAGGTTCAACTGGTAGCTGACATTGTTCTGATCGGTCAGCGAGACGGTGGCCGCGCAGCCTGGCGAGGCGACCGAATAGGTCCCGCTCACGGTGGCCGGGGACGCGTTGCCGTTGGTGGCGACGCTCCACGATCCGCTGGCGCCGCCCGCTCCGTTGAATTGCAGGATGCCCGCTACGGTGTTAAGGCCGTTGGCCACGCCTTGCAATACCGAGGTCGAAATGGTTCCAAGATTAAGGCCGTATCCATTGGCACTGAACGCGTAGGAGCCGGTATAGGAACTGGTGAGGCAACCGGAGGCCGGCATGAGCGAGCCGCTGCCGGTATAACTATAGGTTGCGTCCTGGCCGGTGATGGTGAAGGCGTCTCCGTTGTTATACGGAATCAGAGTGAAAGACGCCGTTCCGCCGGAAACAAGGGCGAGCGTGCCCAGGCAGTTCGATGGGATGGCGTAGGTCCCGGACCATTTTTGCGCCGCGCCGGAAAAGTTGTTGGTATCCGCGGTGAGGTTGAACGTCACCGCGCTTACGCCATCAAAGGTCGCCGTGCCGACGGCGAACAGGATCTGCTGCACCACGCCGGCGGCCGAAACCTGACGCCCGGTTAGGGTCACGGCGCGAACGCCATTCAGCATGGACGCGCTGCAACTCGGCGGAGCGGGCGGGTTGCCTTGAGCCCACGCGCCGGCGGCAAGAATCGGAAGGAGAATCGCGGTGTATTTCACAACGTCCTCCCGCTGCCGGAGAACATGATCGACGGGCTGGCGCCGGAAAGAATAAAGTTGGTCCCTTTGGGCGCTGTGATCACCATTTGTAGCGAATACTTGTTGCCCGAAGTATCTGAAAGGGTTGCCGAAGCCGTGCAGTTCGACGTCACCGTGAAGGCGCCCGTGGTCACCGTGTTCTGGGTTCCACCGGCGATCGAGACGTACCAGTTCCCGGTCGCCGCGTTCGTGCCGTCGAACGTCAGAATGCCTGAAATCGCGTTTACCGTGCCGATCGCGCCGGAGTTTAAGACAAAGCCGTTGCCATTAAACGCGTAGGTCCCATTCAGCAGGCTCGCCGAGCAGGTGGCCGGTAGCGAGGTTCCGCTGCCGGTAAAGGAATAAGTCCCGTCGTAGCCGTCGAGGAAATACGTAGCCCCGCTGTCGTAAGCGCCGAGCGTGAAAGTTGCCGTCTCGTTGCCAGTCAGAGTCACGGTGCCGGTGCAGTTCGCCTGAAGCGTGTACGTGCCGGACCATGTTTGCGCCGTGCCGGTGGCCGAATTGGTGTTATTGGCCAGCGTGATGGTGATCTTATTCTGGCCATCGAAGCTTGCCGAGCCGATTCCTTGAAGAGCGCCCTTGAATCCGAGCACCGTCGCGCCACTCGAGCTGGCCTGCGACATTTGGCGGCCGCTCAGAGACAGCGAATAGTTGCCATTCAGAGTCGATGACGAGCATTGCCCTCCGCCGATCTGCGGCTGCGCGAGGAGCGCGGCAGGCAGCAGTACGGCGGCCCAACCTAAACACAATTTCACTCAGAACCTCCTTGAAGAGCTAACCCAAAGGAAGCGTGAGAGTTTCGGCCCGAGTTAGAGGTCTTTACGATTCCACCGCGCCAGGTAGGATTCCTCGGCCTGCGCGTCCATTTCGCGATTCAGATCGGCGTTCCAGGCGATGAGTTTCCGCTGCTTCAACCGTTCGAGCAGACGGACATCGCGGCGCTTTCCGGCGAGAACTTCCATCTGCGCGGTGATGCGGCGGGCGCAGCCGGCGCGTTGGCCGTCCAGGCGCGCGTGCTCGGCCGCGGTGAAGCGATGAAAATCGCCGAGGCGAACCAGGTCGGCTCCCGTGGCGCCGCGCGCGGCGATGTTTTTCTTTGCCTCGTCCTGTTCCCGATCCAGAGCTCTTGCGGCTTCCTCGAAGGCCCGCAGTTCGGCGTAAAGCGCTTCGAGCTTCGATTCCTCGATGCGCGCCTGCGCCCGCCGCCAATCGAGGACGCGGGCCAGCGGGAATTGAAACTTCTTCATGCCGTGTGGCCCGCCAGCGTGTTCAGCTTGGCGAGGGTCTCTGCGATCGGCTCGCAGACGTCCGGCTCCTGCCGCAAAAATTCAAGAAGCTTGGGACGGACGCGAATCGCCGAATCGAGCTTGGGATTGGAGCCCGCCGCATAAGCGCCCAAATTAATGAGATCTTCCGAGCGTTGAAATTCGGCGAGCGCTTCCCGAATCTTGCGGGCGGCCTCGCGCTGCTGCGGCGAGGCGATGCGATGGGCCAGGCGGCTTACCGAATTGAGCACGTCAATGGCGGGATAATGCCCGCGCGCGCCGAGCTCGCGCGAAAGGATCACGTGACCATCGAGAATGGCGCGCGTGGCGTCGCAAATCGGCTCATTGAAATCGTCGCCTTCGACCAGGACGGTGAAAAACCCGGTGATCGATCCGGTTTTGAAATTTCCGGCGCGCTCGAAAATCTTGGGCAGGAGGTTGAACACGCTCGGCGTATATCCTTTTTGCGAAGGAGGCTCGCCGGCGGCCAATCCGATCTCCCGTTGAGCCATGGCCAGGCGCGTTACTGAATCCATCACCAGCAGAACGCTTTTCTTCTGATCGCGAAAATATTCGCTGATGGCGAGCGCGACGTAAGCGGCGCGAATGCGCAGCGGCGCCGGCATATCGGAAGTCGCGACCACCACCACGCTGCGCTTCAATCCCTCCGCGCTCAGCTCTTTTTCAAGAAATTCGCGCACCTCGCGATTGCGCTCGCCAATCAGCGCGATCACGCTTACGTCGGCCGAGTTGTGGCGCGCCATGGCGCCCAGCAGAGTGCTCTTGCCCACGCCCGATCCGCCGAAAATTCCCACGCGCTGGCCTTTGCCGAAGGGAAGAAGACTGTCGATGGCGCGCACGCCGGTGACCAGGGGCTCGGTAATGTGCTCGCGCTCCAGCGGTCCAGGCGCGGCGGCGTAAAGATCGTAAGCCGCTTCGGAGTCGATGGGCGGCCCGCCGTCGATCGGCTTGCCGAAGCCGTCGATTACGCGGCCCAGCAGTTGAGGGCCGACCTCCATTTGCGCCGCTTCCGGACGGGCGATCACCAGATCGCCGGGCTGCAAGCCTCCGGTTTCCTCGAGCGGCATCAGCAGCACGCGGCCGTCGCGAAAGCCAACCACCTGCGCGCGAATCGACTTTTTCCCAGCCGGGCGAATCTCGCATAAATCGCCGAGCGCGGCCGCCGGACCATCGGAAGCCGCCAGCAATCCGGTCAGCTCGCGAATCCGGCCGGATGAGAGTATCGTTTCGATGCGCGGCAGCGCGGACCTGTATTCGTCAAAATGCATCGTCGTCTCCGGCGGGTTCAGCGCGTTCTCCTTTTCACGATGTCCGCGAATCCGCGCTCGATTTCGCCAAGCTGCGTGTCGATGGACGCGTCCATTTCTCCGCGCGAAGTTTCAAAGACCACGCTGCCGGCCGCAAGCGAGGCGTCCGCGCAGATCTCGAGACCCTCCGGAATCGACAGCTTCGCGCGGTGTTGCGAGATCAGCGCCGCATCGGCTGGCGCGGCGCGCAAACGCCGCGTTTCGCGTGCATTGAGTTTATGAAACGCGGCCATCACCAGCCCGAGGATCGCTTCCGGATCGGTGGCGATTTCGCGATGCAGCACGCGGCGCGCGATGGCGATCGCCAGTTTGACGGTGTCCTCCTCCACTTCCGCGCGAAAACGCTTGCGCAGCGTCGCCAGCTCGTTCGCGATCCGGTTGAAGGCCGCGATTGCGGGCTCCAGCCGTTCGGCGGCGCGCTGCGCTCCCGCGGATTCTCCCTCCGCATGGCCTTGCTGATAAGCGGCCTGCACGCGCGACTCGATTTCCTTTGCATCGGGCGCGGCGGCGTCGGATTTGGCGGGCGCAATGGCGGGGGCGGCCATCGCTCCCGGCCGCCAGGCGAGTACCGCGAGCGCGCGCGACTCTGCGGCCTGAATGCGCTTACACGACATACTGTTCTCCAGCCGCGCCCTTCAGGCTGATGACGCCTTCGCTTTCAAGCTGCCGCACCACGGCGATGATCTGCTGCTGCGCCGCTTCCACTTCCTTGATCTTGATGGGGCCGAGCGCTTCCATGTCTTCCTTCATCATTTCGGCGCCGCGCTGGCTCATCGCCTGCATCATGTGGCGCTTCATCTGATCGCTGGTGCCCTTCAGCGCCACCGTCAGAATTTTGCGATCGACCTTGCTCAGCACTTCCTTCACCGATTCGGTGTCGAGCAGCAGCAGATCCTCAAAGACGAACATCAGGTGGCGGATGGTCTCGCCCACCGCCGGGTTGGCCTGCTCGATGTAGTCGAGAATCTCCTTGGCCGTGTTCGAATCCAGGCGGTTCACCATTTCGGCGACGGCGTGCACGCCGCCGTATGCCTCCCGGCTCAGCTCACCGATGGATTTGAGCTTGGCTCCGATTACGGTGGCGATCTTCGAAATGATTTCTGGAGAAATTTGATCCAGGCTGGCCATGCGCAGGGTCACGTCGGCGCGCAGCTCCGCCGGCAGCGAGCTGAGCAGCCCGGCGGCCTGGGACGGATTCAAATGCGAGAGAATCAGCGCGATGGTCTGCGGATGTTCGCTGTGAATGAACTTGGCGAGCTGCTGCGGATCGGTTTTTTGCAGCGCGTCGAAATTAATCGTCTCGGAGTTGAGCGTCTTGATCAGGCGATCGAAAATTTTGCGCGCCTGTTCGGCGCCGAACGCGTTATGCAAAACTTTTTTTGCGTATTCGACTCCGCCCTTGACGACGTAATCGTGCGCCACCGACATCTGGTAGAACTCCTCGAGCACGCCCTCGGCTTCTTCCGGCGTAAGGGTTTGGACGCGCGCGATCTCGCGGCTGATCTCCTGCACTTCGTCTTCGTCGAGCTCGCGAAACAGCGCGCTCGAGGCTTCCGGGCCGATCATCACCATCAGGATCGCGATCTTGCGAATGCCGGGGATGGCGTCTGGATCGCGCTCGCCGGTTCTAACCATGCAGCCAGGTCCTGATCACGTGGCTCAACTGCGCCGCGTCTTTTTTCGTTTCCGCCGCGATGTGCTTCACCAGAACTTCGGTCTTCTTGGTTTTCACCACCGGCACCTTTAATGCGAGCAGCGCTTCCACTTCCTGCCGCGTGCGTTCGGCCTGCTGCTCCGCCATTTTTCCTTCGATCTGCTTTTGCAGTTCTTCCGGGGTGGGCAGAGCGGGTTTCTCGCCGCCGGCCTCGATTGCGGCCTGGCTGGCGGCCTCCACCAGGGTTTTGCGCCGGGCCCGGCGCCGCATCAGAACAAATCCAGCGGCCAGCGCGAGCATCGCCGCAGCGCCGATTCCTGCGACGATCAGCGCTCTTGCCGTCATCCATTTCGGAAGCGGCAGCGTATTTGTTTGCGGAGCCGGAGCCGGCGTTTCGAGCGCAACCGGCTCGGCGTTCAACGTCGTTTCAAACGGGAACGCTTCGACCACAAGCTGATCGCCGCGCGCGGTATCGACTCCCGCCGCGGCCGCCACCAAATCATGAATCACTTTCAGTTTTTCGGCTGACGGCGGCTCGACGATTTTTTTTTGCTTTTCCCAGCGAATGGTGTGATCCACCAGCACGCTGAGCGAAAGCCGTTTCACCGCGCCCTGCGGCAGTTTGGTGTGCTTCACCACGCGGCTGGTCTGATAACTGATATTTTCGGTGTGGCGCTGATAATTACTCGATCCCGTTGTCGGCTTTACCGCGGGGCGCGGGAGATTCGACGCCGTGCCGGGCACCCCGGAAGCGGCTTGAATCGCCGGACCATCGTCGCTTCGCTGCGAGCTGACCATCACGGATTTTTGCGGATCGAACACCTCCTCGCTCTGTTCGCCGCTGGTGAGATCGACGTCGGCGGAGACGCCGGCGCGGAAATGATCGGCGCCCAGAAGCGGTTCGAGCGTTGCGGAAATTTTCTTCTGAAGCTCCGCCTCCACGCTCTTGCGATAATCGAGCGCGGCAATGCTCGACTCCTCATCGGCGCCGGCGGCGGGCCTGGGCCGATTCAAAAGATTGCCGTTGGTATCGACGAGGGAAACCTGATCGGCGGAAAGCCCCGGCACGGCGCTGGCCGTAAGCTGGCAAATCGCCGCGATATTCTGCGGAGAAAGCCCGGCCTGATGGCGCAATTTAACCAGCACGCTGGCCTTGGCGGGCTCGCGCTGCTCGGTATAAAGCGATTCCTTGGCGAGGGTAATATGAACGCGGGCCTGTTCCACTTCGCGGATGGACATGACGCTGCGTTCCAGCTCGCCTTCGATCGCCCGGTGATAATTTACCTGCTCGGCGAACTCGCTCGCGCCGAAATTATTGCGGTCGAACAGCTCGAATCCGATGCGTCCGGACTTGGGCAAGCCGGCCGACGCCATCTCGATGCGCAGCTCGGCGACGCGCCCGGAGGGCACCAGTATGGTGGCGCCGTTGTCCGCCAGGCGATAATCGGTGGCGGAGGCGCGCAGCGCGGCCAGCAGCGGTCCGGCATCCTCGGCGGCGACCCCGGTGAAAAGCGGTTTAAAATCGCGCTCCTGATTCCAGTGCGCCAGCGCGGTAATCCCGCCGATCGCCCCCAGAATCGCCGCGGCGATCCAAATCCGCCCGGTGATCGAAATGTTTTGGAACAGCTTCTTTAGTTGATCCACTATAGGCGTCAGACCTGCATCTGCATTACCTGCTGATAGGCATTGACGATCTTATTGCGCATTTGCATGAACAACTGAAAAGACAGCTCCGCCTGCTGCGACGCAATGGCGACGTGATGCAGTTCCTCGCCTTCGCCCGACAGGAATTTTTCGACGCTGGTTTCCGCGTTTTGCTGGAACGATTCGACCTTGGCGACGGCGTCGGCGAACGCCGACTGAAACGCTCCCGGCGCGGCCGACGGCGCGGCCGCAGGAGCGGTGATCGGCGGAATGGATAAATTCGCGGGTAAAATCGGCGTCATCTCATGTCCTCATGATGTCGATCGAGCGGCTGATCATATCCTTGACCGAGGAGATCGCGGCCACGTTTGCTTCATAAGATCGCGTCGCGTTCAGCAGATCGGCCATATCCTCGGCTGGATTCATTTTCGGGAACGCGACGTAGCCGGTGGCGTCCGCGTCCGGATGGCCGGGCATGTAGCGCATCTCCGGCGGGCTTTGATCGACGGTGATGTCCGATACGGTGACTCCCGTGCCGATTTCATTCTGAAAAACAGCCGAGAATGGCGACGTCTGTTCCTCGCTTGAAAAAACCACGTCCTTGCGTTTATAAGGACCGCCTTCCGGCGTGCGCGTCGTCTCCGAATTGGCCATATTTTCGACCAGCAGCTCCGCGCGTGTCCTCTGCGCGGCCATTCCCGACGCGCTCACCTGCATGGATCCGAAAAGGCTCATGACGTGCCGCCTCCGCCTTGAATCGCTTCCTGTACCGTTTTCAACTCTCCTTTGACCAAAACGGATGCCAGATTGAAACGCATCTGATTTTCGGCGAGCAAGCGAGCCTGCTGATCGAGGTTGACGTTGTTGCCGTCGGGCTTTTCGGGAAGGCCGGGCGTCTCAACGATCTGCGGCTGGCCGCCGCGCGCCAGAGTCGCGTATTCAAATTGAAAATCAATATCTTGCGTCTTGTAGCCGGGAGTATCGGCATTGGCGATATTGGAAGCAACCAGCTTCTGCCGGGTGCTCAGCAGATCCATATATCGCTCGAGATTTCCTGTAACGCCATCCAGCATGACGGCAGGGAAAAAGCAACTCGGGTGCCAGTCATATCGAAAATTCCCGTGGAGGAAATTCGCGCGGCGACAAATGCGCAACGCGCCGAAGAAGGAATGGCCCCCGATCCGCTATGGCGGGAGCGCCTGATGCACGGCCAGCGCGCCCTCCCGCACCCGGAACCCCTCGGCTATTCCCAAACACCCCTCCGCTGCGGATCCGTCCTCAAGTTTATTTCAACTTCCGCCGATCTTCCCGACGATGATCCTCATTAGAACTGCCGCTGTTCTTCTGACCGTTCTTCCCGCCTTCGCCCAGGCCCTCGATCCCGACGCGCCCGGCTGCGTCGATTCGACGATCCTGCCGAAGCTTCAGTTTTGCAGGATCGACAACTGCGAGAAAAAAGCCTCCGATCACCGCGACCTGCCCATCGTCGATAACGGGCAAGGCGAGCCGACCACGGCTCCGGTCGACGGCGACAGCCGCTCCACCATGTACGAATGCCGCGTGGGCACGACTCCCGCCGCAATCATCGATGCCGCCGCGGCCGCGCTCAAAACCGCCGGATTCGAGGTGCCCTACCAGTTCGTCGATAAAGAAGGCGATCTGACCGCGCACAAAGGCGATCTGTGGATCTCGGTCGAGGCCGCCTCGCGTTTTTACACATTGCTCGAGCTGAAGGCCGCCTCCGACCTGGAGTCCGCCACCGACGCCGTGGCCATGGCCGATGCGATCAATAAATACGGACACGTGCCCGCCTACGGGATTCAGTTTCTTTCCGGCAAAGCCGATCTGACGCCGGAATCGATCGTCGCTCTTCACGAAGTCGCCGCGATGCTCGAAGAAAACGCAGACTGGCGTCTTCGCGTGGTCGGCCACACCGACTCGACCGGACCCAAAGACGCGAATCTGGATCTTTCCATGCGGCGCGCCGGCGCGGTGGTCAACTGGCTCGCGCAGCACGGCGTGAAGCGCCAGCGGCTGGAGGTGGCCGGCGCTGGTGACGCCGAACCGGTCGCGCCCAACGATACGGAAGCGAACCGCGCGCGCAACCGCCGCATCGAACTGATCAAGCTGCAATAATCAGGGCCGCTCGCCGGCCGCGATTCGTCGCTCGATCGCCTCCAGCGCCGCCTCGCATCCGGCCGCGCTTTCGATCACATAGTGAGCGCCGGCCTGGCGCAGCGAGCATTCGGCCCATTCGAGGCGCCGCTTCCGCTCGCAATCCGCCAATGCCGCCAAATCGTCGGCGCTCAAGCCGGTCTCATTTCCCGTCGCCGATACTCCGATGGTCCACATTCCCGCGTTCAGGCCCTCCGCCACATCGGCCGGCGTGTCGCCGATCTTCACCGCCGCCCGCATAGCGCTCAATCCGGTCGCGAGCGCGATCTTCAGGCACATCCAGGGATGAGGACGCCCGCCGCCCGCCTCATCGGGCGAGATCGCCAGGTCCGGCCGGAACCCCTGTTCGGCGGCGGAGGCGAGCAGCAGATCGAGCATTGGACGCGTGTAGCCGGTTGTCGTCGCGATTTTCAAACCTCGCCGCCGCAAACGCTCCCCCAGCGCCCCCGCGTCGAAAATCAGCTTCGAATGCGCTTGCAAAACTTCCATCTGGAGCAACTGGAAGTCGCTGAACAGCCCGTCGATATCAGCCTCGCTCCAGGCGTTCCCGTGGACTTCGCGCCACCGCTGCTGAATCTCGCCGGTTTCGAGAATCCGCCGGATGTGATCGCGCTTGAACAATCCCATGTCGCGCCGCGCCGTGGCCTCATCGACCACGACATCATGCCGCGCGAACAGTTGGCAAACGGCGCGAACCGGAGCTAGCGATCCGTGATCCACTATCGTGCCCGCCCAATCGAAAATCACCACTTCCAGTCCGGACATGGATTGATCCTAACCGATCGCTGCGGCGGCGCGTACACCGGCGATAGTACTTTCCGCGGCAAAGGTCTAAAGTCGCGCGCGTTAACCGCCGATCTGATGCCAGCGGAAAGGAATACACTCATGCGTCTGACTCTTCTGTTCCTGGCTCTCGCCGGCGCGGCCCTGGCCTCCACGCCCGCGCAGACGGCCACTTACATCGACGGCAACGTCACCGGGATTTCGCCGAACACCGGCGGCACCCTCAGCTTCGACGACGGAAAAGCGATGATGCTGCGCACCGGCCTCACCAGCGTCGCCGTTCCTTACGATGCCGTAAGCCACGCCGAGCTCGGCGCGGTGAAAGAAGACGCGCATGGCAAGCCGTTTTACAAATTCTGGTCGCGCAAGCACAAAATCGAAACGCAGTTGCTGATCGTGAATTTTAAAGACGAGCAGGGCGCGGACCGGACCATGACGCTCGAGCTCGAGCAACCCGCCGCCCAGACCGTCCTTGACGATCTGGAAGCTCGCACCGGCAAGCAGTTCACCGCTTCCCAAACGAGCGCGCGCAAAAAATCTAATCCGGTGGCCGGCGGCGCGAGCGTATCAAAGAACGGCGAATGGTGGGGCGATCAGTACTGGAAGACGCCGCGCAACGCCGATAAATGGTCCAAGCCATCGGAGCCCAACAACGATCAGCATTAATCGCGGCATCGGGACGCGCCCTGCGCCAATCGCCGGCGAATCGGATTGAGGAATGCTCGTACCGCTAAATCCAGCTCCGTCACGCCGAGCAGCCGGCAGCTCACATAGAACACACCGAGCCCAACCGGAATCGATACCGCAAGATCGGCCAATCGCGCCATTTGCGATACGCCCAGCCATTTTTCCATCCCCCGCGTGGTCAGCAGAACGGCCCCTCCCATCACCGCCGAGGCAACAAGAACTTTCAGCACGCCGGAGGCAAGCTCGCGCCCGTGAATGCCGTGGATGCGTTTGCGCAGAATCGCGAATAGAACGAAAAAGCCGAAGAGCGCGACCACTGAGGTCGAAAGCGCCAACCCGGCCTGCCGCAGATTCGCCGCGCGGATCATCGTCGCGGCGGTAGCGTAGTTGATCGCGATCGAAACGATGCTCACCAGCATCGGCGTCCGGGCGTCATTTAACGCGTAAAACGCGGGATTTAAGACCTTCAGCGCTGCATAGCCCGCCAGGCCGATCGAATAACAGGAAAGTGCGATCGCGGTCTGCTCGGTATCGTACAGGTGAAATTTGCCGCCCTGATAGATCGCGCCGATGATCGATTTGCCGAGCACCACCAAACCAACCGAGCTTGGAACCGTCAGCAGAAAAACCATTCCCAGCGACTTTGAAAGCGTGCGGCGAAAATCCTCCATGTTGCCTTCGGCCGCGCTGCGGGAAATGGACGGCAGAGTCGCCGACGCCATCGCCACGCCGAACAATCCGAGCGGCAGTTGCATGAAGCGGAACGCGTAGCTGAGCCAGCTTACCGGACCATCGAAGCCGCGCTGCGGATCGTAGATGCTGGAGGCGAAGTTCGTGTTCACCATCACGTTCACCTGCACCGCCGCGTTCCCCAAAATCGCCGGCGCCATCAGCCGCAGAATCCGCCGCAGCCCCGGATCGGACCAGTTGATCGCGGCGCGGAAACGAAATCCGAGCCGATGCAGGCTCGGCATTTGCCAGGCGAGCTGCAAAGCTCCGCCAAGCACGACTCCGACTGCCATTCCCTCAATGTGCGACAGATGCAATCGCGGTCCCAAACCGTATCCGATCAGCACGCCAAAGCCGACCGAGCCGATATTGAAGAATGTCGAGGCGAGCGCGGGCACGGCAAAGCGGTTTGAGGCGTTCAGCACTCCCATGGCCTGCGCGGCCAGCGCCACCAGCAGCAGAAACGGGAACATGATTCGCGTCATGCGCACCGCCAGCTCGAATTTTCCGGGCACTTCGCCGTAGCCGGGCGCGAGCAGGTGGACCAGCGCCGGCGCGAAGATCATCCCCAACGCGCACAATGCGCCGACCACGATGAGAATCGCGGTCGCCACCAGGTTCGCCAGCCGCGCCGCCTCTTCCTTGCTGCGCGTCGAAAGATATTCGGTGAAAGTCGGCACGAAAGCGCTCGATAACGCGCCTTCGGCGAACAGATCGCGGGTCAGGTTCGGGATGCGGAACCCCAGCATGAACGCGTCGTAAATCAGGCCCGCGCCAAATAGCCGCGCCATCACCGATTCGCGAAGCAGCCCGGTCACGCGGCTCATCAGCACCGCGATGGAGACGACGCCGGCCGAACGCACCACGCTTTCGTGGCCCTTCGGGCTCGCCTCGGCCGCGGTCTTATTGCCCGTAAAGTTCAAGGAAATGCGCAACCGTCATGATACCGGCGTAATAGTTCGCCAGCTTGTATTTTTCGTTGGGCGAGTGAAGGCCGTCGTCGGGCAGGCCGAATCCCATCAGGATCGTGGGGATTTTCAGATGCCTGGCGAAGTCGCCGACAATCGGAATCGAGCCGCCGCTCCGGACGAAAACGGTTTCGCGCTTCAAAATATCGCGAAAGGCGCGCGCGGCGGTGTGGATCGCCGGATGATCCGGATTCACCAGGATTGCCGGCGACGCGCTCAGTACCCGCACCTCGGTTTCGATTCCCTTCGGCGTCTTCTCGCGCACGAATTTTTTGTACGCGGCGACGATCTTTTCGGGATCCTGCTTCGGCGCCAGTCTCATGCTGACCTTCGCGGTCGCGCGCGCCGGGATCACCGTTTTCGCTCCCGCCGCCGTAAAACCTCCCGCGATGCCGTGCACTTCGAGCGTCGGCCGGGCCCAGGTTCGCTCGAAGACGGAATAGCCCGGCTCGCCGGTCAGCGCGGATGAGCCGACTTCGCGCGCCAGGTATTGTTTTTCGTCGAAGTCGAGCGAGGCCCAGCTTTGCTTCTCCGCGTCGGCCGGCGGCTCGACATCGTCATAGAATCCCGGAATCTGGATGGTCCCGTCTTCATCCTTGAGCTTGCTCAGCAACTCGACCAAGCCGAAGACGGCGTTCGGCGCGGCGCCGCCGTACAATCCCGAATGCAGATCGCGAGCCGGCCCGCGCGCTTCGATTTCGGTATAAATCAGCCCGCGCAGCCCGATGCACAGCGTCGGCACCCCTTCGGCGTAAAGGGCGGTGTCGGAAACCAGCGCGACATCGGCCTTCAATTTTTGCGGATTTTCGGCGACGTATTTCGCCACCGATTCTCCGCCGACCTCTTCTTCTCCCTCGATCAGAAATTTCACGTTCACCGGCAGCTTGCCGTTCACTGCCTTGAGCGCCTCCACAGCTTTGACGTGCATGTACATCTGGCCTTTGTCATCAGCCGAGCCGCGGGCGTACAGATTGCCGTCGCGAATCACCGGCTCAAACGGAGGCGTCGTCCATAATTCGACCGGATCCGGCGGCTGGACATCGTAGTGCCCGTATAAAAGGACCGTCGGTTTGCCGGGCGCGTGCAGCCAATCGGCGTATACCAGCGGGTGGCGCGCCGTTTGGATGATCTCGACGTTTTCCAGGCCGGCGTTCTTCAAGCTGTCGGCTACAAACTGCGCGGCGCGCCGCACCTCAGAGGCGTGATCGGGAAGCGTGCTGATCGAGGGAATGCGAAGAAAGTCCTTCAATTCGTTGAGAAACCGCGATTGGTTCTGCTCGATGAAGGCGTTGGTTGCTTCAGACACATCTTGATTATAGAAAAGCCTCCGTCGATCGCGATTTCTGCGATCGCTTGCGCTTACGCCGTTTCGCGCGGCGGGATGATACGCTGAAGCCTGGAGTCGCGGTGATGTCATGCCTTCGCGCAAGCCTCGCGTCCTGATCTTTATCGTCGCCTATAACGCCGAAAAGACGATCGCGCGGGTGATCCGGCGGATTCCGCTTACGCTGCTCGACGATTACGAAATCGAGGCGCTGATCATCGACGACGCTTCGCGCGACGCGACCTTCGAGAAAAGCTACGAAACCAGCAAGCAGGAACTGCCTTTCCGCGTTCATACGCTGTTTAATCCGGAGAATCAGGGATACGGCGGAAATCAGAAGCTCGGCTATCATTACGCGATTCAACACGGCTTCGATCTTGTGGCCCTGGTGCACGGCGACGGCCAGTACGCGCCGGAGTGCCTGCCGGATTTGCTGCAACCGCTGCGCGACGGCCAGGCCGACGCGGTGTTCGGCTCGCGCATGATGACGCGGCACGGCGCGCTTCGCGGCGGAATGCCCTTGTATAAATATGCCGGCAACCGGATCCTCACCTGGATCGAGAACCGGCTGCTGGGCGCCAACTTAAGCGAATTTCATTCCGGCTACCGGATCTATTCGACACGCGCCCTCCAAGCCATTCCCTTTCATCGCAACTCCAACGGCTTTCATTTCGACACCGAGATCATCATTCAGCTCCTCAGGAGCGGACGGCGAATCATCGAACGGCCGATTCCGACGTATTACGGCGACGAAATCTGCCATGTGAACGGCATCGCCTATGCCGTCAACGTGGTCCTGGCGGCCACCAAAGCCTCGCTTCAGCAGCTTGGAATTTTCTACGACCGCAAATTCGACTGCGCGCCGCCGGGCGCCGCGCGCTACCTTCCGAAATTCGAATATCGCAGCCCGCATTCGCTGGCCTTCGAGCGCGTGGCGGAAAGCTCGCGCGTGCTCGATCTGGGATGCGCCGGCGGATACGTGGGTGGCGCGCTCAGCCGATCGAAAGGCTGTGAAGTGGACGGCGTCGACAGCCTCCCCTCCATCGAGCCGCGGCTTTGCCGCTTCTATCTGCATGATCTGAATCAGGGTTTGCCCGCCCTCGATTTCAATCATTACCGATATGTCCTGATGCTCGACGTCATCGAGCACCTGACGCGGCCGGAGGCATTCCTCGAAGATTTATACGCGGCTCTGAAAACCAACCCCCAGGTGGAAATCCTGATCAGCACCGCCAACATCGGTTTCGTAATTCCGCGCTTTATGCTGCTTTTTGGTCAATTTAATTACGGAAAACGCGGGATTTTGGACCTTACGCACACCCGGCTGTTTACCTTCGGATCTTTTGCGCGGGCCATCCGCCAGGCCGGCTTCGATATTCTTGAAACTCACGGCGTTCCGGCGCCGTTTCCGCTGGCGCTGGGCGAGGGCTGGCTGGCCAGATTTCTGGTGAAAGCGAATCAAGTCCTCATCCGGGTCTCGCGCGGGCTGTTTTCTTACCAAATTTTCATCCGCATGAAGCCCCGGCCCTCCATCGAATATCTTCTTAAAGTTGCGGGCGAGCACTCCGAGCGTCGTATCCAGCGGATTGAAGAAATGGCCGCGCGCGCCCGATCTTCCGGCTCCGGCGAGTTATCATAATTAACGTAAAAGCGCGCGCTGCGCGTTCCGATGTCATGAATCAATCCGCTCGGCGCGGCTCTGCCTTGGGGGCGCCCTCCAAACAAATCGAATACACCGCGCAGCGGCGGGAATACTGGGACGATTACGCCGTCAACTTCGAGCGCTGGAACGGCCCGCGTGGCTATTATCAACGCAAACTGATTGAGATGTATCGGTTTCTGGTGCCGCCGGGGTCGCGAGTGCTCGAAATCGGCTGCGCGCGCGGAGATCTGCTGGCCGCGCTTGAACCCGCCTACGGCGTGGGCATCGATTTTTCGCCGAAAATGATCGAACGTGCTCGCGAAAAATATCCGCATTTGACATTTTTCGTGCAGGACGCGCACCAGCTCGACGCCGGCGGCCCGTTTGATTACCTGATTCTTTCCGATTTGGTGAATGACTTATGGGATGTGCAGCGTGTCTTGGAAGTACTGCGCCGCCATGCTCATCCGGGAACGCGCATCGGTATTAATTTTTACAGCCGGCTGTGGGAGATTCCGCGGCGAATCGCGGAAAAGCTCGGGCTGGCGCGCAAGCAGCTTCCGCAGAACTGGCTGACGGCGGAGGATGTGGCGAATCTTTTGCGGCTGGCCGATTTTGAGCCGATCCGCTCCTCATGCGAGGTGCTGTGTCCAGTGCGCATGCCGCTTCTCGACACGCTGTGCAATCGCTATCTGGTGCGTATTTGGCCCTTTCGCTGGTTTGGCATCACCAATCTGATGATCGCGAGACCGGCGCCGGCGCCGCCCGCCGATCCCGAGCCGGTGGTGAGCGTCATCGTGCCGGCCCGCAACGAGGAAGGCAATATCGCGCAAATTTTCGATCGCGTGCCGCAGATGGGGGCGGGCACAGAATTGATTTTCGTCGAGGGCAATTCGAGCGACGACACCTACGGCGCAATCGAACGCGAAATCGCCCGCCGCCGCGATCCCCGCGTCAAGCTTTTCCGGCAGAGGGGCAAGGGAAAAGGCGACGCGGTGCGGCTCGGGTTCGCGGAAGCATCGGGCGATGTTCTGATGATTCTGGACGCCGATCTCAGCGTTCCGCCCGAGGATCTGCCGCGCTTTTATCAGGCCTGGCGATCGGGGAAAGGCGAGTTTATCAACGGCGTCCGCCTGGTTTATCCGATGGAGGACGGCGCGATGCGCCCCCTGAATTTTCTCGGCAACAAATTTTTCAGCCTCGCGTTCACCTGGCTGTTAAGCCAAAGCATCAAGGATACGCTTTGCGGCACGAAGGTTTTAGGACGCGCGCAGTATGAATTGATCGCGGCCAATCGCGCCTATTTTGGCGAGATCGATCCGTTTGGAGACTTCGATTTGATCTTCGGGGCGGCGAAATATCACTTGAAGTTCGTTGATTTGCCGGTCCGGTACCGGGAACGGGTGTATGGAGAAACCAACATCCGGCGATGGCGTCATGGATGGCTGCTGCTGCGCATGGCCGCACTGGCGATGCGGCGGATCAAATTCGTCTGAGCAAAGGGCAGGGAAGAGGCGCGTGTTAGACTTGAAAAAGCGCACACCGATCCCCGGTCGTCTAATGGTAGGACAGCGGCCTTTGGAGCCGTGAATCGTGGTTCGAATCCATGCCGGGGAGCCAACCTTCAAGGAATCAGTAACTTACAGACATAGAAAGACCGTTGTACAGAGGGCTGTACAAAAACCGGGTGTATAATCCGGTTGTGTCGCTCACTATCTACCGCCGACACTCCGTCGATTGCAGGGTCCACAAGCTCCGTCTCAAGGCCTACGAGAAGAAGTATTTCAAGGATTGCGACTGCCCGATCTGGCTGAAGGGCACGACGGACAAGGAGCAATATCCGCGGCAGGCGCTCGGCGTCCGTGACTGGCATGCTGCCGAAGCGAAGCTCCGGTCGCTGAATGCCGAGGCCAAGGATGAGACCGTCCACGGGCCAAAACTGGAGGAGTGCATTACGCGTTACATCGATGCGCGTGATGACGTGAAGCCGAAGACGGCGGCGCAATACAAACTGCTCCTCGGCAGACTGAAGGACTTCGCGCACGGCAAGAACAAGGTCTTCATCCGCGAACTGAGCGTCGATGTTCTGGAGGATTTCAAGACGTACGGTCTTGCGGGATTGGCTGGCACGTCGAAGGCAACGAGCGTCGCCAAGCTCGCGCACTTCCTGCGCGAATCCTACCGGCGCGGATGGATCACGCAATCCCTCGTCGAGAAGATGCGCCCTCACAAGGCGGTCTATGAGCAGAAGCAACCATACTCTGAAAAGGAAGTCGCGGCCATTCTGGAGGCGGCCGGAAAAATCAACGGCGGGACCACGGGATACGCAAAGAAGCCGCCACATTCCGCCTGCTCATCGAGCTGATGCTGGAGACCGGCCTGCGCGTCAGCGACGCAGTGAAGTTCGATCCGAAGAAATGCGTGAAGTCAAAATTTCTCTGGATCTACTCCTTCCATCCGCGCAGTCGAGAAAGAACGAGACGCCCAAGCTGGTCGACATTTACCTGACCGCAAAGCTGAAAAAGAAAATCGACGGATGCGAATGGCTGTCGGACGCCCTGCCCTTCGCGTATCGCCCCGTCTCCAGCGCTGAAGAGACGGATTATCTCGGGCAGGCCGTCTATGAACGGCTGCAGCGCACTCTTTATAGCGAGAGGGGTCAGGTTTTTTAAGATGTCAGATATTCAGAACATAAGGAGATTTGCACTATGAAACGATTAACGGGATTAATTCCCATGGCCGTAATGCTGGCTCTGTTTACTGCCGGGACTTTCTATGCCCAGGATCACGCGGCAAGCGCGAAGGAGGCACATGCCGCCAAACCCGATGCACCCGAGATTTTCTGCGGTCATATGAAGACAGGGCAACTTTGCCCTGGTAACGCCCAGATGTTCAAGATGAGCGCCGCGCAGAAGGAGCAATATACACAGGCGCTCAATAGGTACAACAAGGCCGTAGGAGAAGCCCAGAAGCAATTCCTGGACGATGCTAAGAGCAAGGTCGGATTGTCGGAAGCCGAACTGGCGCTCGCCCAAAGCTGGTTCGCCGAAGGCCTCAATCCCGAAATCAACAAGATTCTCGCCGCCAAAACAAAGAAATAACGGGCCTGATGTTTTCGCTTGCGGGATGGAATTCGCGGGCGCAAGCGGCGTTTGCAGTATGGCTGGCTCCTTGGAGGTTGTGCATGGCGAATGGAAGCAACAGCGGATTGGGTTTCGCGCTTTTCGCCGTGCTCCATTTTCTCTGTTGCGGTATCCCGCTGCTCATCCTCTCGGGCGTCTCGCTGGCCTTTCTCCGTCCGGCCTGGCCGGTCATCGGCAGCGTGCTCGCCGCCCTTGGCGTGGTCGGCTTCATCTGGTATCTCAAGCGCGGCTGCGCCACCTGTCCCCGGAACGAAGGTCGCTGCACGCTGGAGGCAAGGAAGGTGCGCGAATGACGGACGATCAAAAGACATCGTGGCTCGGCCGGGCGCTGATGGCCGTCGGCGTCAGCGGCGCGGCCTTTGCGGCCTTGTGCTGCTTTGCGCCTTTTCTCGTCGCCGGCCTGGTGTCGGCTATTGGCCTCGGGTTCATTCTGAAGGATTCCATTTTGATGGGCCTGCTCGTCGTGTTCCTTGGCATAGCCGGGCTGGGCCTCTATTTCGCGCGCCGCAAGCACGCGTAAGGGCATTCAGCAAAAAGGAGTGTTTATGTTTCTAAAATCACGGAACGGGAGAGGGCTACTGAAAGATCTCGCCTATGGGGCAATCGGCGGAGTCGTCGGTACAGTCGTCATGGGCCAGGTGACGAGCTTCATGTACCGGTTTGAAAGTGAGGAGAAAAAGCGCAGGGAAGAACTGGCGCGGCCGGAGGAACCCCCGCAGGCGATGGCGCGCCGCCTGGCGGAGGACTTTTTGCATGTTAAGCTCTCCGACGAAAAGAAAAAGAAGCTGGGAGAGGCGATGCACTGGGGTTATGGCATGGCCTGGGGCGCGCTTTATGGAGTGCTTCATGATCGCGCGCCTGCGCTCTCAAAAGCGGCCGGCCTCCCGTTCGGTCTCGCATTCTGGTTCGTGGGCGACGAGGTTGTGACAACCGCCTTCAGGCTCACTGGGCCGCCCAAGGCCTTTCCTGTCGACGCGCATTTGCGCGGTCTGGTCGGCCATCTGGCGTATACGGCTGCGGCGGATGGAACCTATCGGGCGCTGCGGCGCGTGGCCGGATAAATGGAGCGAGGTCAATGCCAGAGCAATTCGATTTAGTGATTCTTGGTTCCGGCTCGACGGCTTTCGCCGCGGCCTTGCGTGCGGCCGAACTTGGTAAAACGGCCGCCATGACGGAGGCCCGCACGTTGGGCGGCACATGCGTCAACCGCGGCTGCCTGCCCTCCAAAAACCTCATCGAAGCGGCGAAGATTTTCTACGACGCGAACAACCCGCGCTATCCGGGCTTGCGTCCCGGTTCGATGACCGTGGATTTCCGCGCGCTCGTGGAACAGAAAGATGAGATGATCCACGATTATCGCAACAAGAAATATCAGAGCATTATCGACGGCTCGAAGCGCATCAAGGTGTTCAGCGGGCGGACGGAGCTGACAGGCCCTTATGAGGTCTTGGTCGATGGACAGACGCTTAAAGGCGAGCGCCTTCTTGTCGCGACGGGTAGCGCGCCCCAAATTCCCGATGTTCCCGGCCTTTCGTCGACGCCGTACCTGACGAGCGATTTGCTGACAAGCCAGGAGGAAGGCACGGAACTGCGCGAGCTGCCGGCATCTCTCGTGATAATCGGCGGCGGCTATATCGCGATGGAGCTTGGGCAGATGTTCGCCCGCTTCGGAACCGAGGTCACGATTCTGGAACGCGGCGAGCGTATTCTTGCCGGCAGCGAGCCCGAAATCTCAGAATCCGTCGCGGAGTCGCTCCGAGACGAGGGTATAGCCGTTCACACCGGGGCAAAGATCGTCCGCGTGCAGGGCGACGATGCCAAGGTCATAGTAACGGCGCAGGCGGGCGGACAGCAGCGCGAATTCAAAGCGGCGCGGCTCCTTGTGGCCACCGGGCGGAGGCCGAACACGGACGGCCTCGGCCTGGAGAAGGCGCAGGTGAAAGTGGATAACCACGGATTCGTCCAGGTAGACGACGAGTTACGCACGTCGGCTGGGCATATTTTCGCGGCAGGGGATGTCATCAACTCTTATGCGCACAGCCAAATGGCGACACCGGTAGGCGGTCAGGACGGCGGCATCGCCGCTGAGAACGCGCTGAACGGCGCGGGCCGTAAAGTCAATCATGCTGTTGTCCCGCGCGCCATCTTCACCGATCCGCAGGTCGGAGCCGTCGGACTGACGGACGAGCAGGCGAACGCGCAAGGCTTCGTCTGCGAATGCCGCATCGTTCCAATGTCGCTGGTCCCGCGCGCAGGCGCGGTGCGCGCGACCCGCGGCGTTATCAAGATGGTGGCTGACGGGAACACGCGCAAAGTGCTGGGTGTCTCCATGCATGGCCTAAATGCAGCCGAAGTCATCCACGAAGCCGCGATGGGACTCCGGTTCGGGGCGAAGATCGAGGACTTCGCGGGCATGCTGCATGTCTATCCGACGATGGCGGAGGCGCTGAAGATTGTCGCTCTCGCCTATGCGAAGGATGTCTCGAAATTGTCCTGCTGCGCGGAATGATTATCCTATGGTCGCTTCGGACGCAATGTGCATGATTTGAGAGCAGTGGGCGATGGAAGTGAAGGGCATGACCAATCGTTTCAGTACCGGGAATGTTGATACCGAGGCTATAGCTCTCGGCATCGTCAAGGTTTTCCCCGCGCTCGATTCGCTTTGAGCAACGCCTTTCGTTGGAGTTGTACCGATTGTTATCTGAAGGGCAGCCAGTCGCACGCGCCGTCTTGGCCGAGCGGCTTCAGGCATCGACCGAGGTCGTCGATCGCATCCTCGATGGATGGCCGGGCGTGTTTTTGGACTCAGAGCGACGGATCGTCGGCTACTGGGGTCTCTCACTCCCGGCGGCTTACACGAGTCCTCATCAGTTTACGATTGAGGGCCGAAGGTTGGCGGCATGGTGCGCCTGGGACACGCTCTTTCTATCTAACCTACTCGGCAAACCTGCCGAGGTCGAGTCCAAAAGCCCCGGTCTCGCCGGTGTCGTTAAGCTGCTTGTAACGCCCACGCGAGTGGACCTCGTGGAACCTGAGGATGCACACGTGTCATTTCTGATGCCGGATGAAGCGGGAGTACAGAAGGACATTGTGACCACGTTCTGTCATTTCATCCACTTCTTTCCCTCGCGGATAACTGGTGAGGCGTGGGCTGCACAGCATCCAGGAAC
>JAJPHS010000092.1 GCA_021325175.1 Terriglobia bacterium
ACGCAGGGAAGCCTGTCCAACGGGCAGCAGTTTCAGATGGGAGCATCGACGTGGCAGGTCGGCGCGGCGCCGGTGGAGCTGACCAGCCTGCTCGGCTCGCTTGCGTCGCGCCTGAACAAGCTCACCAGCACGGAAAAACTGGAAGGCTTCAGCCTGACGCAGATGTTTTCCGAAGTGTTCAAGGGGCGCAAGCCGGGCGAGATTGAGGATTATTTCGTGGTGGGCACGTCCAAAACCACCCCGCCGATCGACGAGGTTCAGACCGGATGGCCGAAGCCGTTCTTCTTCATGCGCGTGCTGATTTTTATTCTCGGCGTCTACTGGCTGTTGTCGAAGGGGCTGGATATTTTCGGCAATCCCAACGACATTCCGGGTCTGATGATCCTCGGATCGCTGGCCGTGCCGCTTTCGACGGCGATGCTGCTGTGGGAGCTGAACACGCCGCGCAACATCAGCTTCATTCAGGTGCTGATGCTGATCTGCCTGGGCGGCGTCATCTCGCTGATCTTCGCCGATATCGGTTATGAAATTTCGCATTTGGGCTGGCTTGGCGCGCCCAGCGCGGGCATCGTGGAGGAGATCGCCAAACTGCTGGCCGTAATCGCGGTGATGCGCAGCGTGCGCTATAAGTACACGCTGAACGGAATCGTTTTCGGCGCGGCGATCGGCGCGGGCTTCGCGATTTTTGAAAGCGCGGGCTATGCGTTTCTCAAGGGTTATCTGAACGGATACACGCTGAACGCGCTCGACCATATGGACATGCTGGCGAAAGCGCGGGAGATCGTTTTGCGGAGCTACAGCGACGCGGTGATTCAGGAGGTGATCGCGACGCTCGACGGCAACTTCACTCACTCGAAGATGTTCGAAATTATCAGCCAGCGCGCCTGGCTCGCTCCGTTCGGGCACGTCGTGTGGACGGCGATCGCCGCCGGGGCGCTCTGGCGCGTCAAGGGCGCCAATCCGTTTCGCGTAAAAATGCTTTTTGATCCGACCTTCATCCGCACGTTTCTGGTGCCGGTGGTGCTGCACATGCTGTGGGACGCGGACGTTTTCGCGCAGCAGGGTTTTCTGATGGAGATGATGTTTCTGCTCGCGCTCGGCGCCATCGGGTGGTACGTCTTGTTTCTTTTGGTGCAGCAGGGGCTGCGCCAGATCAAGCAGGAGCAATTGACGCACACCAAGACGGAGATCGACCGCACCCAGCAGATCCTGACCACATCGGGAAGATTTCGCGCCCAGGGCTTTGCGCGGCCGTGATTCATCCCGCGCCGAGCAGTATCCCCGGCATGAATGCCGAAATTTAGCGCTTCGCGGACAGATGCTTTTTCCAGGTTTCGGCGAAGCGGATCAGCGCGACCGGCTCCCGCTGGCCCGACGCGAGGCGGTACATTTCGTATCCCGCCCACAAAAAATACGCCGCCGTCACCGGCTTGGCCGCCAGCGGGCTCACGAAGGAAATCGCGAACAGCACCAGCAGCGCCAGCGCTTCCCACCACGCCAGTTCCATGTTGAGGAGAAACATCAACCCGACCAGCGCCTGGCCGAGCGTCATCAGCAACTGCAACTGCTGCTCCGGATCCAAGGGGATGGTGGCGGCGTGACCGGCGCTGATGGAGAAAACGGCCGGCAGCATGGCGAATAGCAGCGTCCATTGATTGATGTTGCTCGAAATCATGTTCATCAGCGCCATCGGCGCACGATCGACGCTGCGCGCGAAATAGACGGTCGAGGCCATCTCCGGAAATTCGGACACGATCGGCGCCAGCCACTGCACCGCGACGAAATTCGAGACTCCGAGCACGCCGGCGACCGCAAGCAAGCTGCCGACAAACGGCTCGGCTGAAAATCGAATGGCCGCGGCGCCGCCGAGAAACAGGATGATGATCGCGCCGATGCGAATCGCGCGCGGCGCGGTCACGATGGTTCGCGGAATCGTTTCCAAATCCTCGATCGATTCCGGATTCTCGGGCGGCAGTTTGGTGAGAATCAGCAGGTACGCGCCGTAAATCGCGGTCAGCACGACCGCGTCGAAAATCGCCAGCGTCGCTTTGGCGCAAACGATGGCAATGTAAATCAGCGGGATCAGGAGTCCGATCACCTCCACCGAGTGATGTTCGTCGAGCTTGATCGCCTTGAGGGCGGTGCGGCTGCGGCGGCGATGCGCCATCGCCGCGGTGAAATAGATGACCGGCCAGCCCAGTCCCGTCAACAATCGCAGCGCTCCGGTGAGATTGGCGAGCAGCAGGGGCGTCTGCTGCCGCCAGGCGATCACCGCCTCCACCGCGAATTCGGGCAGCGTCTGCATCCACGCCAGGATCGCCAGCGCGAACCCCTGCGCCATGAAATACTGCGCCGATTCCGCCCCCCAGGCGATCATCATGGAGGAAAGAAGAATGGCCGGCGCGGTCCACAGCAGGCTCAGCGGGCGGGCGGGCGGAATCGGGCCGGCCGCAAAAAACAGGAAAATGAACGCGGGCAAAACAGCACGGGAGCGCAACAGTCCAATGGTACAACGCGTGGTACAACGAACGTATGCCCAGCTTTCGCGTCGCCACTTTGGCGGCGAGCTATGAAGCGATCGTCGAGCGAGGCTGCCTCGCCCGCCATTCGCAATGGATCCCGCCCCGCGCCGGCAAAGTTTTCCTGGTGACGACGGAGGATGTCTGGAAACTGCATGGCGGCTCGATTCGCGCCGATGAAGTGCTGTTTTTCCCGGGCGGCGAAGCGCGAAAGCGAATGGAGGAAGTGGAAAGACTCGCCGAAGAGATGATCGAGGCCGGCGGCGACCGCTCGAGCGTTGTGATCGCCTTCGGCGGCGGCATCGTGAACGACGTCGGCGGTTTTCTCGCCGCGATTTTCATGCGCGGCGTGCCGGTCATCCAGATCCCGACCACGCTGCTGGCGCAGGTGGATGCGGCGATCGGCGGAAAAACCGGAGTGAATCTGGTGAGCGGAAAAAATCTGGTCGGCAGCTTTCATCCGCCGCTGGCGGTGCTGATCGATCCGGATCTGCTGGCGACTCTGCCGGATCGCGAATACCGGTCCGGCCTGTACGAGATCATCAAGTGCGGCGTGATTCGCGACGCGGACCTTTTTCGTTTGTTCGATGAGCGCTCGGCCGCCGTGCTCGCCCGCCAGCCCGCCGTGGTGGATCGGATCATCGCCGATGCGGTCCGCATCAAGGCCGAAGTTGTTTCCGCCGATGAGCGCGAAGGAGATCTGCGAAGAATTTTGAACTTCGGCCATACCGTGGGCCACGCGCTTGAAGCGGAGACGCGCTACGAAAAATTTCTGCACGGCGAGGCCGTCGCCTTCGGCATGCGCGCGGCGGCGCGGCTGGCCGAACGCGCGGCCGGATTGCCCGCCGATCAGCGCGAGGCCATTGAGCGGGTGGTGAATCGTTATGGGCCGATTCCGTCCCTAAGCGGGATTTCCGCGCGGCATCTGGCGGCCCGGCTCAAAGCCGACAAAAAAACAGTGCAAGGAAATGTGCATTTCGTGCTGCCGCCGCGAATCGGCGAAGTGAAAATCGTTTCCGGCATCGATGAAAAAGTGGTGCTGGAATGCATCGAAGCGGCGCTGGCATGACGGGCACGACTCCGCCGGGCGCCACCAGCGAGCGCGCGGCGGCAAACTGGGTCCGCGGCATGTTCGGCCGGATCGCCCGCCATTACGATCTTCTCAATCACCTGTTATCGTTCAATCTCGATCGCCGCTGGCGGGCAAGAACGGTCGCGCGGGTCGCGCACGTGCTGCATCGTCCCGGCGCCCGCGTGCTGGATCTGTGCTGCGGAACGGGCGATGTTCTCGCGGACATCGAAAAGCATCGGCGGGAGGGCGTTTTCGGCGGCGATTTTTGCCATCCGATGCTGGTGGCCGCGCGGCGTAAAGTGACCGCGCCGTTGTTTGAAGCCGACGCCCTGCAACTGCCCCTGCGCGACGCTTCCTTCGACCTGATCACCATCGCGTTCGGCTTTCGCAATCTGGCCAATTACCGCCGCGGGCTCGAAGAGCTGCTGCGCGTGTTGAAGCCGGGCGGCGTGGTCGCCATTCTCGAATTTTCGCAGCCGGCCAACCGCGCCTTCGCCGCGGTGTACGGATTTTTTTCCACCCGCGTGTTGCCCTGGGTGGGCGGAATGATTTCCGGTTCGCGCGAGGCGTACGCATATTTGCCGGAATCGATCCGGAAATTTCCGGGCGCGGAGGAGTTCGCCGCCGAAATGCGCCGCGCGGGATTCGCAAAGATCGAGTTTGAGCGGCTGACGGGCGGCGCGGTCGCCTTGCATCTCGGCTGGAGCGGCGAGCCGCGATCGTGACGCTCCGATTCGCTTGCACTAAACTGATCTCATGCCGATTCGGATCACTCGCCGGCAGCTTGCCCTCGCCGGCGCCGGGGCCGCGGCGGCCGCCGCGCAGGATGCCAACAACGATCGTTTGGTGGGCGCGCTCGACGGATTCGAAAACAAAATTGACCCGAAGCTGTTCGATCCCGTGCAATGGACGCTCGACCGGCGCGATTCGGCTCCGCTGAAGCTGACGTTTCGCGCGCGCACGCGCAAGGAAGCCGTCGCGTGGCAGAAAACGCTGCGCGCGAAAATTATCCAGTTGGTCGGCGGATTTCCCGAAGCGCGCGGCGAGCTGCGCTCCCGGGTGCTCGAAAAACGCGAGTTTCCAGGCTATATTCGCGAGAAATTCGTGTTTGAGAGCCGCCCCGGCGCCGCCGTGCTCGGTTATCTGATCCTGCCCGGGAACGCCGGCGGCCCGCTGCCCGCCGCCATCTGCATCCCCGGGCATGGTCGCGGCGTCGATGATATTGTCGGCATCGACGAACATGGGCGCGATCGCCTCACGCGCGGGCCGTATCAATACGATTTCGCCCTGCAAGCCGCCGAGCACGGGATGGCCGCGGTGGCGATCGAGCCGATGGCCTTCGGCTGCCGGCGCGATCGAAAAACCAAAGCCAAGGGTCCGGCGGCCTACGCCTGCCAGCCCGTGGCGGGTTCCGCGCTGCTGCTGGGCGAGACGATGATCGGCTGGCGCGTCTTCGACGTGATGCGAACCATCGATTGGATCGCAACGCGGCCGGAGTTGGACGCCCGGCGCGTGGGCATTATCGGCATTTCCGGCGGAGGAACGTGCGCCCTGTTTTCGGCGGCGCTGGACGCGCGCATTCGCGCCGCGCTGGTCAGCGGATATTTAAACACGTTTCGCGCCAGCATCATGAGCATGTCGCATTGCATCGATAATTACATCCCGGGAATCTTGAATTGGGCCGAGATGTACGACGTCGCCGGGCTGATCGCGCCGCGAGCGCTGTTTTCCGAGGGCGGCGACCGCGATCCGATTTTCCCCGTGGAAGCCACGCGCGAGAGCTTCATGCGCGTGAAAAAGGTGTACGAAGTCTTCGGCGCCGGCGGCGCGGCGGAGCAGGAGATCTTTTCCGGCGTCCACGAATTTCACGGCGCGCGCGGCCTGCCGTTTCTGGCCGGCGCGCTGCGCGCCTGAACCCGCCGCGGCGATTTTCGCTTGACAGCTATATATCAATTAATATAGATATAGGCTGATGCCTAACCCGGACGATTTCCTGCCCGTCAAAACGAACTGGTTCCATATTCTGCTGTCGCTCGCCGCGGGCGAGCAGCACGGCTACGGCATCATGCAGGAAGTAATGGAGCGCACCGGCGGAAAAGTGCGGCTATGGCCGGCGACGCTGTACGGTTCGCTCAAACGGATGATCGAGGCGGGGCTGATCGAGGAATCCGAACAGCGACCGCGCCAGTTCGACGATCCGCGCCGGAAGTATTACCGGCTCACGCGGCTCGGGCGGCGCGTGCTTGACGCCGAAAGCGAGCGTCTGCGCGAGCTGGTCCGGCTTCTTCAACTCCGGCGGCGAATGGAGGCGCTTTAGATGAAATCGCTCGCGTTGTGGCTGTACCGGCGGCTGGCGCTCGCCTTTCCACACGAATTTCAGATGCGTTATGGCGCGGACGTGATCCGGGCCGGCGAGGAAGCGATCGGGACCATTTCGGAACGGCACGGCTTTTTGGGCCTGATCCCGCTGCTCGCCGACGCCGCCCTGAGACTGCCGGTCGAGTATCTGGCGGAAATGCGCCGCGACTTGAACTACGCTTTGCGGACGCTGGCCAAGGCGCGCGGGTTCGCGGCGGTGGGAATCGTTTCGCTGGCGCTCGGGATCGGCGTCGCCGGCGTTACCGGGACCCAGTTCTTTTCGATGATCCTGAAAGACCTGCCGGGCGCGCGCGACGCCGATCGCCTGGCGATCGTTCAGGGCGTCTCCTACCCGTACTTCGAGCGTTATCGTGATCAGCACGATCTGTTCGCCGGCGCCGCTGCGTTTAAAATGGCCGTGCCGTTCAATATTTCGCTTCAGGGCGCTGCCGCGAAGGCGGAGCGGGTTTTCGGGCAGGTGGTTTCGCCGGAATATTTTTCTGTGATCGGCATCACTCCCGCGCGCGGGCGCTTGTTCGATCCGGCGGTCGATAAGCCGGGCGAAGCGCCGGTGGTCTTCATCAGCGATCGTTTCTGGCGCGAGCGGATGAACGCCGATCCGGACGCGGTGGGTCGCGCTATTCGCGTCAACGGCCAGACGGCGGAGATCGTGGGAATCGGCCCGCGGGATTTTTTGGGCGTTCTGCCGTTCATCACCTCCGAAATTTTCGTGCCCGAGACCGCGCCGCCGAGCATGGTTCCCGAGCTGGACGGAGATGTTGTTCATAAAAACGTGAAGGCGTTTGACGTCTTGTTCCGTCTGGCTCCGGGCGTTTCCCTCGAGTCGGCGGAGGCGGGATTGGATTCGCTCACGCGCCACCTGGACCAGGAAACGCTCGATCCGGCGCGCGGCGCCAAGGGCCGCCGCGTGCAACTGACGCCCGGCGGAAAAATTCTGCCGGTCCCGCGCCAGATGTTCCCGGTGATGGTGGGATTCACCGCCCTGCTGAATGGATTGATCCTCGCGATCGCCTGTATGAATCTGGCCAACATGCAACTGGCGCGGGCGGCCGCGCGGCGGCGGGAGGTCGCGATCCGGCTTTCAGTGGGCGCCAGCCGTTTTCGGCTGATCCGGCAGTTGCTGACGGAAAGCATTCTGCTCGCGCTCGCCGGCGGCGCCGCGGGACTGGCATTTACCTATTGGGCCTGCGCCGGGCTTTCGCAAATGCGGCTGCCCAGCTCGATTCCGACACGCTTTGAAATGCGCCCGGACTGGCGCCTCCTGTTCATCACCATCGCGCTGGCCCTGGCCTGCGGGATCGGATTCGGCCTGGCCCCGGCGCTGGCGGCGACGCGCAGCGATCTCGCCTCCACGTTGAAAGAGGGCGCCGTTGCGCGGTTGCGCGGCTACCGCCGCTTCGGCATGCGCAACATTCTGATGGTGTCGCAGGTGGCCGGATCGCTGACCCTGCTGCTGATCGCCGCGTTCATGATCATCGGTTTTCAAAAAAATAACAAAGTCGATGTGCCTTTCGACGCCCATGACATGCTCCTGTTTTCGCTGGACCCGGTTCGCGACGGCTATTCGAGCGATCGCACCGCCGCCTTGTTCGACAATTTGCGAACGCGCCTGAAAACCGTTGCCGGCGTGCGCGACCTGGTCGTGTCCGAGGCGGCGCCCTTTTCGCCGCGGGTGGGGACTTCCGTGCTGGCGGCCCCGGGCGAAGGCGGCGCGCCGGATCAGGTGGTTCGCGGCGTGGTTAAAGATATTATCGGCGCGAATTTTTTCGCGGCGATCGACACGCGCATGATCGAGGGGCGCGAGTTCAATTCGCTCGATGAGCAGATCGATTCAGCTTCCGGGAAAAATGCCTTGCCCGCCATCCTGAATCAAACCGCCGCCCGCCAGCTCTTTCCCGACGCCGATCCGCTGGGCCGCCGCGTTTCCGAAAACGGGAAATCGTATGAAGTGGTCGGTTTGGTGAAGGATCTATCCGCGCCGATGAGCCAGAGCTCCAACGGGCAAATGATCACGGCGGTTCCGGTGATCTATCTGCCGCTCACGCGCGCCGATCTCGCGTCGCCGCCGCCGGCCGGCATGACCGTGATCGTTCGGATGAATGCGAATCAGGCGGGCGGCGTGGTCCAAGGGATTCGCCGGCAGATCGCCGGGATCGATCCGAATCTGGCGATTTTCAATCTGCGCACGCTCTCGCAGGATATCGATCAGACGAGCTCGTATCTGCGAATTTCTTCGATGATTTATGCCGGAATCGGCGGTTTTGGGCTGGTTCTTTCGGCGATCGGCCTGGCCGGCGTAACCGCGTACTCGGTTGCGCGCCGCCGCAAGGAGATCGGCATCCGAGTGGCGCTCGGAGCGCGGAAGGGACAGGTCCTGCGGCTGGTGCTGCGCGAAGGCGCCGCGCTGGTGGCTGCCGGATCGGTTTTGGGATTGGCGCTGGCCTTCGCCGCCTCGCGCGCCTTAAGCGCGCTCACCAGTATTTTGGGCAATGCGTTCGGCGTCGGCATCGGCGACGCACGGCTGGTTTTCGGCGCTCCGCTTCTGTTGGCCGGCCTGGCGATGCTGGCCTGTTACGTCCCCGCCCGCCGCTCCACCAAAATCGATCCGCTGCAAGCCCTAAGAGAAGAGTGATCCGGCGCCGGCTACGAACTTCCGAAAACCTTCAGCTGATTCTCCACGCGCGTCACCCCTTTTACTTTTTTGGTGATCTTTTCGGCTTTTTCGCGGGCGTGCTCATCGTTCACCGTTCCCTTGATCGTCACCACGCCGTTCTTCACCGCGACTTCCAGATCCGCGCCCTTCACGTCGGGATCGTTCGCCAGCCGCTGCCGCACCGTGTCGTAGATCCGGTCATCGCTGCTGGTATTCTGCGCGAAGACCGGCACGGCCAGCGCGAATATCAAAATCATCGAGAGCGCGCGTAGGATCATATCCTTCATTTTACAGATCGCCAATCGACCAGCGGTAAAAACTCCGGCCTGTCCCGCCATCCCGGCTGCACCTTCACCAGCGTTTCCAGGAAAACCTTGCGCTCGAAGATTCGCTCCATCTCCCGCCGCGCCTCCGTGCCGATCTTTTTCAGCGCGGCGCCGCCCGCTCCGATGACGATCGCCTTCTGCCCCGGCCGCTCGACGTAAATCGTCGCCGCGATCCGCAGCAGCCCGCCTTCCTCTTTCCATTCATCGATTCCGACCGCGGCGGCGTGCGGCACCTCCTGTTTGGTGAAATGCAAAATTTTTTCGCGCAGGATTTCGGCCGCCAGAAACCGCTCCGGCTGATCGGTCAGGTAATCTTCCGGATACAGCGGCGGCCCTTCCGGCAGCCGCGCCGTGATTTCGCGCTTCAGCTCTTCAAGGCCCTCACCCTTCAGCGCCGAAACCGGAACGTAGGCGGCGAAATCGTGCATCGCGCGATAGCGCTCGATGATTTCAAGCAGCTTCGGCTTTTCCCGCAGCCAATCGATCTTATTGAGAACCGCGATCGCCGGCGCGCCGGTCTTCTTCACCAGATCCACGGCGTGCGCATCCTCCGGGCGGCCCGGCGCCAGCGCATCGATCACGAACAGCGCCACGTCCGGCGATTCGGCCGCGGCGCGCACCGCGTCCATCATTCGCTTGTTCAGAAAATTCGACGCTTTGTGAATCCCCGGCGTGTCGATAAAAACAATTTGCGCCTCTTTTGTCGTGAGGACGCCCTGGATCAAGGTGCGCGTGGTCTGCGGCTTGGAGGCGACAATCGCCAGCTTGCTTCCGGTCAGCGCGTTCAGCAGCGTCGATTTCCCCGCGTTCGGCCGCCCCAGAATCGCCGCAAATCCCGAGCGGTATCCTGCCGGCTCCCCCGCGCGCCTATCCTTTCCCATTCGCCGCCTTGGACACGCGCACCTGATCCACGCGAAGGTGATTCGCCGCCAGCACCTTGATCGCGATGCCGTCCCGTTCGGTTTCCTCGCCCGCTTCGGGAACGTGACCCAGCCACTCCGTCACCAGCCCGCCGACCGTCGTGGATTCGATCCTCTCCTCCGGATGAAAATCCAGCAGATCCTCCAGCCGGCCCAGATCGAAACTTCCCGAAACCACGTAGCTTCCGTCCGGATCCAGGCGAAAATCGCGGTCCGGCTCGTGCTCGTCGTGAATTTCGCCGACGATCTCCTCCACCATGTCCTCCATCGTCACGATGCCCGCCGTCGAACCGTACTCGTCCACCACCACCGCCATGTGCGCGCCTTCTTCCTGCATCTCGCGCAGCAGATCGTTCACCGCCTTCGTCTCCGGAACCGCGCGAATCGGCCGCATGATCTCGCTCACCTTTTTATGCGACCGCTCTTCTTCGCTCAGCTCGAACATATCCCGCACGTGCACGAAGCCCGCGATCTGGTCGATCGTCTCCTCGTACACCGGAATCCGCGAAAATTGTTCGTGGATCACAAGCTGGCGCAGCTCCTCAAGCGTCGCTTCTCTTCGGATCGCCACAATCGATGGCCGCGGCGTCATCACCTCGCGCACCGTCTTGTCGCCGAACGCGACCACGCTCTGGATCAATTCGCGATCGCCTTTCTCGATGATCCCTTCTTCCTCGCCCGCCAGGATCAGCGCCTGGATGTGCTCCTCCGGCCGCGTCGCTTCGGCGTTCTCGCTCGAGCGCGAAAGCTCGAACAGCGATTGCAGAAATTCAAGCGCCCACACCATCGGCCGGACCATCCATGCCAGCGCCCGCAGCAGCGGCGCCAGCGCCAGCAAACCGCGCCCGCTGCTGGACCGGTACACAATCTGCGGGATAATAAACGTCCCGATAATCGTGTAGAACGCCACCAGCAGGCAGGCCCCCGCCAGCGCCTCCCCCAGCCCCGTTCCTTGCAGCGCCACCGCCATCGTCACGCAGCCGAGCACGGCCAGGCCGACGTGCTTGATCAGCGAAAACGTCAGCGAGCCGCGCTCCGTCTCCAGCCCGAGTTTGGCTTCGAGAGTCGTCTTGAAAAATTCCAGCGAAGCGTGCTCTCGCGTGCGGATTCGCAGCGATTCCAGGTACAGCACCTGGACGCACGTCACCAGCGTCACGATCGCCGCCACGATCAAGGCCAGCGCAATGACGGCGAGCATCATCGCCGCGCTCCATCCCGCGCCGTTCGTTCAATCAGCCCGTCCGGCAAGCCGAGCCGCTTCCTCCAACGCCGCTCCGCCCGAGCCATCTCGCCCGAATCCGTCTCATGATCGAACCCCTTCAGGTGCAGCACGCCGTGCAGCATCAGAATCCGCACTTCGTCGGCCAGCGCGTGCCCCTGCTCGCGCGCCTGCGCCGCCGCGCGATCGAGCGAAATCGCGATCTCCCCGCCGTTCCCGTTCGGAAACGATAATACGTCCGTGGCGTAATTTTTCCCGCGGAATCGCCGGTTCAGCCGCCGCAGCTCGCCATCGTCCGACAACAGACACATCACCTCGCGCCCGCGCGCGATCCGCCGCAGAAAATCGCTCAAATCGCGCTTTCGCAGCCCGCGCGGCGAAGAGCGGAACGATATAGGAATGTCGTCGGGTGACATGAGCGGAGGCGAACGTCAGACCGCGGGATTTTCGCCCGGCTGCGGAGCGCCCTCAAGCCCCGGATCGCTAAGTTTCAACGTCAACTGCCGGTTGGCGCCGATGACCTCGTTGTAACGTTCGTAGGCCTTTACGATTTTCTGCACCAGGCTGTGCCGCACCACATCGCGCTCGTCGAACTGCACGAAGCTGATCCCTTCAATGCCGCGCAGCACGTCGATCACCTCGATCAGCCCGCTGCGCAGCCCGCCCGGCAGATCGATCTGCGTCGGATCCCCGGTCACCACCATCTTCGAGTTGAAGCCCTGCCGCGTCAGGATCATTTTCATCTGCTCCGGCGTGCTGTTCTGAGCTTCGTCCATGATAATGAAACTGTCGTTCAGCGTGCGCCCCCGCATGAAGGCGATCGGCGCCACTTCAATCGTGTTGCGCTCCAGCAGCTTGTCGATCTTTTCCGCCTCCAGCATGTCGTACAACGCGTCGTAGAGCGGCCGCAGGTACGGATCCACTTTTTCCTGCAAAGTCCCCGGCAGAAAACCGAGCCGCTCGCCCGCTTCCACCGCCGGACGCGTAAGAATAATGCGGCTGACGCGCTTGGACATCAGCGCCGAAACCGCCATCGCCACCGCCAGGTACGTTTTGCCGGTGCCCGCCGGTCCCACGCCGAACACCAGATCGTTGCGCTCGATCGCATCCACGTAGCGCCGCTGCATCATCGTCTTCGGCGCCACTACTTTCTTGCCGAAGCTGCGCTGCTTGCCGCTTTCAACCAGGCTGCGGAGAGTGGTTTCGGAATCCGTGGTCACCACGCGTAAAAAACTGTTCAGATCGCCGTTATTGAAAACGTGGCCTTCGCGCACCAGCGAAACATAATCCGTTAAAATGTTTTCCGCGCGCGCCACCCCGCTGGCCTCGCCTTCAATCTCCAAACAGTCGTTCAGCAGGCGCGTGCGCACGTGCAATCCGCCTTCAATCAAGCGGATATTTTCATCCCGAGTTCCAAACAGAGACTCAATACCGCGGGTGATTTGTACGCTGGACTTCATTCGAGGTGACAGGGCTGTGGGGGAATCAAGCCGGAGATCCGCTGGCGCGGAGGCTGGAACCACATCTGCATTGATAATATCAGAATTCCTCCGCCAAATCCAATCCTACCCTATCGCCTCGCCACCGCCGCCCGGCCCAGCCTCCGGACCACGTTTTCCATCAGCCGCAGCCCGCAATTCCCCTCCAACGTCAGGATCGACTCCGGATGAAACTGCACCGCCTCCATCGGCAGCTCGCGATGGCGAACGCCCATGATCACGCCGTCCTCGCTCTCCGCGGTCACTTCCAGACACGCCGGCAATTTTTCCGGAATCGCGTACAGGGAGTGATATCGGCCGACGCGAAACTCCTCCGGCAATCCCGCGAAAACACCCACCCCGCGGTGCCGGACGCGCGACGGCTTGCCGTGCATCGGATAGTCGAGCACGCCCAGCTCGCCGCCGAACGCCTCCACCAGCCCCTGCAATCCCAGGCACACCCCGAACACCGGCACTTCCCGCTTCGCCGCGTATCGGACCAGCTCCGGCACGCCGAAATCGGCCGGACGCCCCGGCCCCGGCGACACCAAAATCAGCGACGGACCGATCTTTTCGATCATTTCCAGCGGAAATCCCGCGCGATACGTCAGCACTTCGGCCCCGGTCTGCCGCGCGTAATTCGCCAGGGTATGAATGAAGCAGTCTTCGTTGTCCACCAGCAGCAGCCGCACGCCGCTGCCTTCCCGAGCCATCTCCGCCGGCTGCGCCTCCGCCAAGGCGGGCTCCATCGCGCGGAAAAATCCCGTCGCCTTCAGCCAGCATTCGCTATTTTCTTTCTCCGCAATCGAGTCGTAAAGCAGCGTCGCGCCCGCTCCATAGGCCGCGATCCCGTCCCGCAGATGAACCGTGCGGATGGTGATGCCGGTGTTGATATCTCCGTCGAGCGAAATCATCCCCACCGCGCCCGCATACCAGCCCCGCGCGTCTTTCTCCAGATCCTCAATCGCCTGCGCCGCCCATTTCTTCGGCGCCCCGATCACCGTCACCGCCCACATGTGCGTCAAAAACGCATCCAGCGAATCGAACCCCTCGGCGAGCGTTCCCTCCACGTGATCCACCGTGTGAAACACCCCCGCGTAGGATTCGATCAGCCGCCGCCCGATCACCTTCACCGACCCCGGCGCGCACACCCGCGACTTGTCGTTGCGATCCACGTCGCTGCACATGGTCAGCTCCGACTCTTCCTTGGTCGAATTGAGCAGCTCGCGGATGCTGTCGGCGTCGCGCAGCGGATCGCCCGTCCGCCGCGCCGTCCCCGCAATCGGGCACGTCTCCACGCGCCGTCCTTCCACGCGCACGAACATTTCCGGCGAAGCGCCGATCAACTGCTCCTCGCCAAATTGCAGCAGGAATTCGTACGGGCTGGGGCTGGCGTGCTGGATTCGTTCAAACAGCCCCGAGGCGCTTCCCGAATACGGCGCGCGAAACGTCTGCCGCAGCACCACTTCGTAATAATCCCCGCGCCGCATCCCTTCCCGGACCTTCTCCACGCCCGCCATGTACTCCTCGGCCGTGTGATCGGAAACCACCGGAGCCGGCGCGCTGCGCTTCGGCCGCGGCAGCTTTTCCGCCGTACGCGGCAAACCGCGCGTCGTCCATTCGCCGCGCGAAAAATCGAACTGGAACCGCTCGATCTGTTCCTTTTTGCGGTCCATGAAGTAAATGTCGTCGCACAAAAACAGGTGCAGGTCCTTCACCCGGTCGCGCGGCAGCTTCTTGCGGATCGGGTCGAACTGAAATAACAGATCGTAGCCGAACGCCCCCACCAGAGGCAGCCGTCCCGCCAGGGGATGCTTGAACTCGTTCACCAGCGCCCGCAGAATCGAAAACGCCGACGGCTGCTTGCTGCGCTCCTCCTCGGGAAAAAGCCGCGGCAGCGGTTGCAGCGTCCCGCGAAGCTCGCCTTCATCGCCCGAAAAATTCTCCCAGTGCGGATGCGCCGCCAGCAGCGGCTCCAGCAGCCGGTTCAGGATTTTTCCGCGTTCATTCAGCGCTCGAAACACCACCTCGCGCCCGCGCGCCACGATCTCCAGCGGCGGCGCCACGCCCGCGAAATCCCATCGTGAATATCGCTCCGGATATTCGTAGCCGGAGGAAAAATAAACCCCACGCTGCGTATCCAGTTTGCGCAGCAGCGCGCCCAAACCTCGCCGGTAAGGAACTTTCGAGACGGTCCGGCTGACCGTAATCGAGCTCGGCGTGGTGTAGCTTTCCGGACGCATAATCTTTACTTTAACGGTTCCCGCCGGGCGCGGAAATTTTCTTTTTTATCGCTGTAACGTTTATGTGGACTTGGGCATCCCTGCTCCGATGACCAAATTCCGAGTGATTAACCCCATTCCGGCCATGCTCAATAATCCCGGCGGCCATCGCGAATACGTCAGTCTGCCCATCGGAGCTGTCGTTTCGAGCCTGAGAGAAGTTTCCATGCCGGTCATCGGCATGTTCAAAGTGATCTGGGCAAATCGACAATACGACGTCCTCGGCGCGGATCTGCTGCGGAAATGCGAGCCGTTCCGGACGGCGTGAGTCCGGCTCCCTGAAAGCGCCGGCGCCGCGGCCGATCAGTCCGCGCGCGTCGGCGTTCTCGATCCCGCCGGACGAAGCTGCGCTTCTTCGAGCCGCTTGGTCTCCTGCCAGGTGAAGATCATCCGGTCGATCACCGTCAGGTTGGCCAGCACCGCGATCACCCACAGCACCGGCGCCATGCGGTCAAACAGCGCGCCGATGATCAACAGCACAATTCTCTCCGGACGCTCCATGAAGCCGACCTTGCATTGCGGAATCGTGTTCTCGGCCCGCGCCCGGACGTAGCTCACCATCACCGATCCGGTCATCACGATCGCGGTCAGCACCACGTAGCCGAAGCGGTTGATCGAGCCGTACCACACCAGCAATCCCACCAGCAGCGCCAGATCCGAATAGCGGTCCAGCACCGAATCGAAAAATCCGCCGAAGCGCGTCACCCGGTTCGTCTCGCGCGCCACGCGCCCGTCCACCATATCGAACAGGCCCGCCCCGATAATCACCACGCCCGCCCAGCGGAACTGCCCGATCGCCAGCAGAATCGCCGCTCCGATATTGATCACCAGCCCGAGCGCGGTCAGAACGTTGGGGTGAATGCGCGCCAGCGCCAGCCCGCGCACGATCCAGTGAATGATTTTTCCGCAGACGATTCCGATGGCCCGCGTGTAGGTCATGAATTCGCCGCCTGGTGAATGGTGATCAATTCGATGATCTCCATCTCCCGCACGCCGCCCGGAATCTGGATCTTCACCGAATCGCCCACCCGCTTGTTCAGCAGCCCGCGCCCGATGGGCGAACTGGTGGAGATCATTCCCTTGGCGACATCCACATCTTCGCTGGTCACCAGTTTATAGCGGATTTTTTCGTCCTTGTCGACGTCCAGCACCGTAACCGTGGACCCCAGGCCCACGCGATCGTGCGGGATCTTCGACATATCGATCATCGAAAGGTCGCGCATCCGGCCGTAGAGCTGGCCCAGCCGCGCGTTCACGTAAGCCTGCCGCTCCTTGGCGGCATGATACTCGGCGTTTTCGCTTAAATCCCCGTGGGCACGGGCTTTCAGGATCTCCTTGGGAAGCTCGATGCGCAGCTCGTTTTCGAGCGCGTTGATCTCTTCCTGGAGTTTTTTCTTCAGGTCTTCCATGCGCTACCGTTTGAATTATAGCGCGGAGCCTTCAAAACCGGAGCGGGGTAAACTTGGCGCGGCTAAGCGCCCTGAGCCCGGATCTCCTCGCCATTGACGAGCATCATCCGCCGCAGCACGCTCGCGTATTTCGGCGTGTCGCGAAGCGCCTCAAACCGCGGATCGGCCGCCACGTACGCCAGCGCCGGCTCCCGTTCGCGCAGCGCCTCGTGCAGCAGCATCATCGCCTCGTTGCGGTTGTCAAGCGCCGTTTCCACCGCCGCCATATCGCAATTGGAGATCCAGCTTCCCGGCGCCCGGCGCTCCCGCAGCTCGCCCATCGTCTCCCGCGCTTTCTCCATGTTTCCCGCCGCCGCGTAGGAGCACGCCAGGTCCGCCAGGATCGCCGCCGCCGGCTCCCGCTGCCGCATCTGCTCCAGCAGCGCGACCGCTTCCCCGGCCCGGCCAAGCTGATTCAGCACACGCGCGCGCAGCCTCGCCGACCACGCCGGCAGCGCCGTCCCGCTGCCCTCATCCAGCCGCCGCAGCGCCTCTTCATGCCGGCCCGAAAGATAAAACGCCAGCGCCTGTCCTTCGTCCAGCAGCAGCGTCGGAGCCAGCTCGCGTCCCCGCGCGATTTCTTCGTTGGCTTGCGCCGTTTTTCCCAGCGGCAGCAGCAACGCCAGCGCCCGCCACAGGTGCGCCGCGCCGGAGCAGGCGTCGCGGTCGATCGCCTTCTGGAAGTGCGACTCCGCGTCGCGCCACCGCCACTCGTACAGCGCGCAAACCATGCCCAGCACCACGTGCGCGTCGGCCGACATATCGTCCAATGCGAGCGTCGCCTCCGCCTGCGCCCGCGCCGCCGGCCACGCTTCCCGCGCCCGCCGGAAGCCCAGCACCGCCTGAAACGCATACACGTTCGCCAGTCCTTCGTGCGCCGCCGGCCAGGACGGATCCGCTTCGATCGCATCCTCGAACCGCTCCGCCGCCTCGGCCAGCCTCTGCTCGCTCAGCCGCGTGATCAGAAATTTTCCTTGCGAACACGCATTGCGCGCCCGCAGCTTCTTCTCGATTTCGGTTTGCAGTTGTTCCCGCCGCTGGAACCGCGGAACGTATTTCCCTTTCGGGAACTCGATCACCAGCGGATCGTCGCTGCCACCGTCGCTATAGTATTCTTTCAGCTTGACTCGCAAGCGGCTCGCCAGCACGCGAACCAAAGAATCGCTGCGCGGATCGTAGGAGTCGGGCTTCTTCAGAACTTCCGTCCCGATGACATACTCCTTTAAAATATCGGCGTTGCCTTGCAGCGTCTGCGCCACCGTGAAGCGGAGCAAGCTGCGTAACCGCTTGGAGCGGGCGAACTTCTCGCTCGCCAGAATGCGCTCCACTTCGCTTTGGATCGCCTCGGCGGAAAGTTCCTGCAATGCTTCTGTCTTATCGTAACGCGACATCACGCATCTCCTTGTCCGTTAGATTCCTACTGGCGTATCGCGTGACAAGATTTAATCCGGATTTTGAACGGGGCTATTTCCCGGACTCCTTTGGGCAGGATTACTTACCGTGACTGTGCGCCTGCGCCGCGCCGCTGGCCGCCGCCAGCTCCGCCAGCCGGCTGTGCAGCGTGCGCACGCTCATTCCGAGCATCTCCGCCGCGCGGCGCTTGTTGTTCTTGGTCTGTTTGAGCGTCAACTGGATGTATTCCTTCTCGATCTCCCGCAGCGGCTTGCCTGCTTCGAGCGTCAACACGTGCCGCTCCTCCGCGCCCGGAACCACCGTCTGCTCCTCCTGCGGGACGTGGAACGTCGGCGGAAGATGATGCGGCAGGATGGTGCCTTCGCGCGCCATGATCACCGCGCGCTCCAGCACATTGCGCAGCTCGCGAACATTGCCCGGCCAGGTATGATTCAGGATGCGCGCCATCGCCTCCGGATCGAGATCCGTCACCCGGCACTCGTGTTTCTCGTTTAGATCCTGGATCAGCGCCTGCACCAGCGCCGGAATATCTTCCTTGCGCTGCCGCAGCGGCGGAAGATCCAGGTGAAAAACGTTCAGCCGGTAATAAAGGTCGTCGCGCATCAGCTTCTTTTCGAGCGCATCCTGGATGTTGCGGTTGGTCGCCGCCAGCACCCGCACATCCACCGAAATCTCCATCTTGCCGCCCAGCCGCCGCACCCTCGAATCCTCCAGCACGCGCAGCAGCTTGGCCTGCATCCCGGGAGGCATCTCCGCGATCTCATCCAAAAACAACGTCCCGCCGTGCGCATGCTCGAAGCATCCCGCGCGCCGCCCCAGCGCTCCGGTGAATGCCCCGCGCTCGTGCCCGAACAGCTCGCTCTCGATCAGATTTTCCGGAAGCGCCGCGCAATTCACCGCCACGAACGGACCCGCCGCCCGCGCGCTCAACTGATGAATCGCCGCCGCCACTTTCTCCTTGCCGGTGCCGCTCTCTCCCGTGATCAGCACCGGCGCCGAGCTCGGCGCCACCTGCTCGATCATCGCGAACACGTGCCGGATCGCCGGCGACACGCCCACCAGTCCCGCCAGCACTCCCCGGTGGCTGAGCTGGCGCTGCAAGCGCTGCGTCTCCATCAACAGCGCCTTATAGCGGATGGCCCGCTCCAGCAGCGTCGTGAGCGGTCCCGGTTGCGCCGGTTTTTCCAAAAACCAGAACGCCCGCAGGTCGTGAACGATCGAAATCGCCTTGTCGATGCTCCCGAATCCGGTCAGCACGATGGTCGGCGTCAGATCCCCGCGATCCAGCAGGCTGCGCAGCAGGCCGAAGCCATCCAGTTTCGGCATGATCAGATCCGTTACGATCACGTCAAACGACCCCAACCCCAGCTTCTCCAGCGCCTCTTCGCCGTTCTCCGCCGTCTCCACCGCGTAGCCGAGCGCCGCGACCATGGTGGAAAGACTCAGGCGCTCGCGCGCGTCGTCATCCACCACCAGAATGCGGATCGAGGCTGGTTTGGAAACCATATTGAGGTTATTGTAGCGGATCGATCGCAGCGGGCCCTGCCCATCTTCAATTCCCTCCGGAAACTGCCGCTGATCGCGTTTGCTGAAACTTGCTCATCCGGTCTACTGCTTCGCTAACGGCGTTCCAAAGATCCCGCGGGCCGCTAATCGTAAACTCGCGCCCTCGAAAGAACTTTACCATTTTCCCGATCGCGTCGCGCCAGGGCGCCGCTGCCGGGTCCGGAATGTAGTTCATGTAGAAAATCGGATAAACCGGCTGGCCCATGGCCTTCAGTTCCTCCTCCGGCACGCTCGAGCCGATCAGCGACTTCGGCCCCACGAAGATCAGCCCCTCCAGATCGCGGTTTGCCATCTCATTGCGCGCCACCGTCAACAAAAATTCGGCGCCCCCCTTGCGATTCCCCAGTTGACTCGCGTCGATCGTCCCCAGCTTGAGCGATTTTAGCGCCCGCCCCAGCGCCGGAAAATCGATCTGATTTTCGAAATCCTGGCGATATAAAACCCGCTGCTGGTCCAGGTTGAACGTCACCAGCGAAATTTTCCCGATCCGCGGATTGCGCATCAGATTCCGCAGAATCGAGATCAGCCCCAGCCGGTCCTGCGGCGAAACCTCCGCCGACTCCGGCCGCTCCGGCGCGAAATTCATCAGCACTTTCACGCTCAGCGGCGCGGCCTCCGCCTTGTGCTCCGGTGGAGGCTCGGCCTGAAATTTTTCATCTTCCGTTTCGCCGATCCACCCCGCCGCAACCGCCGGCGTCACCTGCTTATCCCGCGGCGCCAGCGCCGCCTCCGCATCCCAATTGAACGAGCAGTATCTCCCGCCCGTATCCCGCGCCAGCCAGTCCACGTGATACTCGCCTTCGCCCACATCGAACGACCCGTTCAGCATCACCTCGCCCGGCCCTTCCGTAATCGGCGGCACGCGAACATACTGGTTGAAATAAACCGCCTCGCCCTTCGGCGGCGCCACCCGGAACAAGATCACCAGCCGTTGGCCGGCTCCTTCCAGCTCCTTCACCGGGATCGTCATGGTATAGCCCGCGTGAAATTTCAGATCGAGCCCCAGAACCGGCTTCTCCGGCGTAACCGTGCAGTTCAGATCTTTGCGCGCCTCCCCGGCTTCCAGCACCGCCATGTCGCTATTCACCAGAATCGGCCGCCGCGCCGGCCCCGGACCGTTCATAACCTCCTGCGCGCCCGCCGTCATTGCCGCACACACGCCCGCCGCCAGAAATATTGGAAACCGAATGTCCCGCATTTTCGGTCTCTTTCTGGCAGATTGATGACCAAATCTCCCGAATTTGGAATTCCAAGATGTTCGAGAAAAGGCGCTTTAACGGTTTGTTCCGGCCTTCAATCCGGCCGCGGTGCGGTAAATCTTGCGCCCCCGCGGCGAAAAGCGTTCCTTGACGAATTTTGTAACGGTTCCAGCGCTCACGAATCAAACACCAGATGACCGATTTGGATACTTCCTTAGAGACGGAAAAACGCCTGCGCCTGGAGGCCGAGGATCGCCTCCGCCGCGCCAACGCCGATTTTCAGGAGTTCGCCACGCGCATCGCCCACGATCTTCGCGAACCGCTGCGCACCGTCTCTTCTTACTGCCAGTTACTGGCGAATCGTTTCGGAAAAACCGAGGATGAAGACGCCGCGCTTTTTCTTCGCTACATCCATGACGCCGTCGAACGCGCCCAGATCCTGATGGCCGGGGTCGTCGAATACTCCACCATCGAAGGCGATAGACGCCGTCCCACTAACGTCGATCTGAACGCCGTTGTCGCCGAGGCCGCCCGCCGCGCCGGCCAGGACCGCGTCCATAAACAGGGCAACCTGCCGGTGGTCGTCGGCGAGTACGACCTGCTCGTCAACGTGATGCGCCATCTTTTCGACAACGCCGTAAAATTCGCCCAGCGCCCGGACGTTTCGATCGACGTCTCCGCCCGCCGCGAGGATGGCGATTGGATTATTTCGGTTCACGACAACGGCCCCGGCATCGATCCCGCGCATCATGAGCGCGTCTTCGGGTTTTTTCGGCGGCTGCACGGCCGCGAGTATCCCGGTGCCGGCTTAGGCTTGGCCTATTGCCGCAAAGCCATCGATCTGCTCGGCGGCCGCATGTGGGTCGAATCCAAGCCCGGGGAAGGCGCCACCTTCCTGTTCAGCCTCCCCGCCGCAGGCGAAGACTAACCGTCGTCACCGCGCGCCATGTTCCGCCGGCTGCCACGACGGCGCGCCCTCCTCCCACTGATTGTCGGTGATCTGCTCGACGTGCGTGCCGTCGAATCGCATTACAAACAACTCGCCATATGGCTGCGGCGCGTCCGTGTACACCACCTCGTCCTTAAATCCCATCCGCGAGCTCGCAAATACGATGTACTCTCCGTCCGGCGACCACGCCTGATGCGCGTCGTTGCCGTGCGTGAACGTCAGCCGCTTCAGCGAGCTTCCGTCCGGCCGGATCGTGAAGATCTCATACGCGCCGTCCACCAGCCGCGAGAACAGAATCAGATCCCCGCGCGGCGACCACGCCGGAAAATTATCGTACTCCCGCGTCAGCGCCGTCACCGTCTTCGTTTCCAGGTTCATGATCCGCAGACCATAGCCGTCCTTTTCGAACGCGCGATAAACGAAGCGTTGCCCATCCGGTGAAAACGACGGGAACGCGCTGTTGCTGTCTCCACGCGTTAGCTCCTCAAACCCGCTTCCATCCGCGTTGACAATGGCCACTTGCGCTCCGCCCTCCACCCGATCGCCGGTTTTCAAAAACACTTTCTGGAAGCCGTCGAAGAACGCCGGGAACTCCCCGATGCTGAAAATAATCTTGTCCCCGCGCGGCGACCATTGCGGCCCCAGCACGTTACGATCCTTCTCTTCATGAATCACCTGGCTGCGCCCGCTCGCCGCCGTCGTCATCACCAGCGCCGCTCCCAGGTGCGTCGGGCCCGGCCGCGCCGTCGCGACAAATCGATCGCCCGCCGCATCGAACGACGGCAGGATCGTCGCCGTCAGGCTCAGCTCATAATTCGGATTCGCGCTGAACGCTTTCCGGATCGGCGCCGTAGCCGTGCTCAAACGGCGATGAAAAACAACGCGCTTGCCGTCCGGCGACCACGAAGCGGAACGAATATCCCCGCGTGGTCCCCGTCTCCCGCCGCCGTAGTAGATGCCCGCGCCATCGCCGTGTTCGGCCTGATCTTTCCGGATATAGCCGATCTCGCCGCCAACCAAGGGCGACGGATTGAACTTCACTCCCGGCCCCGCCGGCAGATCGCTCATCGCGCCGCTGGTCACCTCGATCGACACCAGGCGCGTATCGTTTCCGGCCTCGGACGGATACCAGCGATTCGCCAGGGTCTGCTGCGCCGTCATGCAATACGCCACCACGTGCCGGTTGTCGCTCATCCATTTCGGACTCCCGCAGAAATTCCCCGTATGAGTGACCTTCTTCAAACCCGAGCCGTCCGGCCGGATCACGTAAATGTCGGCCAGTTGCAGGCGCTCCCATCTTCCATGGCTGAACGGAAACGCGTTGCCGCGCACCGAGGAGAACGCGATCCATTTTCCATCCGGCGACCACGACGGCCGAAAATCGCCGCCGCTCCCCGCCGTTAGCGCCTTTGCGCGCCGCGTGGCGAGATCCATCGTCCACAGCACCGCGCGCCCGCCGTTTCGCGTCGTCACGAACACGATCTGTTTGCTGTCCGGAGAAAACGCCGCCTGATCCTCGTAGGCGGCATCGTCGGTCAGGCGCTTCAGATCGCTGCCATCCGGCTTCACGCGATACAGATCCGCCGATCCATCCCGCTCCGAGGTGAACACAATCGCCGATCCATCCGGCGCCCATGCCGGATCATAATCGGTCGCGGGCGCCGCCAGCAGCGGACGCTCCCCGCCGCCGTCGGAATCGGCGATAAACAATCCGGTCTGCCCCGCGTTTCCAAACACGCGAACCGCGGCGATCTTCCTTGCCGGAGAGGGCTGGGCCGCAACAAGCAACGAAATGAGGGACAGGGAAACGAGAAGCCGAGCAATCCGACGCATAGCCCATTCTAGCCGTCAGAATGCGTCTTTTTTCCCGGATTTGCACAAACTTACACTTTGCGCCGGCGCCCGGCGTGAACACGATTCCATTAATCTTGAGGCCGAGGAGATCGCACGCTCGCCATGAGAGGGTCGATTCGACAAATCCTGGTTATCCTAGGCACCACTGGGATCGTCTGAGTGTCATGGCTGTTCGCTGGCACACATCCAGCCCCGCGCTGCTGCGGGTCATCGCAGCCGTTTCCGCCGGGATCCGTCAACGGCCCGGATCG
>JAJPHS010000045.1 GCA_021325175.1 Terriglobia bacterium
ATCAGATGCCGCGCATCGACGTCATGCGCCGGACGGTGCTGAATCACATGATCCATCATCGCGCGCAACTGGGCGTGTATCTGCGGTTGAACGAGGTGGCGATTCCGAGCATGTACGGTCCCTCGGCCGCAAGGGACGATCTCCGGAAAAATCGTGGACGAGGATCGCGATCCGGTGGAAAGCGCGTAAGTGACATCGTTATAGCTACCTTCGCGGCCGATACTATTTGAGCGTCGAAGACCGGCGCGCGATCAACGGATCGCAATGGGCGCGTGACGCTTTGGAGCCCGGGCGATCCGGATCTGCTGAAGACGGCGAATACGGGTCAGAACGGCGCGTTCAAGATGCAGAATCTGGCGCCGGGCGAATATCGGATCGCGGCATGGGAGGATGCCGAGTTCGGGCTGTTGCAGGATCCGGATTTTCGCGCGCGATTCGACGCCAAAGCGACTCCGCTGGAGCTCGCCGAAAACGCGCATGAGACGCCGGAGGTGAAGTTGATCGCGAAAGAAGAGAGCGACGCCGAAGCGGAGAAGATCAAGTAACGCCGCTTTGCTTTACGCCAGGGCCGGGCGCGAATATCATTGGGATCATGCGCTGGTTGCTTGCCGCGGCGGCCGCGATTGTCGCGTATCAGACGATGATGCCGCCGGTGGTGGGACTGGCGAATCAGGCCGATTTCCGGCGGGTAATCGGAAAGCTGGGCTATGGGCCCGAGGATCCTGTTTATTTTTCCGCGATCGCGCTCAACTACGTTCCCGACGCGAATTATCGCTCGTACGGGTGGGAGCAGTTTTCCTCGGAAGATTTGTTCGTGCGCGCGGCGCTGGCGGTCAATCGATTTGTTTCCAAAGACGGCAAGCTCGATATCCGCGTGATGGGATTCGTTCACGGGCTGGCGTTTCTCGCGGCGCTCGCGTGGCTGCTGCGCGCGACCCGGCGCTGGATCGTGGTGTGGCCGCTCATTGTGCTGATTGCCACGGATGTAGCTTACGTTTCTTACTTCAACAGCTTCTACGCAGAGGCGGCGTCCTTTATTTTTGCGCTGCTGCTGATCGCCGAAAGCATCGAGATCTGTTCGAACGGCGTGACCGAGACGCGTCTGGCGCGATGGATTGCCTGGTCCATGCTGCTGATTTTGGCGAAGCCGGTGAACGCGCCGGCGGGCGTGCTGCTCGCCGTATTCGCGCTGCGATTATCGCCCCGATCCTGGCTGGGGCGAGCCGGCGCGGCGGCGATTTTCTGCGCATCGGCGTTCATGATCGCGACAGCGCCGCGCGAACTGAAGGCCGCCAACGCCTACAACCTTGTGTTTTTATCGGTGCTGCCGGAGTCGCGAACCCCGGCGGCGGACGCGGCAAGGCTCGGATTGCCGGCCGGTAGCGAGGATTATTCGCGAATTGGCGCGTGGGCTCCGAACTCCCCCTTTGCTGAGTTGAAGGATCGAGGAATCATCGGCCGAAAAATAACGGTCTGGACGGTACTGCGCTTTTATTTGGCGCATCCGGCGCGGATGTGGCGGCATGTGGCGGAAAATTTGCGTATCGCGATGCTGCTGCGGCCGGAGCTGGGAAATTTTCCGGCGTCGGCGGGGTATCCGCCGAAGGCGCGGAGCAAAGCGTTCGCGCTGTGGAGCGATTTTCATCAGGCGGCGCTGGTCCGCGCCGCGCGCCCGCTGTTTTTCGCATTGCTGGCGAGCGCGGGTCTCCTGACATGGCGTTTCGGACAGTCGCTGGCGCGCGATTTCGGCTGGCTGCTCGCGTTTTGCTGTTTGGCTTCGTTCCTGACGGCGAGCTTTGGGGATGCATGGGAGACGGTGCGGCACATGTTCCTATTTAATGTGCTGCTGGATGCGTCGTTGGCGGCGGCCGCGGTGTATCTCGCCGGATTACGGTCGAGCTGGCGCACCATGCGCCCGCTCGTCCGTGTTAAAAGGGCCTGAAGGTGCGATGTGCGACGAAGGGCTTCCACATACGGAACGTCAACAGTCTCGGTTTTTTCGCTTTGGACCAATGCCTCCAGCACCATGCCGCCTATCTGTTGTCCAGGGGAGACTTGCGGCCGCCAATTGACCGACCGGACGGTTGAGAACCCCCTTGACAAGGGCGTCCCGCCGGGATACTATCCTAAAAAATTTCAGCTTGTCCAGATACCGGGGAGGTCGGGAAATGTCGGGAACCAAGTCGTTTTCAATCCTATTCGCTTGGGCCACGTTTACTGTTGTGGCGCAGGCGCCCACGGGAATCATTTCTGGAACCATCACCGATCGTTCAGGCGCGGTGATCCCCAATGCCACGGTGACCATCACCAACCGGGCGACAGGAGTGCAGCGCGCCGCTACCGCCAATGCGAACGGACTCTACAGCGCGCCGGCCTTGCTGCCGGGGGAATACGAGATGCGAGTGGAACTCCAGGGGTTTCGCACGCTGGTGCGCAACGCTCAGGTAGTCGCCGGCAGCACCACCACGGTGGATCTGGTGATGGAGCCGGGAGCGACGCGCGAAGTGGTCGAGGTGGAAGCGGCCACGGCGCAGATCAACTACGACAGCAACACAGTGGAAGGCGTCATCCCGCGGGAAACGATTCAAGACCTGCCCTTGAACGGGCGCAGTTCGCTACAGCTTGCGACGCTCGAGCCGGGCATCACGGTGTCGCCGGGCAGCACCGCGCAGTTCAACGCGATGTTCAATGTCAGTTTCTTCGGCGCAACGCCGGGCGCGACGGCGGGCAGTGGCGTGGGCGCCACGCTGACTATGGATGGCGGCGTGATCAACGATGAGATGGAAGGCGGTACCTCCATGAATTTTTCGCAGGAGGTGGTGCAGGAGTTTCAGCTCTCCTCGGTGAATTTCGACGCCTCCACCATGATCGGCACCGCGGGAGCGATCAACATCATCACCCGCTCCGGCACCAATGATTTTCATGGCAGCGCCTATTATTTTTATCGCGATCACAACATGGCGGCCTACCCGGGGCTGTCGCGGAGCACGTTCAACCCGCATCCGTTCTTTCAGCGCAGAAATCCCGGCGTGGTGCTCGGCGGGCCGGTCAGGAAAGACAAAGTGTTTTTTTTCTTCAACTACGAGCACCTGGATCAGACCGCGGTGCTCACCGAGCAGGAGGATTTGCCGTCGATTCGCGGTTTGAGCGGCATCTGGCCGGAGCCCTATCATTACAATCTGTACAACGCGCGCATCGACGATCACATCAACGATAAGCACAATTTTTTCCTGCGCTATTCGCACGACGGCAATCAGGGCTTCGGCCCTTACGCCCAGACGCCGCAGCCGGCCAATTTCAATTACAACGACAACTGGTCCGATCAGAGCCTGATCGGTTTGACCAGCGTGCTGACCACCAACCTGGTGAACGACCTTCGCGCGCAGTATCACTACTGGCAGAACAACGTGACGGACGCGCTGCCCAAGGATTGCCCGTATCCCTGCGTGGGCTTCGGGCTGCCGGCGATTGTGAGCTACATCGGCTCAAGCACCTACGGAACCGGCAACAGCGTGAATTCGCCGCAGTTCCGGCAGGCCCGTTCGTTCGAATTCAACGATACGCTGAGCTGGCAGAAAGGCTCGCACCGTCTCCGTTTTGGCGTCGATTACGAGCATATGCGCACCAAAGTTGTGCCCTGGGATTTCTGCGATCCGGCCTGCGTCTACGTGATGGCGCCGGAGACGGTGCGCGGGCTGGTGGGATCGCTCACCAGTTCGCTGTTCCCCAATCTTCCGACGACCATCAATTCGACGGCTGATCTATTGAACCTTCCGATCTACAATCTTCCGTCGTCGATTTATAGCGGCGTGGGCGTCGGCAATGGAACTTTTCCGGGATTTTACGAACACAACCAGGGCAACGTGAATCAACGGATCCATCCCTGGTTCGCCGACACCTGGAAAGCCAAGCCCAACCTGACGATCAATTTCGGCCTCGGCTACGATCTGGAAACCGGATTGTTCTATTCCAATCTCCAGTTGCCGCGCTATCTGGCGCCGATTCTCGAAGGGCAGACCGGCGGGGTGCCCTATGGATTGGGCGCGACGCAGCCGAATTACGCCGATTTCGCGCCGCAATTCGGCTTTGCTTGGGCGGTGGGAAAGGATAAGAAAACGGTGATCCGCGGCGGCGCGGGTTTGTACTGGGACACGCAACCGATCTGGCAGCATTTCCGCGAAGGCGCCGCGATCGGTCCGCCGGGCGACGGACGAACCACGCTCGCCGCCAGTGCGTTTACCAACACGTTTCCTGGGATCATCAATGTGAGCGCCAAGGGGGCGCCGCTGCCGGTCGGCGCGCCGCTGCCGCTGAACTCGCTCACGACGATGACTCTGGGACAATTCATTCAGATCATGAATCAGCAACTGCCGGCATTGACCCAGCAACTGGCGCCGACTCCGCCGTCCAGCGGGCCGTACTCGGTAAGCGGAATTGACATCGCCAAGCAGGGGATTGAAATTTTTCCGTCCCGGTTCCCGCTGCTCAGAAGCTATCAGACCTCGCTCGGCGTGCAGCGCGATTTGGGCCACGACATGGTCCTGACCGCCGACTGGGCGCGGAGACAGGGAGAAAATGTCAGCCTGGGCGAGCTGGATCTGAATCGCTTCGGCCGGGTCAGCGACGGGCTTTCGCCGGTGATTCCGGTATGCACGCCGGCGCAATATTATCAGCCGGGGCAGGAGTGCTCCACCGGCTCGATCACCATCTGGACGCCGGAGGGCCGCTCGGTTTACGATGGGCTGCTGCTCCGGGTGCAAAAGCGCTTTTCCCACCGCTATCAATTCCAGGTTTCCTACGCCTTACAGAAACTGCTCAGCGAAAATGCGAGCGTGGATCTGGATAATTACTTCGCCGGCTACGGTCCCAGCCTGGCGAGGAACAATCTCAGCATCGCTGGCACGGTGAATTTGTGGTGGGGGCTCATTCTCAGCTTGAATTCGCAGATGATCAGCAGGTCTCCACTGATGCCGACCATCACCGGAATCGACTTGAACGGATCCGGCAACACCACCACGGCGTTGTCGATTGCCGATCCAAAGCTGGGCTATAACTGCTTCAATGCCGGCTGCGGAAAATCGGATCTGGCCAACGCGGTTTCCTATTTCAATCAGAACTGGGCCGGCAAGACCGCACAGAACGGAGTGAAGATACCGCAGTTGGCGCTGCCTGCAAATTACGGGCTGGGCTCGCCGGTCATCACGCAGGACGTCCGGCTCACCAAAGAGTTCATTGCGCGCGAGCGGTACCGTCTGAGCGTTTTCGTCGAATTTTTCAACCTGTTCAATATTTCCAATCTGAGCGGATACAATTTCACGCTGAACAACACCGCGACGTTCGGGCAGCCGACGGCGCGAATCAACCAGGTGTTCGGATCCGGCGGCCCGAGAGCGCTACAAATCGGCGCGCGGTTTTCGTTCTGAATCGGTTTTTTAAAGGAAACAATTCGCGATTTGGAGGACGCTCCTGGTGGGAATCCGCTCCGTGCTGATGCATTTAGGTATCCGCGCTGGCAAGACAGGCTCGCTTGTTCGTGAAGGCCGGACGAGGCCGCCGCAAAAAAGCCAGAAAACCCGTTATACTCGAACCTCAGGAGAATTCATGTCACGCCTCATGCTTGCCGCCGCCCTGGCGGCCGTTGCCTTCGCCGGCAACGAACCCAACTCGCAGCCGAATCCTTATCAAACCGTGAAGGGATGGTATCACCTGCCCGAAGGACGAACCATGGGATCGACCAGCTCGGTCGCGATCGACTCGAAGGGGCATATCTGGGTTGCCGACCGCTGCGGCAAAAACTCCTGCGCCGGCTCGGATCTGAACCCGGTGTTCGAATTCGACGAGTCCGGCAAAATGCTCAAGAATTTCGGCGCGGGGATGTTCATTTTCCCGCACGGAATGTTCATCGACAAGCACGATAACGTGTGGATTGCCGATCAACTGGGCCATATCGTGGTCGAGTTTTCACCTGAGGGCAAGACGCTGATGACGCTCGGCCAGAAAGGCGTGCCCGGTCAAGGCGAGGATGGGATCAATCAACCGACTTCCGTGGCCATCGCGCCGAACGGCGATATTTTCATCTCGCAAGGACATGAGAACCGGCGCGGTGAAGGCCCGGCCGATATTTTGAAATTTTCCAAGGACGGAAAATTCATCAAGCGCTTCGGCGGCCACGGCTCCGGACCCGGCCAGCTCGAGATGCCGCACAGCATCACCTTCGATACGAAAGGACGGCTGTTCGTCGCCGACCGCCAGAATAACCGCATCGAAATTTTCGATCAGGACGGCAAATACCTCGACCAGTGGACGCAATTCAGCCGGCCGAGCGGCGTCTTCATCGATCAGCACGACGTGATCTACGTGGCCGATTCGGAGTCGCAAAGCGTGAAGCCGGATCCGAATCAGTCCAAGGGCAAAGGGCGCGGCGGCATGAATTCCGATTATGGCTGGAATCCCGGATGGAAGCGCGGGATTCGCGTCGGCAATGCGAAAACGGGGGAAGTGACGGCCTTCATTCCCGATCCCGACGCTGAGGATCTGAACGTCCGCCATCCCGCGACCACGGGCGCCGAAGGCGTCACCGCCGATCGCCACGGAAATATCTACGGCGCCGAAGTCGGGCCGCGCGACGTAAAGAAGTACGTCAAGAAATAGTTCGCCTCCATCGTTTTTTTTGAGGTGAGATTCCGGACTTCGCGGGCGCACTACTACAGTGGTGCTTTCCCTCGATCAAGCTGTGATCCGTCTGCTGGTCCCGCTGGCGATCGCGATGCTCGTCAGCGGGCTCGACGATCTGGTGATCGACGCGGCCTGGTGCGCTGCCTGGCTGCATCGCAAGCTGCGCCCGCGCGCCAGCTTCTTTCCTCCCGGGCCGCTACAGCTTGATTCGGCGCCGCGCCATCGCATCGCGATCGTTCTGCCGCTGTGGCAGGAACATGAAGTGATCGGGCGCATGCTCGAACACAACGCGGTGTCCATCCGCTATCCCGACTATCACATCTTCTGCGGCGCCTATCCGAACGACGATCGCACGCAGGCCGCCGTCGGGCGCGCGGCGAAAAAATTCTCCAATATTCACCTGGTGCTCTGCCCGCACGACGGTCCCACGTCGAAAGCCGACTGCCTCAACTGGATCTTCCAGCACCTCGGCCTGCACGAGGAGCGCTACAAAACGCGTTTCGAAGTCATCGTGATGCACGACGCCGAGGACATCATTCATCCCGACGAGTTGCGCTGGATCAACTATTACGCCGCGCGCTACGACTTCATTCAAACGCCGGTGCTTCCGCTGGCCACGCCGATCCGTAATCTCACGCACGGGCTTTACTGCGACGAATTCGCCGAGTATCACACGCGCGACATGCCGGTCCGCCCGCTGCTCGGCGGATTCGTGCCCGGCGCCGGCGTTGGGACCGGATTTCGCCGCGCTGCGCTCGACCGGCTCGCCGAAGCCGCGGCCAACCGCGTGTTCGAGCCGGAGGCGCTCACCGAGGATTACGAAAACGGCCTGAGAATGTTCCGGCTGGGATGCGCGCAGGCGTTCGTTCCGCTGGCCCGCTCCGGCCCGCGGCGCGATTTTTGCGCGACGCGCGAATTTTTCCCGCAGACCTGGTCCGCCGCTCTGCGGCAGCGCACGCGCTGGGTCACCGGGATCGCGCTGCAAGGCTGGCAGCGGCACGGATGGGGCAAAAATCTCGGCGAGGCGTACTGGCTGTGGCGCGATCGCAAGGGGCTGATCGCGAATCCGCTCAGCGCCGCGGCGAATTTCGTTTTTCTGTACGGCGCGGCCACGCACGTCTGGACGCGCGCGACTCCGCTGGCGCTCGGCGTGGCCAGGCTTACGCTGGCGTGCGCCTTGTTGCGGGCCGCGGTGCGAATCGCTTGCAGCGCGCGAATCTATGGCCCACTGTTCGCTGTTTTCGCGCCGCTTCGCGCGGTGTACGGAAATGTGCTGAACACCGCCGCGACGATGCAAGCCGTGGCCCGGTTCGCCAAAGCGCGCGCTCTCGGCCGCCCGCTTAAGTGGCTCAAAACCGATCACGCCTTTCCGGCGCGCTCCGCGCTGCTCGAGCACAAAAAAAAGCTCGGCGAGATTCTGACCGGTTCCGGTAATTTGTCGGCCGCCGCGCTTCAGGCCGCGCTGGCCACCAAGCCCGCCGATCTCCGGCTGGGCGAGCATCTGGTTCAACTCGGAGCGCTCGACGAAGCCTCGCTTTACGAGGCGCTGAGCCTGCAACAAGGGCTGCCGGTGAGCGCGCCGGACCCCAACGAAATTCGCCTCGCGATCGCGCGCGCGTTGCCGGAACACGTTTGTCGGCGATGGCGCGTGCTGCCGTTTCGCGTCGCCGGCGTGAGCCTGTATTTGGGCACGCCGGAAATTCCATCCCCCGAAATGACAGCAGCGGTCGGCGAGTTCACCTCGCTTGAGATTCGGTTCCATTTGATGACGCCCGCAAAATTCGAGGAATTGGCGCGCGCGCTGCTGTGATCGCCGCCTGCGGGTTAGCATGAAAAGGAATGGACCTGCCGGTGAATCCGCCGCTCGCGCCGATGCTGGCCAGGCGCGTTGCCGAAATTCCCGGCGCAGGCGAGTGGATTTTCGAGCCCAAATGGGACGGCTTCCGCGCCATCGTGTTCCGCGACGGCGGCGAGGTCATGATCCAAAGCCGCGATCTGAAATCGCTGAACCGCTATTTTCCCGAGCTGATCGATCCGCTGCGCGAGCAGCTACCGCGGCGCGCCGTGCTCGATGGGGAAATCGTGCTGGCGAGAAACGGCGCGCTCGATTTCGAGGCGTTGCAGATGCGAATTCATCCGGCGGCGTCGCGAATCAAGATGCTGGCCGAGCAAACGCCGGCCTCGATCGTTTTTTTCGACCTGATCGCGGAGGACGATCACGAGTTTTGCTCGACGCCCTTTGAAAAACGGCGGGCGCGGCTCGAATCGGTGCTCGGCCGCGCGCGCCCCCCGCTGCACATCACGCCCGCCACGCGCGATGCCGCCACCGCGCGCGATTGGTTCCGGCGATTCGAGGGCGCCGGACTCGATGGCGTCGTCGCCAAGCCGCTCAACCTCGGCTACGAGCCGGACAAGCGCGTCATGCTGAAGATCAAGCACGAGCGCGATTGCGATTGCGTCGCCGCCGGTTTCCGCTGGCACAAAAAAGGCGAGGCGAGCGGCGTCGGCTCGCTGCTGCTCGGTCTGTACGACGATTCCGGCGCGCTGCAACACGTCGGCGTGTGCGCCAGCTTCAGCAATCAGATGCGCCTGGAGCTGGTGGAGTTTCTGAAACCGTATCGGAAGCACGCGCTCGAAAATCATCCGTGGCGATCGTGGGCCGGGGCCGATCCGGGCGGCCGCATGCCCGGCGCGCAAAGCCGCTGGAGCCGCGGCAAGGATCTTTCCTGGGAGCCGCTGCGTCCGGAACTGGTCGTGGAAGTCGCCTATGAGCACATGCAAGGCGCTCGCTTCCGCCACACCGCGCAGTTCCGGCGATGGCGCTTCGATAAGCAGCCGAAGGACTGCACCTACCAGCAGTTGGAAGTCGTACCGCCGCACGAACTCGCCGCGATTTTTTGCACCACCCGCTCTTGATCCGGAGGGCGGGATTTCCATCTGCTCGTACAGCAGGGCCGATTATTTTTTCTCGATCGCCAGAACGGCCGCTTGCGTCTCAGCCTTCGCGCGAACGATCGTGATGGTGATGGCTCTCTTTTTATCCGCGCTCATCGCGCTGACCAGGCCGCCTTCCTCTCCCACCATAGGCCGGACCGTAAATCCGTTTTTCGTAAGCCGATCCTCGAAGAACGCCGCAACGCCCGCCGGCGCGTCCGCTGTTTTGAAACTGTAGGTGTGGCGCGACTCTTCGCGATGATCGGAGTGATGAATTCCTTCCGCCGCCGCCGGATACAGGGGCATCCACGCCGGCATCTTCGCCATCGCCGAAAACGGATCGAGACTGAAGCTTCCTTCCGAAGACTTTAGCGTCACGCGGGCTTCCCCGCCTGCCGGCGAATTGTGATACAGGCCGGCCACGGCCAGCGCGACGGCCGCCGCCGTGCCCGCCACAATCGCGATCCTTCGACCCATGTCTACATCATCGTCCAAGCGCCGCGCAAACGTTACAATAGGTCGGCATGACACACAAATTTTACAGGTGGGATTCGGTTCCGCTCGAGACCATGAGCGACGTGATCTCGCGCAAGGTAATCAGCGGCGAAAAAGCGATGGTCGCGCAGGTTTTTTTGAAAAAAGACGCCGTCGTTCCCGAGCACCATCACGAAAGTGAGCAGATCACCTATATTATCGAAGGCGCTCTGAAGTTCGAGATTGAAGGACGCCAGGTGATCGTCCGCGCGGGCGAAGTCCTGCACATTCCCTCCAATGTTCCGCATCGCGCCGTGGCGCTTGAGGATACCGTCGATGTGGATATTTTTTCGCCGATTCGCGCCGACTGGTTGAGCAAGGACGACGCTTATCTCCGGCGAGGCGATCGCGAGAGGACGTAATCCGATGGATTTGGAATTGAAGGACCGGATCGCGCTGGTCGCCGCATCCAGCCAGGGATTGGGCAAGGCGGTTGCATTCGGGCTAGCGCGGGAAGGCGCCAAGCTCGCCATGTGCTCGCGGAAGGCGAGCGCGGTGGAAGCGGCCGCGCGGGAAATTCGCGACTCGACCGGAGCCGACGTGTTCGCCGCCGCGGCGGATGTTACCGATGAGCAGCAGGTCGGCGCTTTCATCCAAGGCGTGAATGAACGATTCGGACGCATCGATATTTGCGTCGCCAACGCGGGCGGGCCACCGGCAAAGCCCTTCGATGCGACCACCATCGAGGATTGGCGCCGCGCGATCGATTTGAATCTGATGAGCACGCTGTTTCTGGCGAGCCAGGTTTTGCCGGGAATGAGGTCGCGCAAATGGGGACGGCTGGTGACCATCACCTCGCTGAGCGTGAAGCAGCCGGTGGAGGGATTGATTCTCTCCAATTCCGTGCGCGCCGCGGTCGTGGGTCTGGTCAAAACATTATCGAACGAGTATGCGCCGGATAATGTGCTGGTGAACAATGTGTGCCCCGGCTATACCGCGACGGATCGTTTAGGCGAGCTGTCGGAGGCATTGGCGAAATCAGCGCACGTTTCCCCGGCCGAAATCGAAAGGCGCTGGACCAGCCACATCCCCATGGGGCGTTTGGGCCGGCCGGAGGAATTCGCCGACGTAGTGGTATTCTTATGCTCGGCGCGGGCCAGCTACGTGACCGGCCAATCCATCCTGGTCGACGGGGGATGCGTGAAAGCGCTGATGTAGTTCGCCCGGTCGCATTTTTGCTGAATCAGTGATATCTTCGCCAAAAGGGAATTTGACATGCCTAAACAGAAAACGATTCTCGTAATCGGCGTCGCCGCGGCCGGCTTAGTCGCCTCGGCCCAGTGGAAGCCCAAGGACACCGAGTGGCCCACTTATACCGCGGATCTGGCGGGGTCGAAATACCGGCCTCTGGACCAGATCAATGCGTCCAATTTCAGCAAGCTGGAAATCGCCTGGCGCCTGAAGACCGATAATTTCGGGACCAAGCCTGAATATAAGCTCGAAGGCACGCCGCTGATGGTCAACGGAGTGATTTACGCCACGGCGGGAACGCGCCGCGACGTGGTCGCCCTCGACGCCAAAACCGGCGAGATCAACTGGGTCCACAGCATTCGCGAGGGACAGCGCGCCGCGCTTTCCCCGCGCCAGCTCTCCGGACGCGGTCTGGCCTTCTGGAGCGACGGCCACGGCGACGACCGCGTGATTTACGTCACCACCGGATATAAGCTGGTCGCGCTGAACGCCAAGACCGGCATGATGATCCCCTCCTTCGGCGAAAACGGCATGATCGACCTGAAGAAAGGGATGTACACGGGCACCGGCCAACAGATCGATTTGGAAACCGGGGAGGCGGGCCTGCACGCCGCGCCGACCGTGGTGAACGACACGGTCATCGTCGGCTCCGCGTTCAAGGAAGGCATGACCGTCAAGACCCACAACAACACCAAGGGGCTGGTTCGCGCCTTCGACGTCCGCAGCGGAAAACTCCTCTGGACCTTTCACACCATCCCCAAAAAAGGTGAGTTCGGCTACGATACCTGGGAAAACGGTTCGGCCGACGTCAACGGCAACACCGGCGTCTGGACGCAGATCACGGTCGATCCCCAGCTTGGATTGGTCTATCTGCCGGTAGAATCGCCCACGTCGGATTACTACGGCGGCGAGCGTCCGGGCGATAATCTTTTCGGCGAGAGCCTGGTCTGTGTCGATTTAAAGACCGGCCAGCGCAAATGGTATTTCCAGATCGTGCACCACCCAATTTGGGATTACGATCTATCCTCGGCGCCGCTGCTGGTGGATATCAATGTAGACGGAAAGCCGATTAAGGCAGTCGCGCTGCCGAGCAAGGAAGCATTTCTCTATGTATTCGACCGCGTAACGGGAAAGCCGGTGTGGCCGATCGAGGAGCGCCCGGTGCCGCAATCCGACGTGCCCGGCGAAAAAACCGCCAAGACTCAGCCGTTCCCCACCAAGCCGCCGGCTTACGCGCGCAATGTCATCAAAATTCCCGACGATCTGATCGATTTTACGCCCGAAATGCGCGCCGATGCGATTGATCGCTTGAAAAGCTATCGCGTCGAAGGAATGTTCACGCCTCCGGTCATCGGAGATCCCGCGCACTGGCTGGGCGGCATCAACCTGGGAAACGCAAGCGGGGGCACGAACTGGCCGGGTGCCGGTTTTGATCCCGTCACGCACATCGTTTACGCGCAGGCCGCGCAGTCCTATGTGACGCCGATTTCCTTGCGCACCCCGCCGCCGGGATTTTCCGACATTCGCTACGTCTCCGGCCGCAACGATCAGGAATTCCGCGTCGCCGAAGGTCCCGGATACGGCAGCGCCGCGGATTATCCCGTGCAGCGCGCCGCTCGTGGAGCTGGCGCGAGTGCGAACGCCGGGGGACGCGGCGCGGCGCGCGGCGGAGGCGGCGGAGGCGGCGGTCTTCTGATTCAGGGCTTGCCGATAGTGAAGCCGCCTTACGGTGTGATCTCGGCCATTGATCTCGATCAAGGCACACTCAAATGGCAGGTGCCCTACGGCGAGACTCCGGACAACATCCGCAATCATCCCGCCTTGAAAGGCCGCGACATCGGCAACACCGGCATGAACGGAAGTGTCGGCGTGTTGATCACCAAGACGCTGGTCATCGTCGGCGACAGCCAGGTCACGTCGATCACCCATCCTCGCGGAGCGATGCTGCGCGCCTATGATAAAGCCACGGGAAAAGAAGTCGGCGCGGTATGGATGCCGGCCCCGGTTTCAGGCTCGCCGATGACCTATATGTGGCAGGGCAAGCAATACATCGTAATCGCCGTCGGCGGCGGATCCTATTCGGGAGAATACCTCGCCTTCGCGCTTCCCGATAACGAAGAAACAACCGGCCAGAGATAGGAACTTTCGACAATCAGCGGGGCGGACGTCAGTCCGTCGCAGGTTGGCGCGCCGCCCAGCTCGCTTTCAGAAAATCATGGTTCATCCGGCTGATTACTTCCAGACGGATTCCTTTGGGACACACCGCTTCGCACTCCCCAATGTTGGTGCATTGCCCGAAGCCTTCCTCATTCATCCGCGCGACCATTCGCAGCGCGCGGCTGGCCCGTTCGGGCTGGCCCTGCGGCAGCAGACCGAGATGCGAAATTTTCGCGCCCGTGAATAGCGACGCGCTGGCGTTGGGACAGGCGGCGACGCAGGCTCCGCAGCCGATGCAGGCGGCGGCGTCCATGGCCCTTTCGGCGGCTTCCTTGGAAATGGGAATCACATTGCCGTCCGGAGCGCTTCCGGTGGGAGTGCTGATGTAGCCGCCGCTTGCGATAATCCGGTCGAAAGCGCTCCGGTCCACCATCAGATCGCGCAGGATCGGGAACGCCTTGGCGCGCCACGGCTCGAGATAAAGCTCCTGGCCGTTCTCAAAATGGCGCAGGGTGAGCTGGCAGACGGTGGTCTTCAACAACGGACCATGGGCCACGCCATTGATCATGAACCCGCAGGAGCCGCAGATGCCTTCGCGGCAGTCGTGCTCGAAAACCACCGGGTCCTCGCCTTTAATCGTGAGATCTTCATTCAACACGTCGAGCGCTTCAAGCATCGACATATCGGGATTCAAGCCGTCTTTTTCATAGCGGACCATGCGCCCGGGCGAGCCGCGGTCGCGCTGGCGCCAGATGTGGAAGATCAGCTTCATAATCAGGGCGCCGCCGTTATTTATAACTCCTTTGCGACGGATGCACGTACTCGAAGCTCAGCGGCTCCTGGTTGAGAAGCGGCGGATCGCCGCCATTGTATTGCCACGCCGCGACGTAGCTGAACCGCGCGTCGTCGCGCAGCGCCTCCCCATCGGCAGTTGCGTGTTCTTCGCGAAAATGCGCGCCGCAGGATTCCTCGCGATGCAGCGCGTCAATGCACATCAGCTCGGCCAGTTCAAAGAAATCGGCGACGCGGCCGGCCTTTTCCAAAGATTGATTGATCTCCTTGGCCGCGCCCGGAACCTTTACCTCACGCCAGTATTCCTCGCGAAGCTCGCGAATTTTCCCGATGGCGTGCTCCAGGCCGCCGGCATTACGCGACATCCCGCAAAAATCCCACACGAGCTTTCCTAACTCGCGATGAAACGAATCCACCGTGCGCGTGCCGCGGGTTTGAAGCAGCCGGCTTGTGCGCTCCGCTACAGCGTCCTGCGCCGCGCGAAATTCTTCGTTCAACGTATCGATTTTTTCGAATTTATGGGCCGCCAGATAGTTTCCAATGGTATAGGGAAGGATGAAATAGCCGTCCGATAAGCCCTGCATCAGCGCGCTGGCGCCCAGGCGATTGGCTCCGTGATCGGAAAAATTCGCTTCGCCGATGACGAAAAGTCCGGGGATGGTGGACATCAATTGATAATCCACCCACAGGCCGCCCATGGTGTAGTGGATCGCCGGATAGATGCGCATCGGCGTCTGATACGGATTTTCGCCCGTGATCCGCTGGTACATCTCAAACAGATTGCCGTAGCGCTCCTCGATCACCCCGCGGCCCAGGCGCGCGATCGCGTCGGCGAAATCCAGATAAACGCCCAGGCCGTGCTCGCCCACGCCGCGTCCTTCATCGCACACCGCCTTGGCGTTGCGGCTGGCGACGTCGCGGGGCACCAGGTTGCCGAAACTCGGATAGCGGCGCTCCAGGTAATAATCGCGCTCGGCCTCGGGGATCTCATTCGGCGCGCGCTTGTCTCCTTTGTTTAAAGGAACCCAGATGCGGCCGTCGTTGCGCAGGGATTCGCTCATCAGCGTGAGTTTCGATTGATAATGGCCGCTGACGGGAATGCAGGTCGGATGGATTTGCGTGAAGCAGGGATTGGCGAAAGCCGCGCCGCGTTTATAAGCACGCCAGATGGCCGTGCAATTGGAGCCTTTGGCGTTGGTCGAAAGAAAATAAACGTTGCCGTATCCTCCGGTCGCGAGCACGACGGCGTCGGCCGCCTGCGATTCGATCGCTCCGCTGACCAGATCGCGCGTCACGATGCCCCGCGCCTTGCCGTCCACCACCACCAGATCCAGCATCTCCGTGCGCGGAAACATTTTGACGCGCCCGGCATCCACCTGTCTCTCCAGCGCCTGATAAGCTCCCAAAAGAAGCTGCTGGCCGGTCTGCCCGCGAGCATAAAAAGTTCGCGACACCTGCGCGCCGCCGAAGCTGCGATTGGCAAGCGTCCCGCCGTATTCGCGCGCGAACGGCACGCCTTGCGCGACGCACTGATCGATAATGTGGACGCTGATCTGCGCGAGCCGGTACACGTTCGCTTCGCGCGACCGGAAATCGCCGCCCTTCACCGTGTCATAGAACAGCCGGTAGACGCTATCGCCGTCGTTGTGATAATTTTTGGCGGCGTTGATCCCGCCCTGCGCGGCGATGGAGTGCGCGCGGCGCGGCGAATCCTGGAAACAGAAGCACTTCACGTTGTAACCGAGTTCGGCGAGCGTCGCCGCCGCCGAGGCTCCCGCCAGCCCGCTACCCACCACAATGATTTCGTGCTTGCGCTTGTTGGCCGGGCTCACCAGCTTCATTTCGAACCGGGCTTTATCCCAGGCGCGTTCAATGGGACCGCTGGGCGCGTTGGCGGCGAGCGAAAGCGAGCCCGGCCGCCACAGCCTGGTGGTTTCTATGGTCTCGGTGAGTTGCATCGCTGGGTTAGGGTTGTCCGCTACGAATGGCGCGCATCCTCACAAGATCGGCGGGATGACGCGAAGCATCACCGCGATCGGAATCGAGATAAATCCGAAAAAAATAAACAGAGAAATCAGCGAAGCGGCGCGATGAATCCGCGGCGTGTGGCGCGGATGATAGAACCCGAGCGTCTGAAAAAGGCTCCACAGCCCGTGCCGCAGATGCAGGCAGAGCAGCGCCATCGCAAAAATATAGAACAGCGACACGGCCGGAACGCGGAACCCGCTGATTACGTTGCCATACGTATCCAGGCGATTATAGGGCGTGCCACCTACGCCAAAAGTAAATTGCATCAGATGATAAACCACAAAGGCCGCGACGATCGGCCCGCTCCAGTACATGGTGCGCGAAGCGTAACTGGAGCCCGCCGGTTTCCAGCGCGTGTAGCCGACCGGCCGCGCTTCCGATTTCGTGACGGCCAGCTCAATCGAGCTCCAGATGTGCAGGATGACGCTGATGAAAAGAATGACGCGCACCGGCCAGACCAGTTCGGGAAGATGGCGCAGCGCGCGGGCGTAGCCGTTGAATTGATCCGGTCCCAAAAAGATTTGCAAATTTCCGATGAGGTGGCCGATGACGAACAAAGCCAGGATCGCGCCGGTGACGGCCATCACGGCTTTCTTTCCTGTGGTTGTGCTCCAGAACCGAAGAACTTGCGGCTTCTGGATGCCCTCTTCCGCGACGGTAGCGCTCATTACGCAGGCTTTCTGAATCTATGATAACAGCCGATGCCGCCAATCCCCCAAAGCCCGGGATCAACCGGCTCGCCAATACGGCGGCAGATTGTGCTTGGTTTCGCCGACGATTTCAAAAATGGCGCGGCGATCTTCGGCGGAGAGCCGGTCGAACGGCTTGTTTTGATCCTTGCCGCTGAGGATTTCGTACAACCGCTGGTAAACGCGGTCGCGCACGATGCCCGGCATCGCGTCGAACGCGTCGCTATAGATCATATAAGAGAGCGGATATTTGAACAGGCGCGTCCGCAGGTCGAAATCGCGCAGGGACCGGCCTTTGCGGTCTCGCGGACCGCGTGCGGCGAACGTCCGGGCAAACGAAGAAACTCCGGCGACCGGCCCGGAAAGCGGCGCTTCGCCCGCGAAAAGCATATACGGCAGCATCTCCTCGATCTCGCCATCGATTTTTTGCCGCGCATCATCATCCAATTTTCCACCGTGCGATTGATCGTGCAGCGCGATGCGCGCGTCCCAGCCGATTCTCGTGATCAGGTTGGTCATGCGGACCTGATGCTCCAGCGTCATCAACGCCACCACGTCGCTGGTCGGCGCCAGATAGCGCGAAGTGTCGAAAAATTTCGATAAATTCGTGATGTTTTGCGTCCCCTCCATCGGCCCGCCGGGGTGGACGGGATCGACCAGATTCGTATTGTTCCCCAGATGCGCTTGCGATCCGGTCGTCCCGGTGACGTACCATCCGCCCCAGCGATCCGCGAGGCTCACCCGATCGTCGGTGACGTAGGAGCTGCCGTGGCCCTCACCCGAGCCTTCCGTTTGCGGCCGGATCGAGCTGACCATTAACCCCGGCACGCCCAGCGTTGGCGGACCCTGATGACACCTCAGGCAGCTATCGTCGCGGCCGAAGCGCGGATGCTCCGCCGCTTCCGGATCGAGCGTGTAGAAGAAAACGCCCTGCTCCGGATCGACGCCGCTCAGCTCCAGCATGCCGTCCCGCACGAATCCGACCGAGGCGTTGTCGCTGAAGTAAATCGCGCGCGGCGTCGCGGGGCCGATATGCTCGGTCTGGATGCTGGTTTTCGAAAAAACGAGGACCTGCGAATCGACGCTGATGCCGAGCTGTTTGAGAATCGCAGGCAGATACCCCCATCCGTTCGGCGCGCGATCGAGCTTCACCTGACCACTATCAAGCCTCTGCTGGAGCAGAGCCACCGGATCACGCGACGGCCGCTCGGCATATTGAATCGCCGGATGGTCGGGCGGAACGTAGAAGATATCCTCAAGCGCCGCCCCAACCAGCACCGCGCCGGCGGCGCCCAATGCGACAAGCAGTGTCCGGCCCACTTCCTTCACTATAAATCCAGATAAATCTAGAACCCGAAGGCTGCGGGATTTCGGGCAATGATCATCGCCGCGATCACCTTCGGAACGTAGTCGCGAGTTTCCGCCGGCAAGGCTCGCGTGCGGTAGAGATACCAGAAATCGCGCTGGCGGATCGGATCGCTCACGCGCCGGATCGCCTGTTTCACCTTGGCCGGGCCGAGATCGTACGCCGCCAGCGCCAGCATTACCGAGCTTCCGGCGCCGAAATCGAGAATCAATTCGCGAATGTACTTGGCGGCGGCGAGCGTCGATTTTCGAACGTCGCGGCGTTCATCGATTCGCCCATCAATTCTCAATCCGAAATGCTTCGCCGTGGCAGCCGTGAATTGCCACCAGCCGACCGCGCCGGAATCGCTGGTTTCGTCGGCGCGCATTCCACTTTCGGCGACCGCCATATAGGCCAGATCGGCGGGTAGATTTTCCTGCTCGAAAACGCGCCGCATGGTCTCAATGTTGGGCCGCGCCTCGCCCAAAGCGCGCTCGGTGGTTGCGCGATCCACGCCGGTATAGCGCGCGATGAAGCGATTCACCGCGTCCAGGAACTCCGGCGGGATGCTGTACGTTTCCGCGCCAAACTCGGCCATCAGGGACCGAATCCCGCGCGCCACCGGATCCTCGCGCCGGCCCGGCCCAATGCGGTAAAGAACCGTGTTCTCCAGCGCCTTTTCCTCGCCTTGAAATACATCCAGGCGATCCAGGAGCTGTTGAGTTTCGGCCGGGTCCTGACTGGATTGCTCCAGGCGCAGTTCGATCTTCCGCATCTGGGCGTCCAGCGCCTCTTTTTCCGCCGTGAGCTTCCGGACCTCCACCGCGCCATAAACGCTCACCCCGGCCAGCGCAATCGCCAGGATCGCGATCGCCAGCTTGAACTTCTTGCTGGAACGATGCAAAGCCTCGCCGAGCATGGCGCGCATAATCATGCCGGTTTGGTCGAAGGCTCCGCTGCGCCGGGCGCGGCGTGCGCGGGCGACCGCGCGCGACAACATCTTTTCGTGTTCTTTCGAAATAGGCGGCGCGCTATTTTGCTCCATTAACGGCGGAAGATCCGGCGCGGCCAGGGTTTGATTGGCGTCCGGCAGCGCGTCCTCCATGACGAACTGCAACTCCGGGCCGGAGCTGCCGAGTTGGAACACGGCGGGCGGCGCCAAAACGGTTTCCGTGATTCGCTCGCCCGACAAATAAGTGCCGTTGGTGCTGTTGAGATCGCAAAGCCGGTAAACGCCGTCGACCAATCGAATCTCCAGATGGTGCGAAGAAACGCGGGGATCGTCGAGGACAATATCGTTATCCGGGCTTCGGCCGAGGCGCGTAAGCTCGCCGCGGATCGCGTACCTGGTGGCCGCCTCTTCCGATTTTTGAACGAGCCAAGCGGTTTTCCCAGCCATACATCGAAGAGCGAAAACGTGCGAGCCGCGCGCCCGCAAATATATCAAAGAAGCGCACCAGGTTGGTCAAATCGCATTGTCGCGAAAATCCGCGCGCGCAGGTTTCGATGCCGCCGCATCAGCCGCAGATAGCCGTCCTCTTCCGGCGCGAGCTTCGCTTTCAACAATTCGCGCGGCAGCCGCGGCATCTCCACGATTTTGCGCAGATCGAAGCGGTCCCACTCCGGTCCTCCACCATATATCAGCGGCGCGCGCGCGATTCGCCGCAGCAACGCCGCGGGCGTGCGATGGGACGGTTCGCGCGCGATTCGCTTCTCTTCGCGCTCGATCAGCCGGGCGATATCCCCGGACGCGCTCCTGAAGCCGAGCTTGCGATAAAACCAGAACGCGCCGGACTCGATGGCCTCTTCGTTTTCCTCGCCGATCTGATACGGATCGATCGAATAGCAGGTAACGCCCAGATACTCGCGAAACAGCTTCAAAATGCGCGCATAGAGCCATGCCGTTTCGCCGTCGCGAAAAGTGTAATAGAGATTGAAACCGCACTCCATCCGCTCAAACAGCGAAAGACCTTCGAAATATCCGGCGGGCACGCCATTTTTGAAAAACATCCCGCAGTGATACGCGCGCAGCGGGAGCCGCCAGGCGGGAGGCACGCCGAAAAAAATAAAATCGACGCCGCGGCCGAAATCGGCCCGATAAACATGCGCCGCGTCCGGATGCGAGAAGCCGTACAGCTCGCGATAGCGCACCGCCGAAGCGTCGAGAATCAGATCCAGGATTTTTTGCGGCCGGGCGATTCGCCTGAATCGAATCGGCGGCTCGGCGAACGCCCGTTCGAGCGACACCTCGCTTCGCTTGATCAACGGGGCATCGTGATAAAAAAATCGACGTCGCGAGAGGCGGGCGCGGGAACGTGACGCGCCGGAGTCGCCGAGTTCCCAGCGCAGCGGAATTTCAAGCAGATCGTATATTTCCGGATCGACGCGTTCAAGCAGCCGCTTCACGCTTCCGCCGGTGGCTTCAACCCAGGGCCGCCAATCGACATGCGGCTCGACCGCCGCGGCCTCCCGCGCCATGGGAATCAGCTTGGCGAGCACCGGCCCCAGGCGATCGGCGCGCTGGTAATTTTCCCAATCGATGTGAATCGCATAACGCGCGGCGAGGCTTTTTGCTGCCTCGTAGCCGAAGTTGGTGGAAAGCCCCGTGCCGGCGATGCCTGAAATCCCGGGATCTTCGAACGGCTCGCGATCCACGCCTTGAATGCGGCGGCCGAAGGAGAAAAGAATTTCGTCGGCGAGGCGGAGGACGCGCCGGGATTGCGGATAGGCTCGGAGGAACAGGACGGTTTCGTGGAGGCGGATGAGGTCCGCGACGTTGTCGAATCGCGCGCGCCTGGCTTGTTCGAGAAGCTCGGCGGCGCGGCGCGCGGCGTCGCGGGTGAAGCTGGATTTCAGAGATTGAAGCTCGTCGAGCACCAGGGCGGGCCGCCAGGTATTAGCTTACCGTCTTGTTCACGTAACGTTTTCTTGCGGTGCTAAACTCGAAGAATTATGAGGAAAATCAGCGATCCTGCGCAACTCGCCGTGATCGCCAAACAAATGCGCCGCGAAGTGATCGAGATGATCACCGAGGCGAAATCGGGCCATCCCGGCGGATCGCTGTCGGTGACGGAAATCGTCGTGACCCTGTTTTTCGACGTGCTGCGGCACGATCCGGCGAATCCGAAATGGAGCGATCGCGACCGCTTCATCCTGTCCAAGGGCCACTGCTGCCCGGTGCTTTACGCCGTCATGGCCGAATGCGGTTACTGCCCGAAAAATCAGCTCCAAACGCTGCGCAAGCTCGGGTCGATTTACCAGGGCCATCCCGACGTGCGATTTTTGCCGGCGCTTGAAGCGTCCACGGGATCGCTCGGCCAAGGCTTGTCGCTGGCGATCGGCATGGCTCTGGCGGCGCGGCTCGATCACAGTCCCGCGCGAGCTTACGTCGTGCTCGGCGACGGCGAAATTCAGGAAGGCCAGATTTGGGAAGCGGCGATGTTCGGAGCCAAGTACGCGCTGGACAACGTCTGCGCGATCGTCGATAACAACCGCATCCAGCTTGACGGTTTTGTCAAGGACATCATGCCCCTCGATCCGCTGCCCGAGAAGTGGCGCAGCTTCGGCTGGCACGCGATCGAAGTGGACGGCCACGACATCGCGGCGCTCCAGCGCGCTTTCGCCGAAGCGGCTGCGATGAAGGGAAAGCCCACGGTTCTGATCGCGCACACGATCAAGGGCAAGGGCGTTTCCTTCATGGAGAATAACCCGAAATTTCACGGCGCCGCGCCGACCCGAGAGGAATGCGCGCGCGCGCTTCAGGAGCTTCAATAATGGCCACGCAGCAGGTTCGGACGAAATACGAAGTGAAGCTCGGCGCGGCAACGCGCGAGGCGTTCGGCAAAGCGCTGGCCGAGCTCGGCGCGGCGAACCAGAACGTGGTGGTGCTGGACGCCGACCTTTCGAAATCGACCTATACGGCTGAGTTCGGGAAAAAATTCCCCGGGCGGTTTTTCGAATGCGGCATCGCCGAGGCCAACATGATCGCCATCGGTGCGGGTCTGGCGTCGTCCGGAAAAATTCCGTTCGCGTC
>JAJPHS010000093.1 GCA_021325175.1 Terriglobia bacterium
GACGTTACACATTTGTCTATCGCACGCTTTCTTCGGTTTTCGGCTCATTTGCAGATGCTTCCCGTGCTGGAAAGCGGCGAGGAGACGCTGATCGGCGGGCAGGCGGTAATGGAGGGCGTGATGATGCGCGCTCCCCACAGCTACTGCGTCGCGGTCCGCAAGCCGAACGGAGAGCTGACCACGGAGCAATATCCGGTGCACCGCATGTCGGAGAAATATCCGGTGTTCCGCTGGCCGATTCTGCGAGGTCTGGGAACGCTCGGGCAGGCCATGACGCTGGGCGTGAAGGCCCTGAAATTTTCCGCCAACGCGGCGCTCGATGAAGAAGGCGGCAAGCCGGTCGAGATTTCGTCCTGGATGATGTCATTCAGCCTCGCGGTGAACCTGGCGTTCTTCGTGTTCCTTTATAAATTCGTTCCGCTGTTCCTGGCGACGCGGCTGGGCGCGATCTTCCCGGCGCTTTCCGGCCGGACGCCGACGAACTTTATCGACGGCGGTATTCGTATCGTGATTTTTCTCGCGTTTCTGTTTCTTCTGTCGCGAATGAAGGATATCCGCCGCGTTTTCGAATATCACGGGGCCGAGCATAAGGTCGTTTTCAACTACGAAGCCAAGGAGCCGGTGACGGTGGAGAACGCGCGGAAGTTCCCGACCTTCCATCCGCGCTGCGGCACGAATTTTCTGGCGGTGGTGCTGGGGATTTCGTTTTTGCTTTATCCGCTGCTGCCGGTGGACGGCTTCCTGCCGCGATTGGCCCTGAGAGTCGCTCTGCTGCCGCTGATCGCGGGCATGGCGTATGAGATCATCCGCTTCGCGGCCAAGCGGCAAGGGTCGCTGATGGGCATGTTGAGCCAGCCGGGATTGTGGTTACAGCGGATCACCACCAAGCCTCCGGACGATTCTCAAGCGGCGGTGGCGATTCACGCGCTGGAAGGCGCGATGGCGCTGGAACAGAAGCAGGGTGGCGAACTGGTGATCGCCTAGAGCCGCTCGCCATGCTTCAGCGGTGACGCGCCTGCTGCAAAGGCGGGCAAAGTTTCGCTGCTAAAATTAGAACCAATGCAATATCAGCAAAGACTCGAGGAGATCGAGCGCCGGTTCAACGAACTGACGGCGCAGATGGCCGATCCGGCTATCATCAACGATCCGGCGCAGTACCGCAAGGTGGCCAAGGCGCGGACGGAACTCGAGGAAGTGGTCGCGAAATTCGGCGAGTGGAAGTCGGCCAAACGCCATCTGGAGGAAGCCCGGGCGATGCTGAACGACGGCGATCCCGATCTGCGCCAGATGGCCCAGGAGGAGGTAGTCAAACTCGATCCGCAGCTTGCCCAGATCGAGGAAGAGCTGAAGATCCTGCTGCTGCCCAAGGATCCGAACGATGAAAAAGACGTCGTTCTCGAGATTCGCGCGGGCACGGGCGGGGATGAAGCTACGCTGTTCGCCAATGAAGTGTTCCGGATGTACACGCGGTTTGCCGAATCGCGCGGGTGGAAGGTGGAAGTGACTTCGGCCAGCGAATCGCCGGTGGGCGGATTGAAGGAAGTGACGGCGCTGATCAGCGGCAAGCGCGTTTACAGCCAGCTTAAATACGAAGGCGGCGTGCATCGCGTGCAGCGCGTGCCGGAGACGGAGCAGCAGGGGCGGGTCCATACCTCGGCCATCACCGTCGCGGTGCTGCCGGAAGCGGACGAGGTGGAAGTGAAGATCGATCCGAAGGACATCCGCATCGATACGTTCTGCTCGTCGGGTCCGGGCGGGCAGAGCGTGAACACCACCTATTCGGCGGTGCGGATCACGCATTTGCCGACGGGCTTGGTGGTGTCCTGCCAGGATGAAAAGTCGCAGATCAAGAATCGGGCCAAGGCGGAGCGCGTGCTGCGATCCCGCTTGTACGAAATGGAGCTCGAAAAGCAGCAGGAAAAGATCGGGGCGGAGCGGCGCAGCATGGTCGGCTCCGGCGACCGGAGCGAAAAAATTCGCACCTACAATTTTCCGCAGAACCGCGTGACGGACCATCGCATCGGCTTGACGCTGCATCAGCTCGATCAGGTTATGGACGGCAAGCTGGATCCGATCGTGGAAGCGCTGGCCGCGTACTTTCAGACGCAGAAGCTGAAGGAACACGGCGAGGCGGCGTAAACTCGCCGGCGCGCTTCGCCGCCGCTGGCGCGTTCCCGATGACGATTCGCAGCGCACTGCTTCAAGGCCAAAAAATTTTCGAACAGGCGGGCATCGTCGCGCCGCGGCTCACCGCCGAGGTTCTGCTCGCCCACGCGGCGGGATGCGATCGCGCCTGGCTCTATGCGCATTCCGATGAAGAATTGCGCGAGCTGTGGTGGATTCACTATGGGCGCTATCTGCACGAGCGGCTGAAGGGCAAGCCGACGCAATACATCACCGGCCATCAGGAATTTTACGGCCGCGATTTTCTGGTCACGCCCGATGTTCTGATCCCGCGTCCGGAAACCGAGCACGTGATCGAAGCGGCGCTCCAGCATGCGCGCGGGAAAGTGCTCGATATCGCGACCGGGTCCGGCGCGATCGCGGTGACGATTTCGATGGAGGCGGCACTTCGGGTGGCGGCAACGGATCTTTCTGAAAACGCTTTGCGCGTGGCGCGAAAAAACGCGCTTCGGCTCGGCGCGCGTGTCGATTTTGCCTGCTGCGACCTGGGAAGCGCCTTCGGCGGGGCGGCGTTCGATTTGGTTGTCTGCAATCCGCCTTACGTGCCGGAGGTGGAATCGCTGCCGCGCGAGGTGCGCGACTATGAGCCTCCGCTGGCGTTGTTTGGCGGCGCCGACGGGCTCGCTGTTTATCGCCGCGTCGTGCCGGAAGCGGCGCGCCTGCTTCGCCCGGGCGGCTGGCTGGTGATGGAGCTGGGATATCGATTGCGGGAGCCGGTGGAAGAAATGCTAAGCGAATGGAGCGATGTGCGCGTCATCCCGGATCTTGCGGGAATCCCTCGGGTGATTGCGGCGATGCGCGGCGGAAGCTCGGCGCGGCGTTAACCTCCTGGCCGATATCCGGCGCATGCTACGATGGACGCCCATGGCTATCGTCTTCACCTCGGCGCGGATCTTTGATGGAGATTCGGAAAAATTGCGCGAGGGCGCAAACGTTTTCGTCGAAAATGGTTTGATTTCCGCGATTTCTGACCGGCCGGCCGCGCCCGGCGATGAACGCGTCGACTGTGGCGGGCGCGTCCTGATGCCCGGCCTGATCGACGCGCACGTGCATGTTTACGCGGCGGGATTGAACCTGGTCCGGCTGGCGCAATCGCCGATGTCCTATCTGGCGCACTTCGCGGCGCGTTTTTTGCAAAGCAGCCTGGATCGCGGGTTCACCACCGTGCGCGACGTCGGCGGCGCGGACGTGGGACTGGCCTCGGCGATTCGCGACGGCCTGCTGGGCCGCGTGCCCCGGCTGCTCTACGGGGGCCGGGTGATTTCGCAGACCGGCGGCCACGGCGATTTTCGTCCGGGCGATCACGCGCTGGATGGTCATTACTGCGGCTGCGCACACGCTCCGGACGCGATGGCCACGATCGCGGATGGCGCCGATGCCGTTCGCAAGGCGGTGCGCGAGGAGCTGCGGCGGGGGGCTTCGCACGTGAAAATCATGGCGTCCGGCGGAGTCGCCTCGCCCACCGATCCGCTGGATCGCTGCCAATACTCCGAGGGCGAGATTCGCGCGGCGGTGGAGGAGGCCGACCGCGCGGGATCCTACATCGCCGCGCATTGCCATCCGGCGGAAGCGGTGCGGCGGGCGGCGGCGCTGGGCGTGCGATCGATTGAACACGGCACGCTGATCGACCGCGAGACGGCGGAGTTCGCGGCCGAAAGGGGCGCCTTCATCGTGCCGACGATGGCGACGTTGATGGCCCTGCTTGAGGAAGGCGAAAAGCTCGGGTTCCCGAAGGTCAGCATGGATAAACTGCGGATGGTGTCGGATTCGGCGCTGCGCAGTCTGGAGATCATGAAGCGTGCCGGCGTGCGGATGGGCTTGGGTACGGATCTGCTCGGGCCGCTGCATGTTCGCCAGAGCAGCGAATTTACGCTGCGCGGCCAGGTGCTGCCGGCGATTGATGTGCTGCGGTCGGCGTGCAGGATCAACGCCGAGCTGCTGCGGATGAGCGGAGAAATCGGCTGCATTCGCGAAGGCGCGCGGGCGGATCTGCTGGTGGTGGATGGCAATCCGCTGGAAGATCTGGCGGTGCTGGGTTCGGGAGGCGAGCGGATTCCGGTGATCCTGCGCGACGGCGGTTTTCACAAGCGCGCGATTTGAAATCCGGCGTCACGCCGCGAACAGATCGTTTAGGGGCGGCGATTTCGGACGCGCGCCGCAGCCCACGCGAAATGCTTCCCAGGATATTGACGCGTCGCTGTTGAAGATCCTGCTCAGGCCGGGGAATTGCGTGCGGTGCGCGCGCAGCGCGGCGCGTTTCGATTCGCGAAACTCGCCGGCGTCGAGCAGGAAATCGACGCCGGGCTGGCGGGCGGCGTTTTTGGCGCGGCTTAATTCGAAGGGAACGATCGGCGCGGGCCACAGCACGCGTTCGACCAGATGAGCGGCGCCGGTTTCAGAGTACCAGCGCGGATCGGCGGCGGCGGCGATTGCGTCCATGGCGAAACGGCTGATCGCGATGTGGTCTGAGTGTTGATTCGCGCCGTTCGGATCGAACGTGATCACGATCCGGGGACGCTGCGCTCGAATCGCCGTAACGATGTAGCGGCGAATCTCATCGGCGGGTGCGGCCCACAGCTTCTGGTCCTGGTAGGGCAGCAGGCTGAGATCGCGCACGCCGAGAATCCGCGCGGCGTCGCGCAGCTCGCCTTCGCGCACACGGGGAAGCTCCTCGATGGAGCAAAGATTTCCGGTCGCGCCGCGTTCGCCGCGAGTGGCGCAGACCAGCCCGACCCGAACGTTTGCGGACGCATAGCGAGCGATCGCGCCGCCGGCGAAAAAAGTCTCATCATCGGGATGAGCCAGGATCAACAGCAGACCATCCATATCCCAAATTGTCGCTTCCTGAGCGCCCGCGGGGTCCCCGCTATAATTTAGGCTTGGAACTGGAAAGAACATTATTGCGCAAGGTGGGCGACGCGGTTGCGCGATTCAAGATGATTCGCGAGGGCGATCGCGTCGCGGTGGCGCTTTCCGGCGGAAAAGATTCGCTCACGCTGCTGGAGATTCTGTTGCGCTTGCGCGACCGCGCCCCGGTGGAATTTTCCGTGTGCGCCTTCACGGTGGAGCAGGGGAAATTTCTCCGCCCGTTTGAGCCGCTTGGCCAATACCTGAAAGCGCGCGGCGTCGATTGGACGTATCATCGCGACAATCCGTCGCTGCGGCTGATCGAAGAACAGCCAGGGCACGGCTGCGATCTATGCAGCCGCTATCGGCGCCGGGCGGTTTATCAGATCGTGCGCGGGCTGGGCGCGAACGTCATCGCGTTTGGCCACACCGCCGACGATTTTTGCGAATCGTTTTTGCGCAACGCGCTGTTTACCGGAAGAATCAGCTCGCTTCCGCCGGTGACATGGTCGCGGGAGCGGGATTTCCGGTTGATCCGGCCACTGGTTTTCGTGACGGAAGACCTGACGGCGCGATTCGCGGGGGCGAGCGGCGCGCCGTTGATTCCGTGCGCCTGCGCGGATCGGACAGGCACGGTGCGGCGAACGCTGCGCCAGCTTTTTGCGGCGCTCGAAAAAGATTATCCTCATCTGAAAGAAACGCTGTTGTCGGCCATGGGAAATATCGAAATGTCGCGCCTGCTGGATCCGCGCTATCTGGATTTGGAGGTGCGGGCGGAGGCGAATCCGCTGGCGATTCTCGATTCCTAGGCCGGGCGCGCATCGCGGCGTGGGTTGTTAAAATCGTCTATTGCCCGCGCCCATCGTCACCGTTGTCGTCGCCACGCTCGCGGCCGACGACGCTCTGGCGGATTGTTTGCGTTCCCTTGAAGGTCAGACGTTTGAGCGGTTTGAAGTGATTGTTGTCGATAACAGCGGCCGTGGTTGCGCCATTGCCCGGCGCGCGCGAATTCTGGCGAACGATTCCAATATCGGATTCGGCGCGGCGATGAACCAGGGATTTCGCCAGTCGCGGACTCCCCTGGTCGCGACGTTGAACGACGACGCGGTGGCGCATCCGAAATGGCTGGAAACACTTGTCGCGGCGGCGGAAAAATATCCCCGGGCGGGGATGTTCGCGGCGGAAGTGCGGCTGAACGAAAAGCAGCTCGATTCGGCGGGAATGCTGATCGCGCGCGATGGATCGAGCAAGCAGCGCGGGCATGGCGAGCCGCCGGAAAAATTCGCCAATCAGCAAGATGCGCTGCTGCCCAGCGGGTCCGCCGCGCTGTACCGGCGGAAAATGCTGGATGAGATCGGCATGTTCGACGAATCGTTTTTCTTATATTGCGAGGACACCGATCTGGGGCTGCGCGGGCGGCGCGCCGGCTGGGACTGCGTCTACGTCGCCGGCGCGATCGTCGAGCACCGCTATTCGCATTCGGCCGGACGCGCTTCGCCGATGAAGGCGTATTACGTCGAACGCAACCGGCTATATACGGCGATCAAAAATTTCCCGCTTTCGATGCTTCTGGTCCTGCCATTTGCCGAATGCGCGCGCTATTTCTGGCACGCCGTCTCGATTCTTCAAGGCAGCGGCAAGGCGGCGGAGTTTCGCGCCGCTGGATATTCGGCGTGGCGGCTGCCGTTTCTGGTTTTTCGCGCGCATCTTGCGGCGCTGTTCCGGCTGCCGCGATTGTGGCGGAAGCGGCGCGGGATCGCGAAGGCGGCGCGGCTCAATGCGCGCGAGTTTCGCGCGCTACTCAAGACGCACTCGATTGCGCTACGGCGGGTAGCGGCGCTGTGAGCGAACCGCGGCTGCTGATCCTGATTCCGGCCTTCAATGAAGAAGGCGCCGTGGGCGGCGTGGTCGCGGAAGTGAGACAGGTGATGCCCGGCGCTCCGATCCTGGTGGTGGACGACTGTTCGGAAGACTCAACGGCCGCGGTGGCGCGCTTGTCCGGCGCCGACGTGCTGCCGCTTCCGGCGCATTTAGGGCTCGGCGGATGCGTGCAGGCGGGGTACCGGCTGGCGTTCGAACTTGGCTACGACTTCGTGATTCGCGTCGATGGCGACGGCCAGCACGATCCGCGCTATATTCCGAAAATTCTCGAAACGCTCAAGCGCGAGAACTGCGAAATGGTGATCGGATCGCGATTCGCCGATGGCGGCGGCGAGCATAGCGGGTTGTTGCGCAGGCTGGGAATCGCGTTTTTCCGGGTGATGCTGCGGCCGATTCTGGGCAAGCCGGTGCACGATCCGACCTCGGGATTCGTGGGCGTGAACCGCACCGCGCTGGCGCTGTTCAGCAAGAGTTTCCCGCTCGAATATCCCGAGATTGAGGCGCTCGTCGTCCTCCAGCGCAAGCGATTCCGTTTCATCGAGGTGCCGTGCAGGATGAGGCCGCGGCGCGCCGGGCGCAGTACCATTACCGCGCTGCGGTCGTTATATTATCCGGTGCATGTTCTGCTCGGAGTTTTCGTGAATGTTTTGAAATTCGAGGGGCGGAGGAAATAATGGACCGTCTGGATCATGTGATGATCGCCTTCAGCGTGCTGCTGATGGTATGGGTGCTGGCGTCGCTGCGGCGGGCGCACATCCGCGTGGAATATTCGGTAAGCTGGCTTGCCGCGGCGCTGGTGTTGTTCGTGATTTTCGAATGGCCATCGGGGCAGCGCTGGCTGGCCCAGGCGCTGGGCCTCGAAGACGCCCATCTGGCCGTGCTGACAATCGCCGGCGCGGTGTTTCTGGCGGTGCTGTACCGGCTGTCGCTGATTCTTTCGCGCTTGAAGGATCTGAATATCGCGGTCATGCAGCGCGTCGCGATCCTGGAATTTCGTCTTCAGGCGATGGAAAAAACGCACAACGGACAATGAAGAAGAGCAGGAAAATCAAGGAAAAACCGCAAGCCGCGGCGAAGCCGGGCTTTCCTTGGCGGCGATGGTGGCCCTGGCTCGCCGGAGCCGCGGCGCTGATCGTGGTTTTTCAGGTTTACGGGCCGGCGCTCCGCGGCGCGTTTGTGTTCGACGATCGCAACGCCGGATTTTTCGCGCCCGGCCGGAATGAAAGCGCAACCACCTGGGTGGGACGGATCCGGCCGCTGCTGATGTTGAGTTTCTGGATCGATTACCGCTTCGCCCATGGCAACGATCCCGGCCAATACCACCAAACGAGCGTTCTGCTGCACTTTTTCACGTCGGTGTTCGCCGCGCTGATCGTTGCCAAACTGGCGGAGTGGGCCGGCGCCGCGGAAAAAATGCGGTCCGCGCTGGCGCTGTTCGCCGGGTCGATTTTCCTGCTGCATCCGCTGCAAACCGAATCCGTCGCATATGTGAGCGAGCGCGCGGAAGCCCTGAGCGTGATGTTTTATTACGCGGCGTTCGCGGTTTTTTTGTACAAGCGCGGCGAATCGATTACTCTGGCGCGATCGCTGGCCATCGTGCTGCTGTTCGGCGCCGCCATCGCCTCGAAAGAGCATACCTTGACCCTTCCGGCTCTGCTGCTGCTCACCGATTATTTCTGGTCGCGCGGCGGTGTGCGGAAAAATGCCTCGCTGTACGGAATGTTCGCGGTGGCGGGCGCGGCGGGCGCGGCGATGGTGCTGCGCGTCATTGGCGAATCGAAGACGGCCGGTTTCAACCTGCGCGAGATGAGTCCGGCGGCGTTCTTTTTCACGCAATGCCGTGTCGTTTGGGATTATATCCGCCTGTTCTTTTTGCCTTTCGGCCAGAATATCGATCACGACGTGGCGACATCCCACACGCTTCTGGAGCATGGCGCGATTTTGGGATTGCTGGCGCTTATCGCGCTGGTTGCGGCGGCCTGGAGTTATCGCAAACAGTTTCCGTTGGCCTCCTACGGCATTTTCGTTTTCCTGCTGCTGATCGCGCCGACGTCGTCCTTTGTGCCGCTTTCCGATGCGATCGCGGAAAGGCGCGCCTATCTTCCGCTCATCGGATTGCTGCTGGTCTGCTGCGAATTTTTGCGGCGCCTGCGCTTTGAGCAGGTGGTGTGGACCAGCGTTGCGGCGGCGGTCTTCTGCTCCGTGCTCACATATAAGCGCGCCGAAGTCTGGTCCAGCCCGCTGGCGCTGTGGCAGGACAGCGTCGCCAAATCGCCTGAAAAATACCGCCCGCGGTTCCAGCTCGCCTACGCGCAATATGAGCTGGGGCGCTGCGCGGATGCGGCGAAAAATTACGAGCTCGCTTCGCATATGGCGCCGGTCCAGCCGGATTTGCTGGTGGACTGGGGATTATCGCTCGATTGTGCCGGGCGCTGGGAGGAAGCGATCACAAAACTCAATCAGGCTTTGCAGTTCAAGGACACCGCGCACGTGCATTCGCAGATCGCGGCGGTGTACGCCAGGCATCAGCATGTGCCGGAAGCGCTGCGGGAACTGGCCGCCGCGGAGAAGCTCGATCCGTCCTTCGATGTCACCTATCTCTACCGGGGCAATATTTATCGGATGATGGGCGACCGGCCGGCGGCGGTGCGCGAATATCAGCACGCGCTGGCGCTGAATCCCCGGAACGATCCGGCGCGGATCGCGCTTGAGCAGATCGGCCGCTGATGCGAATCGGCGTGAACGCGCTGTACCTGATCCCGGGCGCGGTCGGCGGCACGGAGATTTATCTGCGCGAGCTGCTGGCGGCGCTGGCGCGACTCGATCGGGAAAACGAATATTTTATTTTTCGAAATCTGGAGACGGGCCGCGACCTGGTCCCGCGCGCGGCCAATTTCCACGACAAGCCGCAGGCGGTGCGGGCGCGGTTTCGTCCAGCGCGGATTTTATGGGAACAGACGATCCTGCCGCTTGAGGCATCGCGCTATCGAATTGACGTCCTGTTTAATCCGGGATTTACGGCGCCGGTTTTCGCCCGCTGCGCCTGCGTCACGACCTTTCACGATTTACAGCACAAGCGTCATCCCGAGTATTTCCGCTGGTTCGACCTGCCGTTCTGGAATCTGCTGCTGTGGGCGTCAGCGAAAAGATCGCGGCTGGTGCTGGCCGATTCGCAGGCGACGCGCGCGGACGTCAAAAAATATTATCCATTTGCCGCCGGCCGCACCCGGGTGGCGCCATTAGGAGTCTCGCCGGATTTTTTTTCGCTGGACCGTTCGCGCGTTAAGAACTTCGTCCTCTGCGTCTCCACGCTGCATCCGCACAAAAATTTGCAGCGGCTGATTCGCGCTTTCGCCAACTGGGAGAGTGATTGGCGGCTGGTTTTGGCCGGAATGCGCGGTTTTCACGGCGCCCGCATCGAGGCGCTGATCGAGGAATTGCGTTTGGGCGATCGGGTGCGCCTGACCGGATGGATTCCTCGGCCCGAGCTGCTCGATTTGTACGCGCGCGCCAAGGCGTTTGTTTATCCATCGACGTTCGAGGGATTTGGGATTCCGGTGCTGGAAGCGATGGCGGCCGGATTGCCGGTAGCGTGCTCGAGGATTCCGCCGCTTGAAGAAGTCGCGGGCGAGGCGGCGATCTATTTCGATCCCGCGAGCGAAGAGCAAATGGCACGAGCGCTGCAACGGATTACCAGCGACGACGAGCTGCGGGCGCAATTAGCGGTCGAAGGTCCGCGGCGGGCGAAATTGTTCTCCTGGGAAAATACAGCGCAACTGACCCGCGCCGCGCTTCTGTCGGCGAAGGGCGAAGCCTGAACTGCGCTTGCGGTATAAATCTGGCAATTTCGCCGCCAATCTGGCGGTTATTCCAAGGACTTCAAGCGCATAGGAATCGCTCTCGTTTCTGCGAGGTTGGCTTTGATTCTTATGATCGAGAGCGCCATCAGGGCGGCCAGCGGCGTGAATAATGCCAGCGCCCGCCACAATCCTACGTCGCGCGCGACGTTAATCAGCCATAGGTCCACCCGATCGTCAAAGGCCACAAGCGCCCGCCAGTGCGCGGCGATCTGGCTGACCTGCGGCACGAAAATGTAGGCGTCTTTGGGGACCAGCCGATCGTATCCTTCGCGATAAATCACATAAGAAACATTGATCGCGACGTGGAGAACTTCAATGAACCCCCCGACCATGGCGAGCGGCAGAATCGCGAACCAGGCGGCCGGGCGCGCCCGCTCAAGCCACATTCCGAAGGGCAGCATCAGCAACGGAACCAGCGCCACCAGATAGCGCGGTCCGAAGCACCACTGGCCATGCCAGGTGAGCGATTTTCCGTAAAACAGCGTGTAGGATGCGGCCAGCGTGAAAATCGCGGCGGTTTCGAACGGATATTTTTTTGCAAACGGGCGGAAGTAAAAGAAGGCCAGCAGGAGAAGCGGCGAAAAAAGAAAAATGCTTTGGCCAGGGCTGAACAGAAAACCGTACAGACTCACCAGCCAGGAGTTGTCGAAGGTATTGAAAGCCCCATAGGAACCGGAGAAGCTGAGCTTGCCCCATTTCGCGCCATTGACCAGCATGGTGATCATAATCGAGCCGATGATCGGGATCAGAAACGCGGCGCTTTTGCCGATGGCCTCAAGAGCGCGCGTGGCCGTTTCCTTTGCGGCGGACCGATAAAACGCGTTCCAGAGAAGATAGCCGGTGAGCGCCGGAATCAGGATGATTCCCGAGGCCCGCACCAGAATCAGCATCGCGGCGCAGAGTCCCGCGAGCAGGCGGCTGCGCTCCTCGAACAAATAATAAAACGCGAGCAGCAGCAGCAGCGCCTCAGCCGGATGCTGCAAGAATTCGACGCCGAACCCGGCGAGATGCGTGGTGAGGCCGAGCAGCAAGGTCGCCACGACGGACCATAATGGCGGCACGCCCAGACGCAGGTTGAACCAGAAGAACAACACCATCAGCGCGGGCATGACGAAGGCGCAGAAGAGATTCACGAAAAAAATTTCGACTTCCCCGCCCCACCGGCGGTCCGGATCGCCGATGGGAGGACCGGCCAGCGTTTTGATCCACGAAGCGGCATGATGTTTTTCCAGGAATCGATGCGCCGTTTTTCCGGCGGCGTAAAACGGCAGCGCCAGAATGCTCTGGCCAATGCCGTAGGGGGCGTAGTAAAGTCCATTGCGGCCGCGCACCGTGTTGACATTGGGCGCGACGGAAAGATTGCCACCGTCCCACAGCGAGCGCGCCTGCTGGAAAACTTCCACTTCATCGGAAAGATAAAAATGCCCACGCGTCATCGCCACGTTGAGCGCGAGAAATCCGGCGTAGAGCCACAGAGCGATATTCCGTTTGGCTCGTCGAGCCCGCGTTTTATCGGCGGATGACACCGGCATCATGACCGGATTAGACTCCTTCAGGCTTCGCGCCGTGTTGCGCGCAACGTTAACGCGCGGGTCCGGCCTCCGCCGCTCGACGCGCGCCGAATTCGAATTTTACGTGTTAGACTGCTCGGAATGCGAACGATTCTGCCGGTTTTTGCTGTTCTGCTCGCCGGCGCGGGACTGGCGCAGGCGCCGACCTACGAGTTGATCGGAAGCGTCAGCCAGGTGATGATTCGCATCATCTATCCCACCTCCGACGCGCTGTTTTATATCGAGCGCGCGCCGCCCAAAACCGAAGTGGAGTGGAACGCGATTCGCAATCAGGCGCTGACGCTGGCCGAATCCGGCAATTTGCTCATGCTCCCGGGCCGCGCCCCCGATCAGGGCAACTGGATCAAGGACACCAAAATGATGATGGCGGCCGCGCGCGCGGCCTACAAGGCGGCGCTGGCCAAAGACATGGCGGGAATTCTCGCGCAGAGCGACGCGTTAACCGAATCCTGCGTGGCCTGCCATCGCCAGTACCGGCCGGACTACGGCAAGAAGTAAATCTAAAAAGAGAAGCTGCGGAACGGGCTGCGGCGCTCCGTTTCCTCTTGTACAATCACAGTCATGCGACGCCTTACGATTCTGCTCGCCTTCGTCCTGTGTCTGGACCTCAGCGCCCGCCAGCCGGTGCGCGCGCGTCATGCGATGGTCGTGGCGCAGGAGCCGCTCGCCTCCGATGCCGGCGTGGAGGTTTTAAAGCGCGGCGGCAATGCCGTCGATGCCGCGGTCGCCGTCGGATTCGCGCTCGCCGTCACCCATCCCAGCGCGGGAAACCTGGGCGGCGGCGGATTCATGCTGATTCGCCTCGCCGACGGCCGCACCACCTTCATCGATTTTCGCGAGCGCGCCCCCGAAAAATCCTCGCACGACATGTACCTGGACGCCAACGGCAAACCCACGCGCGATTCGATCGATGGCTGGCGGGCCTCCGGCGTTCCCGGAACGGTGCGCGGCCTCGAATACGCACAGAAAAAATTCGGCCGCGAAAAATGGGCCGACGATCTGGCGCCCGCGATCGCGCTGGCCAGGAGCCATCCGCTAAGCTACGCCGAAGCCGAATCGATGAAAAACGCGCGCAATCTCGCGAAATATCCCGAATCGCGGCGCATTTTTCAGCGCGACGGAAAATTCTATGAGCCCGGAGAAAACTTCTCGCAGCCGGAATTGGCCCACACCCTGGAGCTGATCGCGAAAGGCGGCGGCAACGTTTTCTACGAAGGCGAGATCGCGAAAAAGATCGCGCAGGCCGAGGCTGAAAACGGCGGCCTGATCACGCTTGACGATCTCAGGAAAATGACCGCGGTCGAGCGCACGCCGCTCACCGGCAAATACAAAGGTTACGACGTGATCACTTCGCCGCCGCCCAGTTCCGGGGGCATCGGCATCTTGCAGATCATGGGCATGCTCGAAGGCACAGGTTACGAAAAATCGGGCGCCGGATCCGCCACCGCGATCCATTACGCGGCCGAAGCCGAGCGGCGCTACTACGCCGACCGCAACACCTATCTGGGCGATCCGGATTTCATCAAGAATCCGGTAGCCGGCCTGCTCGATCCCGCGTATCTGAAAAAACGTTTCGCCAACTTCGATCCCAATCGCGCCACGCCCAGCGACCAGGTCCATCCCGGCCATCCCAAAGGAGCCGAGAGCACCGAGACCACGCACTTCGACGTGGTCGATAGCGAAGGCAACGCGGTCGCCGTCACTTACACGTTGAACGGCGGCTTCGGCTGCGGCGTCACCATTCCCGGCGCCGGCTTCTTAATGAATAACGAGATGGACGATTTCGCGTCCAAGCCCGGCACGCCGAATATGTTCGGGCTGGTGCAGGGCGAAGCCAACGCGATCCAGCCCATGAAGCGGCC
>JAJPHS010000161.1 GCA_021325175.1 Terriglobia bacterium
GGATCGGAGCTGCGGCGGCCGCTGGGCATCGCCATTATCGGCGGCCTGATCTTCAGCCAGTTGTTGACGCTGTATACAACGCCGGTGATCTACCTTTTCTTCGACCGCATTTCGCGGAGATTCAGTGGGAAGAGGCCGGCCATTGCGCAGGGAATTTGAGAAGAAAGGATTCGGGGTTCGGTCCGATAACGGACACAAACGCGTGGATTCAGGATTCAGAATGCTGAAATTTGCCAAACAAATCGATCCATCGGGGCCGATAACGCTGGCGCTTGCGGGCAAGTGCAGCGGGGGCTCTCTTGGCGAATTGCGCCGGGCCATCGACAAAGCAAAACGAATGCAGAAACAGATCGTGATCGACATGAGTGAAGTGACACTGGTGGACCGCCCCAGCCTTCAGTTTCTGGCGGCGCAGATGCGGGACGACGTCAAACTGATCAATTGTCCGGAGTACATCGAGCCGTGGATCTCGCGGGAGAGCGCCTGATGCGGGTGCTGGTGGTGGTCGGGCTCGCGCTCGGAACATCTGCCTGTCTGGTGGGTCCCAATTACGTGAAACCCTCGGCGCCGGCGCCGCCGTCGTTCAAGGAACCGTTGCCGGACGCTTTTAAGGAAGCTCCGGGATGGACGCGCGGCACGCCGCTTGACGACATGCATCGCGGCAAGTGGTGGGAGATTTTCAACGACCCGACGCTGAACTCTTTAGAGGAACAGATCAACGTCAACAATCAGACGCTGGCCGCGGCGGAGGCGTCCTATCGGGGGGCGCAGGCGGCCATTCGCGTGGCGCGCGCAAGTTTTTATCCCACCCTCAGCGGAGGGGTTTCCGCGTTGGGAACCGGAACCTCGGGCAATATCGCCATCAGCCGCGGCGCGCAGCAATACGCTCTGCTCACCGCACCTTCGGCGGGGGCGACCTGGGCGCCGGATCTGTTCGGAGGCATTCGCCGATCGGTCGAAGCCAACACGGCCCTGGCGCAGGCCAGCGCGGGCGATCTCGAAAACACGCGCCTGCTGCTCGAATCGGAGCTGGCGTCGGATTATTTTATTCTGCGCGGTCTCGATACGGAAAAAAGGCTGCTCGACGATACCGTTGTAGCTTATCAACACGCTCTCGACCTGACGGTGAATCGCTTTAAGCAGGGCGTCGCTTCGCAGGTCGACGTGGCACAGGCCCAGACCCAGCTCGCCCAGACGCAGGCCCAGGCGACCGATACTCTGGTACAGCGACAGCAGGCCGAGCACGCCATCGCCATTCTGATTGGCAAACCGCCTTCGGAGCTTTCGATTCCGGTGGCGATTGAGCGCGCGGTTCCGCCTCCGATTCCGGGTGTGATCCCGTCGGAGCTGTTGCAGCGCCGCCCCGACATTGCCGCCAATGAGCGGCGGGTCGCGGCCGCAAATGCCCAGATCGGCGTCGCCATTGCGGCGTTTTATCCGACGCTTTCGCTGAGCGCGAGCGGTGGCCTGGAAAGCAGCAGCCTGCTGAGCCTGTTCACCTGGCCCAGCCGGTTCTGGTCGCTCGGTCCCTCATTTTCCGAGCTCTTCTATGATGCCGGCCGGCGCCGCGGCATCACCGAGGAAGCGCAGGCGGCCTACGACAGCGCGGTGGCGAATTACCGCCAGAGCGTGCTGACCGCGTTTCAGAATGTGGAAGACGATTTGACCGCGCTAAAAGTCCTGGAAGGGGAAGCGGCGCAGCAGGCCGAAGCCGTGGAGTATGCGAACCGCTCGCTGGAGCTGGCGAATGCGCAATATCAGGGCGGAATCACGACTTACTTGCAGGTCATTTCCGCGCAGGAGATCGCGCTTTCCAATCAAGTCACTTCGGTGCAGCTTCAGACCAGACGGCTGACCGCCGCGGTCGCGCTGATTCAAGCCCTGGGCGGAGGATGGGATGTTTCGGAATTGCCGACGCCCAAAGAAGTGACTCCGCAGAAGGCGCAGAAGGTCGCATCCGTCACCAAATAACGCCGCCCGCCCTTCAGCGGCAGTTGGGTGGCTCGCGCCGGGAAAAGCGGATGACTCTATCTCGCTTCCCCAAATTCCATCATCAAGCGGCCGGCGGGACCCTTGTAGATGATCGTCAAATCCTTCGCTTTGACTTTTCCATCAATCGGGAAGTAGAGCAGACCTTCCACCGGATCTTTGGTTTGCGTGTCCGGCAGCACTTTCGCTTTCAGCGCCTCGAGCAGCGGGTTTTTGTCTTTCTTGTCGCCTTCTTTGTTTGGAGCGGCCGCCGTTTTCGGCTCCGGATTGTTGTTTTTCGGCGTGACGCCCGCCCAGATCGGGCCGTTGAGCATGGTGCCCGGACCCCAGGACTGTTCCGGGGCTGCCTTGACCATCAGCGCGCCCGATCCCGCGATCTCGCCCGGCGAAAGTGCCATCGAGCGCTGCCCGTCCTTGTGGCTCACGATCGTAAAATCCGTTGTGCTGATCGCGAGCGGCTTGTCCATCTTGGGCGTCACTTGCATTTTGACCACGATGTAGCCGGGGCCGGGATCGGCGCCGATCGCCTGCTTGATTTCCTCGCGGTCAAGAATCACTGATCCAACGAGCTCGATGTTATCGTTACCGGCCTGGCCGGGCAGCGGTTTGCGCGGGGCGGCGAGGAGCGAAAAGCCGAGGGCAATCAGGATAAAAACGCGTTTCATAACATCTGGCCGGGCCGCTGGCGGATTTCAAGACAGCCGCGGCCGGTGGGCAACACCTTTCCCGGATTCAGACGGCACTCGGGATCGAACAGTTTCTTGAAACGGGCGATGAATTCGAGCGAGTCGGGCGGAAACTGCTGTTCCATCATCTCCATTTTCTCCATGCCGACGCCGTGCTCGCCGGTGATGGAGCCGCCTACGGAGATGCAAAATTCAAGAATCTCGTCGCTGGCGCGGATGATCTTTTCCCGCTCGCCGGGTTTTCGCGGATCGAACATCAACAGAGGATGCAGGTTGCCGTCGCCGGCGTGAAAAATATTGCTGATCGCGATGTTGTGACGTTTTCCCAATTGGTCGATGAAGCGGAGGGTCGGCGCGATCTGGGTTCGCGGCACGACGCCATCCTGAACGTAGTAGGCGGCGCTGAATCGTCCGACCGCGCCGAAAGCGTTTTTTCGTCCCTTCCACAGCAGCTCGCGCTCCTCGGCCGAGCGGGCGACGCGAAACTCGCGCGCGTTGCATTCCAAGCAGACCTGGTGGATCTCGGCGATTTGTTCTTCGACGGCTTCCTTTAACCCTTCGAGCTCGATCAGCAGGACGGCCGCGGCGTCGCGCGGATAACCGGCGCCCACCGAATCCTCCACCATCCGCAGCAGCGGCCCATCGAGCATCTCGACGGCAACGGGGGTAATCGCCCGCGCGGTAATTTTCGCGACGGTATCGCCCGCGTCCTCGGGCGATTCATAAATGGCCAAAATTGTTTTAACCATTTCCGGCTTCCGCATCAGCCGCACAATGATCTTGGTGACCAGCACCATGGTTCCTTCCGAGCCGACCAGCAGGCCGGTCAGATCGTAGCCGGCGTGATCGTACCCGCAGCCGGTTTCGATAATGGATCCGTCGGGTAGCACGGCTTCGAGGCCCAGCACATGATTGGTCGTTACGCCGTAGGCCAGCGTGTGCGGGCCGCCCGAATTTTCGCTGACATTTCCGCCAATGGTGCAAGCGCGCTGGCTTGAGGGATCGGGCGCATAGAAATAGCCGTCGGCGTCCACCGCGTTGGAGATATCGATATTTACGACGCCCGGCTCGACCACGGCCCGCTCGTTCGCCAGATCGATTTCGAGAATGCGGTTCATCCGCGCGAAGGAAACGACGATTCCGCCCGCGCGGGGGATAGCGCCGCCGCTTAATCCGGTTCCGGCGCCGCGGCCGACGATCGGCGCGCCGTGCTTGCGCGCGAGCTTCACTACGGCGGCGACTTCGTCGCGCGATTGCGGAAAAACCACCAGATCGGGCCTGGCTTTATCGATGCCGCCGTCGTATTCGTAAAGGGCGAGGTCTTCGGGCTTGTGAAGAAATCCGCGCGGTCCGAAAATTTTCTCGACTTCCGCGGCAAGCGGCGTCATGGCGTTTCGCTGGCCTTTCTTTTTTAGAGCATTTTTTGAATGCGCGCCAGAAATTCCGGGTCCATCCAGTTCTGGTTGCTGATCACTTTTTCGAGCACTTTGCCGTTGCGGTCAATGATATAGGTTTCCGGAATCTGAAAAGTCCCGTAGCTGGCGCTGATGTCGGCGGAGGGATCCATGGCGGTTTCGAAGGTGACGCCGAAACGTTGGAGAAATTTTTTATAGCGATCCGCCTTGGTATCGCTGCTGATGCCGAGCACCACCACGCCGCGCGGAGCAAATTCCTTCGCGAATTCCTCCAACGACGGTGTTTCGGCGACGCAGGGCGGGCACCACGATGCCCAGAAATTCAGGACCAGCAGCTTGCCGCCGAAATCGGTAGGCGTCACCGTCTTGCCGTCGTCGGTCCGGACCTTGAAATATGGGGCGGAATCGCCGGCGTTTACAATTCTGGGTTGAAGCGCGCCGCCGACCACGTAAACTAAAGCCGCCACCAGCAGCACGATCGAGCCGACGAGCAGCCAATCCGCCTTGTCCTTCACGTTATTATTTTAAAGGATCGAGCGTAACGATTTCCGCATCCAAAATATGGCTATGTTTCTTACCCGCCGGGCCGAGTTTTCCGCTTCGCACGTCTGCGCCAACCCGTTGTTGAGCGAAGCTGAAAATCGCGCTCTTTACGGCAATGCCTCCAATCCGAACGGGCACGGGCACAATTATCTGGTGGAGGTGACCGTGGAGGGCGAAGCCGATCCGGTGACCGGCATGGTTTTCGATCTTCGGGAATTAAAGGAAGTCCTGAACCGGGAAATTATCGAGCCGATGGATCATCGCTTTCTGAACCGGGAAGTTCCGCCGTTTGATCGCGTGGTGCCGACCACGGAAAATATCGCGCGCGAAATCTGGCGGCGAATTCAGCCTCGGATCGATCGGGACGGCGTGAAGCTGCACAATGTGCGGCTGTATGAAACCGCCGATCTGTACGTCGATTTTGGAGGCGAGGGAGCTCGGCTGTGCGGCTGACGCGGCGATACCGGTTTTCGGCGTCGCACCGGCTGGATGTGCCGTCGTTAAGCCCGGAGGAAAACAGGAAGCTTTTCGGAAAGTGCAACAATCCCTACGGGCACGGGCACGATTACGTACTGGAGGTCACGGTTGAAGGCGCGCCCGACGACTCCGGGCAGATTGCCCGGCGCGGCGAGCTGGATTCGTTTGTGCGGGAAAAAGTGATCGCGCGGCTGGATCACCAAAATTTGAACAGCGACGTGCCTGAGCTCGCCGGCGCGCCGCCGACGACGGAGAATCTGGCAGTTGCCACGCGGGCGATGTTGAAACGGGATTGGCCGTTCCATGCGAGGCTCGCGCGCGTGCGGATCGCGGAAACGGATCGGAATATTTTCGATTTGGACGGATAGATGAAAAAAAGAAGCGCTGTTGTGAAAATGCCTGCCGCGCAGCCGACAATCGCCGAGCACACCAGGCATGTTCTAGAACTGCTGGGAGAAGATTCGAAGCGCGAGGGGTTAGTCAAGACTCCCGCGCGCTATGAAAACGCGTTGCGGTTTATCACCAGTGGCTATCATAAGAATCTGAAGGACCTTGTCAATGGCGCCCTGTTTCATGTGCATTGCGATGAGATGGTGATCATCAAGGACATCGAATTTTTCAGCACCTGCGAGCATCATCTGCTGCCCTTTTTCGGCAAGATGCACATTGCCTATCTCCCCAAGGATAAAGTGATCGGGTTGAGCAAAATCCCGCGCATCGTGGACATGTTCGCGCGCCGGCTGCAATTGCAGGAGCGGCTGACGCAGCAGGTGGCGGAAGCGATCGAGGAAGTGATTTCGCCGCGCGGCGTCGGAGTCCTGTGCGAGGCCCAGCATTTCTGCATGATGATGCGCGGCGTCGAAAAACAGAGCTCGAGCACGGTGACCAGCACCATGCTTGGGTCGTTTCGCAGCCGCAAGGCCACGCGCGATGAGTTCTTATCTCTGGTGCGCGCGCGGAATTAGCTTTCCTCGCTAATCCGATTGCATTTCCGCACTTTTTCTTCTTGACAGCTTTATCGAAGGTTGGTAATATCGATGCCATTCACCGCCTCTATGTGTGGATTTAATTGGGTTTGTTGGGGGCGGCGCTAGGGGAAATATTTGTACCGTCGAGGCAAGGGAAAGGTTAGATCGCCTCTCCACTTCTGGCTTCGGCCGAAGTCCGCAACAATCAACAGATTGAGGAGTTTCGAATGGATACCGATGCAGGCTTTATGAAGAATCGCTTCAAGGCGCCTCGCTCTCTGGTGGCTTTATTTGGGATGCTCGCTGTGGTGTTCAGCGCATCGGCGCAGACGACGAACGCCGGCAAAGTGGTCGGCTCGATCACGGATCCGACGGGCGCGGTCGTACCCAAGGCGCAGGTCCAACTGGTGAACACGGGGACGAATCAAACGTTTTCGGCGAGCGCGGACGATGCCGGCGGATTCAATTTTCCGGTGGTTCCTCCGGGCGTCTACAAGTTGACGGTGACAATGGCGGGATTTCGCACGGCGAATATCACCAACATTGAAGTTGACGTGGAAAAAACCACGAC
>JAJPHS010000098.1 GCA_021325175.1 Terriglobia bacterium
AAAACGGCAGGCTGATCGCGATCACAAGCACCGCCGCCAGCCCGATTCCGGTCCATTTCAAGAGGGAACGCAAGCGACACCTCCTGCCGCGAGTATACAGTAGCCCTGAAGCGGCGTTCGCATCGTATATAATCCGCAGTGACTTCCCAGGAGGACTTCATGAAATTCTGCTTGACCATGGCGCTCGGACTCGCCGCCGGCATTCTGCTCACCCGCGCGGCGGAAAACGATGGCGTTGCCTTCTTCGGACACGATCAGGTCGGCGCCGCGCTGGCCAAAGGCGGCACGCTGCTCACGCGCGGCGGCTATATGGTCCAGGGCTCGCATCGCGATAAGGCCGGCGGCGTCGAAGTACACGATAGGGAAACCGACGTTATCTATGTCGTCGACGGCACGGCCACCTTCGTGACCGGCGGCGCCATGATCGGCGGAAAGGACACGCGTCCCGGCCAGCACCTCGGCGCCGATATTCAGGGCGGGGAAACGCATCACCTGGTCAAGGGCGACGTGGTGGTCGTGCCCGCGGGCACGCCGCACTGGTTCAAGGAAGTGCCGGGACAGATCAGCTACTTCGTGGTCAAGGTGCTTCAGTAAGACTAGACCCGCGCCAGCGCCGCCTTTACGCGCTCCGGATTCATCGGAACGCGGCGAAGACGCGCGCCCACCGCGTCGAAAATCGCATTGCCGATCGCCGCGGCCGTCGGTCGGCTCGACGGCTCGCCCGCGCCGCCCGGCGGAAGTTCGGGATGATTGAGCAACACCAGCTCGACATGCTCGGGAACGTCGCCGGCGCGCGCCACGCGATACGTGTTCCAATCGACGCTGGTGACGCGTTCGCGATCGAACAAGACTTCTTCTTTGAGCGCCCGCCCCAGCGATTGAATCAGATTCGCGCAGACCACCCCGCGTAATCCGTCCGGATTCACGATCAATCCGCAGTCGTGCGCGCAAACCATTCGCGTCACGCGCACCGCGCCGGTGCGGCGATTCACCTCGACCTCGGCCACCGTGGCGACATAAGTTCCGCCGCGCACCGCGTAGGCGATGCCGCGTCCCCGGCTCACCTCGCCCGCGTCTCCGCCGGGAGATTTTCGCGGCTTCCAGCCCGCGCGTTCGGCCGCCGCCGTGATCACCGCCTTGGCTCGCGGATCTTTCGTGTACTTCAGCCGAAACTCCACCGGATCGGTTCCGGCCGCGGCCGCCATTTCATCGATAAACGATTCCATCGCGAAGGTCCCTTGCGGGCCGTTGGGATCGCGCAAATGCGTGGCGGCCAGCGGCGAAGCCGGATCGTCAAACGCCGGCGCCACGTGCGCCACCGACTGAAGATTGGGAAATTCGTAAACCGGGCAGCAGTCTCCGAAGTTGCAGAATTCTGTTCCCGCGCTGGTATTCGGAAATCCCATCAGCCGCGCCGCCAGAAAATTTCCCGCCGCGTCGGCCAGATAAAGAACCTCGCTGCCGGAAAAACATCGCGATTCGAAGCGAAACGCGCTGACGTTCCCCGCGGTGTCGAATCCCGCCGCCAGATCGATCACCGCTGCCGGACCTTTCGATCCCCAGGCGGTCATATCCGCCCGCATCCACTGCACGCGAACCGGTTTGCCGGTCTCTTGCGAAAGCACCACCGCGTCCGCGGCCGTATCCTCGTAGCCCGCGCGCCCGTAAGAACCCGCGTCCGGCATCCAGATGCAGCGCACGCGATCCGGCAGGACGCGCAGCAGATCGGCGATGCCTTTTTGCAGCGCGTGATTTTTCTGCGACCCGCACCAGACCGTGGTTACGCCATCGGCGCGAACATCGGCCACCGCGCAGCCCGGCCCCATCGTCGCGTGCGCCTGGAAAGGCCATTCGTAGCTCGCCTGAATCTTTCGCGCCGCGCTCGCCAGCGCATTCGCGTCGCCGCGGCTGAGTCCCGGACGGCTCGCCTTCGGCGCCGTGGCGCGCAGATGCGCGAAAACATCGGCGGGCAGGTCCGCCGCCGGCTTGCTCCAGGTGATGTTCACCGCTTTTGCTGCGCGAATCGCCGCCCACTCGTTCTCCGCCACTACGCCCGCGAAATTTCCCTTGACCACTGTTCGCACGAATCCCGGAATCTTTTTCGCCGCCGAATCGTCCACGCTCTCGATCTTCGCCCCCGCGGCGGGCGGGCGCATCACCCGACCGTGCAGCATTCCCGGCACACGAACATCGGTCGAATACACGGCCGTGCCCAAAATCTTCGCCGCCAGTTCGGCGCGTGGAAGCGGCTTGCCCACCACCTTATATTGCGAAGGATCCTTCGGCTTGCCTTGTCCCTCCACGTTTACGTTGAATCCGCGGCCGGAGACGCGCAGCGCGCCGTTCAACGCGTGATCGCGAACCAGCTCACCGTAAGAAACGCTCTTTCCACCGCCGATCACCACTCCATCGGCGACCGTTAACTCACCCGCGGGCGCGCCCAATCGTTGCGCGGCGAGCTCCACGAGAAGCGCGCGAGCCGTCGCCGCCGCGTTGCGCAGCGGCCTGGCTCCGTTTGAAATCGACGTGCTGCCGCCGACCCCGCCCTGATCCGGCGTCATCGCCGTATCGCCCATGACAAAAGAAACACGCCGCGGCGAAACGTCCAGTTCCTCGGCGACGATCTGGCTCAACGCCGTCTGAAGCCCCATGCCGATATCGACCTTGTCCGTAAAAACCGTGACGCCGCCATCGCGCCCGATGCGAATCCAGGAGTCCAGCCGGTCCGAAGCCGGCGGCTTCACCGTATCGGCGACCGCGCGCGGCGCAATCGCCGGATCGGCGATGCTGAATCCGACCACCACTCCGAAAAATCCCCGGCGGGAAGTGGCAAGCATGCTCATGCCCTCCTCCCATCCTGATCCTTCGCCGGTCCGGAGGCGCGGCTCATCCCCGCGGCGCGCCGCACCGCGTCAAAAATTCGCACGTGGCTTCCGCAGCGGCACACCAGCCCGGCGAAGGCCGCGCGCATCTCCTCCTCGCTCGGATGCGGATTCTTGTCGAGCAGCGCTTTCGCCGTCAGAATCCATCCGTTCAAGCAATAGCCGCACTGAAACGCCTGCTCTTCGATGAACGCCGTCTGAATCGGATGCGGATGCTCCGGCGTGCCCAGCCCGTTCAGCGTCACGATCTGCTTGTTCGCCGCCTGCGAAACGGCAAGCACGCAGGATCGCGCCGGACGCCCGTCCACCAGCACCGTGCAGGCTCCGCATTGCGCCAGACCGCATCCGAAGCGCGGATTATTCAACTCCAGATCGCCGCGCAGCACGTAAAGCAGCGGGCAGTCCGGATCGGCGTCCACCACATGCGCCTTCCCGTTCACGTAAAGCGAAATTTTTGCCATTCTGCGATCACTCTATCGCCGCGCCGCATCCAAGTCAACGTTTATTCGTACAGAAACTCCGGATAACGCACGATTTTCTTGGCCCCGCGTTTTCGCGCGATCGCGTAAAGCTGCTCGCCTCGAAACGCCGTGGAAAATCCGTTGCGCTCGAGAAACTCCCGCACCCAGCTCTCGGTCCCGTATCCCGGAATCACTTCGCTGAATAAATTCTCGATCTCAAATCCCGCCGATTCGATAGCCTCGCGCAGCTCCGGCGGCGTGTACTCGCGCACATGGCCGATCTCCGTTTCGGCGTACTCCCGCCGCGGATCAGCGTACTTCGAATAGAGCTGCGGATTCCCGCTCTGTTCGAGCACCCGGGCTACCGCCGTGAAGCTCGCCACATTCGGAGTTGTCAGCAGCAGCGTCCCGTTTTCTTCGAGCACGCGATGAATCTCCACCAGCATGTGCATCGGATCGTGCAGCATGTGCTCGAAAATCTCGCACGCCAGAACGGTCTCAAAATGCGCGTCCGGGTATGGGTAGCGATCCTTTTCCGCGTCGAACAGATCGACAAAACAGCGGAACGCCTCGCACCCCTTCACCGTGACGATTTTCTCCTCCACGCGCCCCGCCGGACCATAATACGTCCCCCGCACCTCTTTATATCCCAGCACGCACTGAAGCGCCGGCGCCATGTGCATGTAGGTCCCCAGCTCCAGCACGCGGCCCGAGCTTTTGGGCGGCGGCAGCAGCCCCAGCGTCCGGCCGATCCGGTTCACATGCACTTCCAGATAGCGCCGCGCGGCGTCATCGGGCAGATCCATGGACCGCACAAAAGCGACAATCTCGTCAAAACGCAAACGAGGAGGAATGTTTTCCTTCATCACGGCCGAGTTTTATCCACCACCACCCGTCCCGCCTTCATCACCCAGCGGACCTTATAAATCGCCACGTCGATGTCCTCCAGCGGATTCCCCTCCACCGCGCAGATATCGGCGACGTATCCCGGCTTCAGCGAGCCCAGTTCGTTTTCGTGATGCAGCAGCTCCGCCGCGTTCACCGTCGCCGTCTTCAACGCCTGTTCCGGCGTCATTCCCGCCTTCACGAACCAGCCCAGCTCGCGCGTATTTTCGCCGAACATCGTATACACCACGTCCGAGCCCATGGCGAATCGCACGCCGGCGCGAAATGCCTTCTTCGCGGTCTCCAGATTGCGCGCGATGTAATCGTTCAGCGGTCCGATCGCCGACGGCGGATAGCGCAGCAGCTTCGCGTTATCGACGTAGTAGCGATTGTGATCGATGGTCGGCACGTAAAAAATCTTCTTGCGGGCCATCTCCGCGATGGTGTCGTCGTCCATGTCCGTCGCGTGTTCGATCGAATCCACCCCGGCGCGAACCGCGTCGCGCGCCGCCGGCGGACCATAAGTGTGAATCGCGATCGTCTTGCCCATCGCGTGCGCGGCCTCCACCGCGGCCTTGATCTCTTCGTAGGTGAACGTCTGGAATCCCGTGACGTCCTGGCCCGAACCGGTCGAGCCGTACATCTTGATCACGTCCGCTCCCGCGCCGATCTGCTGCCGCACCACCTTCATCACCTCCGCCGGACCATCGGCCGTCTGCGGTCCGCCGCGCCCGCCGCGCGTGATCTGAAGGCCGTAGCCCGATACGTACATCCGCGGACCCTCCATCAGCCCCGCGTTGATCAGATCGCGCATGGCGATGTCCTCGTAATTGCTCGCGCCCAGGTTGCGCACCGTGGTCACGCCCGTTTCGAGCGTCTTCCTCGCATTGTCCCGCGAAAGATACACCACCGCCGCGCCGCGCCCGGCCGCGCTGATCTGGTTCATATCGAACACGTACGTCATATGCGTATGCACGTCGATCAGGCCCGGCAGCGCCGTGTACTTCGTCATGTCGATCGCGCCGGCCACCCCTGCCGCGCCCACGCTCTGGATGCGGTCCTTTTCGACCACGATCACCGCGTTGTCCATCATTTTCTCGCCATCCCAGACGTGGCCGAAACGATAGGCTTGCGCCAACGCCACGCTGGCGCCGGGCAGGAAAACCAGTAGGAATAGAGCAGTGTTTTTCACGATAACTTCAACAATATCGCGGTGTTCAGCCTGGCGCTGGCCAATACCGGATCGGACTCCTGATTCGCGCTGGTCCTGATCGCGCGCGCGGTCGCCAGCGACCGGACGCGCGCGCGCTGGTCACGCTGTTGTTCCTCTCCGTCATCGCGTCCGGCCGCGCCTGGCTGGTTTACGCGCGCCGCGGCGGCCTTACGGTGTAAAGATAGAGATGTGTCTGCTCTCGATGGCCGCGTGATCCTGGTCACCGGCGCTGCGAAACGGATCGGCAGGGGGATCGCGCTGCGGCTGGCGCGCGAAGGCGCGCGCGTGGTGATCCACTACAATGCATCGGAGGCCGAGGCTCGCGCGACCGCGGCCGAGTGCGGCAATGCTCGGATGGTCCGCGCCAACCTGGAGCGCGTCGCGGAAATTGAGCGGATGTTCCAGGAAGCCGGGCCGCTCGACGCCCTGGTCAACAACGCCGCGCGATTTACGACCATGGATCCGCTACAGGTCACCGAAGCCGATTGGGACTTCATCCACTCGGTGAATCTGAAAGCAACCTTTTTTTGCTGCCAGCAGGCGGCGCGCGCGATGCTCGCCCGAGATGGCGGCCGCATCGTCAATATCAGCTCGCTTGGCGGCATCCGGCCCTGGTCGCGCAATGCGCATTACTGCGCTTCGAAGGCCGGCGTGATCATGCTGACGCGCGCGCTGGCCAAGGCCTTCGCGCCGAAAATTACCGTCAATTCGGTGGCGCCCGGCGTCATCCCGTTCGGAGAACCGGACCAGCGCGCCCGGCATCTCATCGAAAAAACGCCGGCGCGGCGCGCGGGCACCGCCGATGAGATCGCCGGCGCCGTCCTCTATTTTCTGACTGCGACGAATTTCGTCACCGGGCAGGTGATCGCCGTCGATGGCGGGTTGAGCCAAAAATGATCCGCGCCGCTATCGTTTTCATTCTGGCCGCTCTGCCGTGCGCGGCTTATTCGGCCCTTTCCCATGAAGCCGTGATCGACTCGGCGTGGAGCAACGAAATCGTCCCGCTGCTCACCCGCAAATTTCCCGGCGCCACCGCCGATGATTTAAAGCGCGCGCACGCCTACGCCTACGGCGGCGCGCAGATCCAGGACATGGGATACTTCCCGTTCAGCTCGCACGCCTTCAGCGATCTGACGCATTACGTCCGCAGCGGCGATTTCGTGCAGGCGATGCTTGGCGACGCGCAGTCGATTGAGGAGTACGCATTCGCGCTGGGCGCGCTGGCGCATTACGCTTCCGATAATACCGGACATCCCGCGGTGAACCGGGCCACCGGAATGATTTATCGCGATCTCCGGCGCAAATACGGCGCGGTGGTGACCTATGAGGATGATCCCGCCGATCATCTCAAGACCGAATTTTCTTTCGACGTGATCCAGGTCGCGCGCGGCCTTTACGCCTCCGACAACTACCATGATTTCATCGGGTTCGAGGTTTCAAAGCCGCTGCTTGAACGCGCCTTTCGCGATACCTACGGCATCGATCTCAAGGAAATTTTCGGCTCGCTCGACCTTGGCATCGGAACCTATCGCTTCACGCTCGGCAAAGTGATTCCGGAGATGACCAAGGTCGCCTGGGATTCCAAACGCGCCGATATCGAAAAACTGGCGCCCGGAATTACCCGATCGCGCTTCGTTTACGCGCTGCCGCGCGCCAGATACGAGAAAAACTGGGATCGGACCTATCGCCGCCCGGGATTTTTTACGCGCCTGCTGGCGTTCGTGTTTCGCTTCATTCCGACCGTGGGACCGTTCAAAGTCCTGAGGTTCAAGCCGGTGCCCGATTCCGCCGAGCGTGCGTTTCTGAAAAGCTTCGACGCAACCGTGGCCGATTATCGCGCGCTGATCCAAAAAACGCGAGCGGGCGCCTTTACGCTGCCCAATACCAATCTCGATACGGGCGAGCCCACGCAGCCGGATCGCTACCGCCTGGCGGATCGCACCTACGCCTTATGGCTGGATCATTTGTCCAAGGGCAACTTCGCGAGCTTAACGCCGGAGATGCGCGCGAATCTGGAAAAATACTTCGCCCGCGCGAATCGGGCCCGGTTGTCGGAGAAAACCATAGCCGAGCTGGAGCAGTTGAAATCGGTTCCCTCGCGGGCCGGAGGGAATTAGGCTAATTCGCCGGCGATTTGGGATGTCTCAGCCGTGCGACGTCGTCGGCGAGCTGCCGCGCGACTTTTTCCGCTACATCCGCGCTTGCGCCGCGATACTTCGCGCCGGTGCTTTCCTGCGTCGTGGCCCAAATCACGTCGCCGTCTTTATTCACCAGGCGCACGGTGGCGAACGCTTCGTGGCGCCGCTCGTGGATGTTGGAAGAATTCTCTTCGCCCACGCCAACATTGATGGCCCGGCTGCTGCGCGAGTCATAGCCCGAACCGACGCCGTTATAGCGCCCGCTGGTGCTCGATCCGGAGCTGCTGGACGCGCCTCCGCGCAGGTTAATGCCCTCCGCGGTTTGGAACACATCGGTGAAGATCAGGTCTTCGGCGGCCCCGCGCATCACCAGATCCGCGCGATCGGGATTTTCGGTGATAATGTACAGCTTGGTGCCTTCCAGGCTGCTGATAATCAGATCGCGCAGTTGCGCGGCGGTCTCGCCGCCCGTCAACCGGTCGACGTAAATTCGCTTCACCGCCAGAAGCTGCGGCGACAGATCGTCCTGGGCGAAAACGCCGCAGGAAAAAAGGATCGCCAGGGCTGCAATTTTCATCCTTTACCCGCCTTGCGCGCTTCCTCGTCCTGATATTGGATGCGCAGTCCGGTGCGCGCTTCCAGGCTTACCAGTGTGGCGCGAATATCGTTTTTATCCACCCGGAACACCAACGCCTGATGCCGGCCGTCCTCATCCACGTAGCCGACGCTCAAAAAATGCTTGCGCCGCTTGCTGAGCAGGAACATCGGCGAAATTACGGCGGCCATCAGCAGCCTTCGATCTACCTTTTGCCCGTATTCAAGGCTGTCGATCTTCTCGTACGCGATCCGGATTTGCCCTTTCTTCGCATAAAACGCGAAATATTGCTGGTCGCGCACGTCGATGGAGCCTCCCTCGCCGCTTTGCAACTGCATCGCCGTGCCGCCGACGTATTCGGCGCGGCTCTGCGCGTCGGCGAGCGCCGCCAGAGCTAGAATCGCAGCAATCAGGCGCATAACAGGATAGTCGGACGAGGCCGGCAAATTTCTCAGGTATCCTGAAAATTACCCATGCAGCAGGAAGTGGTGGAAGCCGAAGGACATCTGATCGATTCGCACCTGATGGAGCAGATTTTCGACGCCGTTGTCCAGCATCAGGGCCGTTTTGAAGTGGAGCAATTCCGCATCGGCCGCACCAACGCGGAGCCGTCCTATCTTCGCTTGAAAGTCGAAACCGAGCAGATGCCGCAGTTGCTGGCACGGCTGCTCGAATTGGGCTGCGCGCCGGTGGACTCCGGCGACGCTCAGCTTGCCGTGGTCGAGCGCGATTGCTGCGCTCCGGAGGATTTTTATTCGACGACCAACCACCGCACGCTGATCCGCCATCGCGGCGAGTGGATCGAAGTCGAAAACCAGCGGATGGACGCGATGATCGTGGTCACCGATCATCACGCCGTCTGCCGCAGGCTGCGCGATCTGCGCGCCGGCGATCCGGTAGTGGTCGGGATGCGCGGCATCCGCGTGATTCCCGAATCGAAGGAGCGCGACCGGCTGGCGTTCGCCTTCATGAGCACCGAAATCTCCTCGGAGCGCCAGGTGGAAACAGCCGTGCGCCAGACCGCGGCGTTGATGGAGCAGGCGCGAGCCGCAGGCCAGCGGATTATCGTCGTCGCCGGCCCGGTGGTGATTCACACCGGCGGCGCCCGCGCTCTTTCCAGGCTGATTCGCAATGGGTGGGTGGATGCGCTGCTGGCGGGAAACGCGCTGGGCGTTCACGATATCGAATCCTCGCTTTTCGGAACCTCGCTCGGCGTGCGGCAGAGCGATGGGCGCCAGGAAGAGCACGGCCATCGCAACCACATGCGCGCGATCAACGCGATTTATCACGCCGGCGGCATCGCCAAGGCAGTGGAAAGCGGGCGGTTAAAGAGCGGCGTGCTGTATGAAGCGGTGAAGGCGGGAATCCCGTTCGTGCTCGCCGGAAGCTTGCGCGACGACGGCCCGCTGCCGGATACGATCACCGATATGAATCGCGCGCAGGACGCTTATGCCGGGCAGTTACAAGGCGCCGGGTTGGTGCTCTGTTGCGGGTCGATGCTGCATTCGATCGCGGTCGGCAACATGCTCCCGAGCTGGGTGAAAATCGTCTGCGTGGATATCAATCCGGCGGTGGCGGCCAAAGTGAGCGATCGCGGCACCGGCCAGGCGATCGGCGTGGTGACCGACGTGGGATTATTCCTGGACCTGTTATCGCGCGAAATCGAAGGCGTGCGGGGGCTAGCGGCAAGGAAATGAAACGCCAATATACCGACGAACACGCCGAGGCCGGCGTCAAAGCCGATCTGCCCGAAATCGAAACCTGGCCGAACCAATTCGCCACCGGCTATGAAATCGAGATCGTCATGCCGGAGTTTACCTCGGTTTGCCCCAAAACCGGCCTGCCCGATTCCGGCGTTCTCACGCTTCGATATGTGCCAGATAAGCGCTGTTTGGAGCTGAAATCGCTCAAAATGTACGCAATTTCGTATCGAAATTTGGGTATCTTTCAGGAAAACGCCGTGAACCGGATGCTGGCCGATATCGTAAAGGCGGCGCGCCCTCATGCGGCGACGCTGATCGGCGAATTTTCGCCGCGCGGCGGCGTCCGCACGAAAATCACCGCGACGTGGAGCCGCAAACGTGCGCGATGAAGAACTGACCGCTGTAATTCGCGAGGTGCGGGAGAAGATTCGCGCGCGCTATCCCGAAGGCACGCTCGGGCTGGAGGGCGTCGGCGCAGCGGATTTGACGCCGCTGCTGCACGCGCGCGACGCGGCGGAGGCCAAGGTTGCCGCCATCGGCACGGTGAATCCGCGTCCACCGGGTCTCAAAAATTCGATCGTTCAGTTTTTCAAGCGAACGATTGCGCGCGCTCTCGACTGGCACGTTCGCGAGCAGGTGGAGTTCAATCGCGGGGTCATGATGTGCGTTCAGGCGGCGATGGACGCGCTCGCCGAGACCGGCCGTTCGATGGTCGCGATGGCGTCGCACCATCAGGCGCTGCGCGAGGAGATGCTGTCTCAGGTCCGGGCGCTGCGCGAGGAGATGATGGCGCTGCGATCGGAAATGGACGGCCTGCTCCGCGAAGCGCTGGAACTCAAGGACATTCGCAATCACTGGGCGCAGTGGCGGGTGGGCTTCGAGGATCGCCGCGACGCCAGCGAAATTCACATTCTGCGCACGATTTCGGAGTTGCAGGGGGCGTTTCAACACCGCGTCACGCAGCTTGACCAAAGCTTTCGCGAGCTCGCGCGGCAGCAGCACGCATCGTTTGCCGAGGCTTTGGAGCGCAACACGCTCGACGTGCAGAAGCGATTGTGGCGCGATCTTGAAGAGATTCGCGGCCAATACGAGAAACTGATTCATCAGGAGCTGAAGCTGATCCGCCAGAAATCGGCTTTGGCGCCCGCCGAGCCGGCGGCTCAGCCGCTCCAGGCCAAGCGGATCGCGATCGACTGGTTCCGCTTCGCCGACGTATTTCGCGGATCCGAGGAGCGGATTCGCGAGCACCAGAAAATGTATGTCGCGAAATTCGCCGGATCCGCGGAAATTTTGGATCTGGGCTGCGGGCGCGGCGAATTTCTCGAAATCGCGCGCGAGGCCGGATTCGCCGTGCGCGGCATCGACCAGAGCGAAGAATCCGTCGCCATTTGCCGCGGCAAGGGCTTCCAGGCCGAACGCGCCGATTTGTTTGAATATTTGGATGCGCAGCCCGACCGGTCGATCGGCGGCGTCTACTGTTCGCAGGTGGTGGAGCATCTGCCGCCGGAGCGACTGCCGGATCTGGTGAACTTGCTCGCGAAAAAAATGTCGCGCGGCGCTCTGGCGGTGATCGAAACGCCGAATCCGGAGTGCCTGGCGATTTTCGCCACGCATTTCTTTATCGACCCGACGCATACGCGCCCGATTCCGCCCGCGCTGCTGCGGTTTTATATGGAAGAAGCCGGATTCGTGAACATTGAAATCGAGCGGTTATCGCCGGCGATCGAGTCGCTGCGTTCCATCGGCGAACTGCCGCCGGCGTTTCGCGAAGCGTTCTTCGGCGGCCTCGACTACGCGATCTTCGGCCGCGCTTGAACGGCTTCGAGCAGCACTTCCGAGCGCGCCGGCTTTTCAATCACGGTATCCACGCAGGCGGCTTCCGGCCGGCCATCCAGATCCGCGCGATTCCCGCACAACACGATCACGCGCATCCCGGCTGCATGAAATTCGCGAATCAAAGCCAGGCCATCCTCCACACGGGGCAATCGCAGATCGAGCATGACGATTTCGGTGCGAGGCGAAGCGCGCGCTTCACTCGCCGTGGAGGCGGTGAGCACAAAGTGGCCCGCGCGCTGCAAAATCAATTTTCGAATTTCCAGCGCGGCGGCGTCGTCATCCACCAGCAGCACCCGCGCCATCAGGAAAATTTGATGCCCGCGATCACCAGCGACGGCATCGCGTGATTCCAGCTTTCGGGAATCTCGTCGAAGGGGAGGCGAAACGTTTTCATTTCGCCGGGCTTCAATCCGCCGCTTTTCGGGCTCACGATCGGGATTCGTTTTCGCAGCACGAGCTGGCCGTAGGCGTCGCGGAAAATGCAGTACAGGTCGATTTGATCGACGGCGCGATCTCCGGTATTGGTGATTTTTCCATCGATTTCCACTACCACCTGGTTGAAATAGCTCTGGTTGGCCTGCATTTCCACGTCGGAGAGCTGTAAATTGCGTACGTAAGCTTTCGCCTCCGGCGTCAGGGGGATATCGCGCGGCGCGTGTTTGGTCAGATATTGCAAATAAAAGTAGAGCGTTCCACCGAGGGCGGCCACCGCAGCCAGCACGTAAAGCGGCAGCTTGGGCATCGGCTGTTTCCGCGGCTGCGACGCCGCCGGAAAACTCAAACGCTCAATGGCCACTGATGGTCATCTCCCCGACGAGCAGCGTGGGCGCGGCGATGGAGGAGCGGAATTCCAGATCGGAGCCCGCCTGCTGCAAATCCATCAACATTCGTTCCAGGTTTCCCGCGATGGTGATCTCGGAAACAGGATACGCCAGCTCGCCGTTCTCGATCCACAAGCCCGCCGCGCCGGCCGAATAATCGCCGGTTACGGTGTTGGCGTTGCCGCCGATCAGCTCCGTGACATACAGCCCGGCTTTGAGGCCGCCGATGATTTGCTCCGGCGTTTGCGAGCCGGCTTCGATATAAAAATTCCCGGGCCCGACACCCGCGTTGCCGCTTAATCCGCGCGAAGCGTTGCCGGTCGTCTTCATTCCCAACTTGCGTGCCGTATACGTATTCAACAAATAATTCCGGAGCACGCCGCGCTCGATCACCACGGTGCGCCGCGCGGGGACGCCCTCATCGTCGAAGGGCGAGCTGCCGAACAGACCGGGCAGAGTCGCGTCGTCAATTACGGTCAGAGCCTCGGATGCGATCTTTTCGCCGAGCTTGCCGGTCAAAAACGAAGCGTGCCGGTAAATCGACGATCCGCTGACGGCGTCAAAGAGCTCGCCGAGCAGGGCGCGGGCGGTTCGCGGCTCGAACACCACCGGGGCGCGTTGGGTGGCGATTTTTCGCGGGTTCAGGCGGCGGAGCGCGCGTTCGGCGGCCTTGCGCCCGACCAGTTCCGGGTTCTCAAGCCCGGCCACCGCGCGCGCCGACGTGTACCAGTAATCGCGTTCGGTCGATCCGTTTTGCGCCGCCACCGGCTGTGCGGCCAGGCCGCAGCTCGAATGGCGATAGCTGCCGACGAAGCCGAGCGAATTGGCGAAGACGCGCGTGCCGAGGTGCGATTCAAAGGATGCGCCTTTGGAATTGCTCACGCGCGGATCGGCCGCAAGCGCGCTCGATTCGGCGGCGACGGCCTGATCGATCTTCCATTGCGTCTCGATGGCGGCGACGGCGGGATCGTAAAGCGCCAGATCGCCTTCGAACCTGCCGCACTCCTCGGGCAAGCCGGCGTGCGGATCTTCGGTGGTGATTTTCGCCAGGTCCAGCGCGGCCTGGACCATTTTGGCGATGCCGTCCTTTGAAAAATCGGAGGTGTAGGACGATCCGCCGCGGCGGCCGGCCAGCACGCGAATGCCGGCGCCGCGCGAGGCGGCTTCCTTCAGGCTCTCGATTTCGCGCATCCGCACGTTGACTTCGAACTCCGCGCTTTCCGAGATGGTGCACTCCGCGCCGGTTGCTCCGGATTTGAGCGCCAGCTCGACCGCGCCGGCCGCGATTTTTTCTAACTCCGTCACGCCGCGGTTCCTCCCACGGTCATGCGGTCGATCTTCAGGGTCGGAATGCCGACGCCGACGGGCACGTGCTGGCCCTCCTTCGAGCAAACGCCAAGGCCTTCATCGAGCTTCAGATCGTTGCCGACCATGCTGACGTATTTCAGCGCTTCCGGGCCATTGCCGATCAGGGTTGCACCGCGCACCGGACGCGTCAGCCGGCCGCCTTCGATCAAATAGCTTTCGCTCGCCGCGAAAACAAAATTGCCGGAAGTGATATCCACCTGCCCGCCGCCGAAGTTGGCGCAGTAAATTCCCTTGGGCACGGAGCGGATGATTTCTTCGGGGTCGCTTTCGCCGGCGAGCATATAAGTATTAGTCATGCGCGGCATCGGGATCTGCTGATAACTCTCGCGCCGGCCGCTGCCGGTGGGCGCGGAGCGCATCAGGCGGCTGGAAAGCTTGTCCTGCAAATATCCGCGCAGCACGCCATTTTCAATCAGGACGTTGCGCTGCGTGGCGAGGCCTTCATCGTCCATGTTGATCGAGCCGCGGCGGGAGCCGATGGTGCCGTCATCGATTACGGTGCAGAGCGCGCTGGCGACCTGCTGGCCGATTCGTCCGGCGAAGGCGGAAACTCCTTTGCGGTTGAAGTCCGCTTCGAGGCCGTGCCCGACGGCTTCATGCAGCAAAATCCCCGGCCATCCCGGGCCGAGCACGACGGTCATCTCGCCCGCCGGCGCCTCCACCGCGTCGAGTTGCACGATGGCCTGCCGGGCGGCCTCGCGCGCGAAATACTCCGGCGTTTTTTCGTTCAGAAAAAAATCGAGCATCACGCGGCCGCCGCCGCCGGAATGTCCCTGTTGCGGCTGGCCGCCGCTCTGGCGCGCGAGGACGGTAACGCTCATGCGAGCCATCGGCTGGCGATCGAAGGTGAGGCGTCCTTCGCTGGTCGCCACCAGAACATGGCGCAGGCTGTCGGCGTAGCCGGCCTGCACCTGAAAGACGCGGGAATCGTAGGCGCGCGCGGCGCGATCGGCGCGCTGGATCAGATCGACGCGCCCGGCGAGGCTCGTCTCGTTGGGCGCGCGCAGCATCGGATAGAGATTGTGGCGCGGCGATTCTTCAAAACCGGTTTTGATGACGCTGGCCGGTCCGCGGGCGATGCAAGCGGCCACGCGGGCCGCCTTGCGAATTTTTTCGGGGCTGAGATCGTCGCTGTAGGCGTAGCCGGTGCGCTCGCCCGCGATCACGCGCACGCCCACGCCGAGCGTCACGCCTTGCGTCGCGCTCTTGACGATGCCTTCATCCATGCTGAGCGAGCTGGTGGAGAGATATTCGAAGTACAGATCCGCGTAGTCGCCGCCGGCCGAGAGCGCATCGCTGAGATAATTCTGAAGATCGCGTTCGGTGAGCCCGAAACGGGACGCGAAAAACGACTCGGAGAGCGGCATACTTCGAGGGTAACATCCGCGCGAAAAATTCCCCAATGCCGGCGGCGGAAAGACGGATCAGGCCGGCTTGCCGGTGATCTCCGGAATCAGATCTCCCGAAACGTCGGTCAGGCGCATGTTGCGGCCGTTGAAATAATACGTCAGGCGCTTGTGATCGATGCCGAGCAGATACAGCAGCGACGCGTGCAGATCGTGATTCGTCACGGGGCGATCCACCGCTTTGAATCCGACATCGTCGCTGGCGCCGATGCTTTGACCGCCTTGAATTCCAGCTCCCGCCATCCACGCGGTCATGGCGCCGGGATTGTGATCGCGCCCCAGGCCGCGCTGCGATATCGGCATGCGGCCGAACTCGCTGTGCCATAACACCACGGTTTCATCGAGCAGGCCGCGCGCTTTCAGATCCGTCATCAGTCCGGCGATCGGCTTATCCACTTCCTTGGCGTGGCGGCGATGATTGCTGTCGATGTTGCCGTGCGCGTCCCAGGTGTCGTCGGCGCTGATGTAGGCTCCGCTGATCACCTGGACGAAGCGCACACCGCGCTCGATCAGGCGGCGGGCGAGCAGGCATTGGCGGCCATAGCCCGCGGTCAGCGGATCGTCCAGGCCGTAGAGTTTTTTCGTCGCCTCGCTTTCCTTATCGAGGTTCACCGCCTCCGGAGCGCAGGACTGCATCCGGTAGGCCAGTTCGTAGGAAGCGATGCGCGCCGACAACTCGGAAATTCCGGGATATTTTTCGTCGAAATTCTGATTGAGCGCCGCCATCTGATCCAGCCGGGCGCGCTCCTGTTCCGGGCTCATGTAACTGCCGGGCGCGCGCAGATCCAGAATCGCATCGCCCTTGGAGCGAAACACGGTTCCCTGGTATGCGGCCGGCAAAAATCCCGCCTGCCAGTTGGGCGGACCGGCATAGGGGCCGCCCCGCTGATCGAGCAGCACAACGAATCCGGGCAGACTTTGGTTTTCGCTGCCCAGGCCGTAGGTGACCCAGGCTCCGACGCTCGGATAGCCCATTTGGATCGAGCCGGTGTTCCATTCGTAGTGGGAAATGACGTGATCGTTCGACGCGCCCTGGCAGGAGTGGAGGAACGCAACGTCGTCGACGATATTGGCCATATGGGGGAAAATTTCCGAGACCCACGCGCCCGATTGCCCGTATTGTTTGAAGGTGAACGGGCTCTGCATCAGCGGTCCGGGATAGCCCTGGCGGACCTTGATTTCGCCGTGTCCTTCAAGCGGCATCCGATTGTACTTTTGAAGCGCCGGCTTGTACTGGAAGGTATCGACGTGGCTGACGCCTCCGCTCATGAACAGGGAGATTACCGCCTTGGCGCGGGGTTTAAAATGCGGCGGCTTCGGCGCAAGCGGCGAAGTGGCGCCTTCCGATCCGGCGCACGCGCCCGGCATCGAGGCGGGATCGGCGGCGAGCAGACGATCCTGATGGAGCAGATCGATCAGGGCGAGTCCGCCGATGCCCATGCCGGCTTCCATCCAGAATTTTCGCCGGGAGATGAATTCTCTACGGCGGTGATGATCGCTGGTGCTATCGAAGATGCTCATCGGCTTTGTCTCCTATCGGCCGGCGCGGCTCATTGGATGTATACGAACTCGTTTACGTTCAGCGCGACGTGCGCCAGATCGGTCAATGCGGAAAGCGCGGCTTTGTGCTCCTCCATGCCGGCCGATATTGCTGCTTTGCGTTGTTTTTCGAGGAACGCGGAATTGGCCGCGATCTCCTTTGCGCTCGGCTGGCGGCTGAAGGCGATTTCGTACATGGTCTTGATCTGCGCGATGGGATCCTCGCCGGCCCGCGCCATGACGCGCCTGGCGAAATGATCGGCCTGGATCAGAATAAATTCGTTATTGAGCATGGTCAGGGCCTGCGTCGGGACGGTGCTCACCGCGCGCCGCTCGCAGGTGACGTTTAAATCGGGCAGATCGTAAACCTCGAACATCGGATATTTCAACCCGCGCTTGACGTACGCGTAGACGCTGCGGCGCCAGGTGTCCGGACCCTCCTTGGTCAGATCCCAAACGCCGCGCGGTTGATCGGCGCGCACCGAGATCGGGATCGAGGGAAAGAACGGAGGTCCGCCGGCCTGAAGATTCAAATCGCCGCTGGTATCGAGCACCGCGTCGCGCAGGACCTCGGCCTCCATGCGGCGAATCGGGAAGCGCCAGAGATAAATGTCGGTCGGATCCTTTTCGAGATCGCCGGCCTGGTAAAACGCCGAAGCCATCTTGTACGTTTCCGACGTCATGATCAGCTTCTGCATTCGCTTGACGCTCCAGCCCTGGCGGACGAATTCGGTCGCGAGCCAATCGAGCAGCTCGGGATGGGACGGCAGCATGCCCATTTTTCCGAAATTTCCCGGCGTTCCGACGATGCCGGTTCCGAAGTGCCATCCCCACACGCGATTGATCATGACGCGCGCGGTCAGCGGGTTCTCGGCTGAGGCGATCGCTTCGGCGAGCGCGCGGCGGCGTCCGCTGGTGGCGTAATCCGGCCGGTTTGGCGGATGCGGCGCGAAGGGCTTACCGGCGTTCAGAATTTTCAGAAATCCGGGCTGCACGGGGAACGTGCTCTCGTTGGCTTTGATGTCGTCGCTGGCGGCGGCGAAGAACACGGGCGGTACTTCAAATTTCTTGCCCGGCTCCGGAATGTAGCAGCATTTCACGTCATAGGTCGGGCGGCCGGTGCCGGGAATGGTCGAATCGCCCAGACCGTCGGGTGCGAGCCGATAATCGCCGTCGCGCACGCCATCGGCGACGGGCAGCGGATCGGGCAGGCGCTCCAGAATGGCGTCGATCTTCGCTTGGAGCGCCGCGCGCCGGGCTTCATCCTCCGGGGCGAGCTTCAGCGTGGCCTTGGCTCTCATGCCTACGCCGAAGACGCTATCGGCTTTTGCCAGCGCCTTGGATTTTTTCGCGGCGTCGAGATCGGCTTGCAGCATGTCCGGATTGACGTCTTCCGGACTGATCAGCACCTGCGCCACCAGCAGCTTCTGGCCCTCGGTGCGTTTTTCGGCCGGAGTTTTGATGGCTTCCTGAATATCCGGCGGGAACTTCTTCAGCGCCTCCTGCACCTGCTTTTCCCGCTCCCGCTCGCGATACGGCTTCTCGATGCGCGCGATCTCCTGTTGCAGCGGCGTGATCTCGCGCTCGGCCGCTTTCTTCAGGCGGTCCCATTCGGCGATTTTGTCCGGCGGCGCGAGCGGCCAGTCGTAATCGACATAGCCCCAGAAATCGGCGACGGAGCGGTAATAGTCCAGGCGCGTGATCGGATCAAATTTGTGATCGTGGCAGCGCGCGCAATTGACCGACAGACCCATGAAGCCCTGATACGTCGTGCGGATCATGTCGTCCATGTAATCGTAGCGATAGGAGGGATAATTTTTTTCGCGAAAGCGCACGCGCGGGCCGATTCGATAATAGGTGGTCGCGATGAGGCTGTCGTACGTCGGATGATCGACTTCGTCGCCGGCGATCTGTTCGACGATGAACTGGTCGTATGGCTTGTCCTGATTGAACGCCCTGATCACGTAATCGCGATAACGCCAGGCGTTATCGATGTTCATGTCGTATTCGAAGCCGGAGCTGTCGGCGTAGCGGACTACATCCAGCCAGAATCGTCCCCAGCGCTCGCCGTAATGAGGCGAAGCGAGCAGGCGGTCGATCAGTTTTTCGTAGGCGTCCGGCGCGGGATCGTTGACGAACGCCTCGACTTCGTTCACCGGCGGAAGCAGGCCGGTCAAATCGAGATAAGCCCGGCGAATCAGCGTGCGCCGGTCGGCTTGAGGCGCCGGGGTCAATCCTTTCTTGTCCATCATGGCGCGGACGAAGGCGTCGATCGGGTTTTTCGACCATTGCTCATCGGCGACGCGCGGGGCGGGATTGCGCACCGGTTTCTGGAAAGCCCACCAGGCGCGATCCTCGTCGCTGAATTGCTTCTCTTTGTACCCTTTATATTCGCTGGATGCGGTGGCAGGGGCTGCAGCGGGCGCGGCGTCATCCCATTTGGCGCCCTGATCGATCCAGTCCTTGAGCGTCGCGATTTCCTGGGGGGCCAGCGGGGGAACCGGAGCCATCGGCATCGTCGGCTTCACCTCGCCGGTCACGCGCTTGATCAGCAGGCTGGCCGCCGAGTTCCCCGGCACGATTGCGGGACCGGCCGCGCCGCCTTTCAACATGCCGGCGCGCGTATGGAGGTCCAGTCCGGACATCTTTAGCGACTCGCCGTGACATTGAAAGCAACGCCTTATGATGGGCAGGACGTTTTTATCAGTGAGAGGGGTATTCTGCGCCGACGAGGGGCCCCGGGCGGACACAAAAATTGCAGCAGCAGCCAGGCAGGGCCAAAAGGCTCGGCGAACCATGCGTTTATCCTCCCGACTCGTGGTCTAAGGTACACTTCGCCTGCGGAAAGCATATCGCAAATTCATTGCAATGTCATTGGGAGTAGCTGGCCGGGCTTTTTATCGAGAGAAAAGACCGGTGGCGGTTTGCGCCGGCCGGCGGACGTTATAATCCAGTCATGAAGCAATTCACGCTCGCGCTTTTGCTGGCCGTCGGCATTTCCGCGCAAACTCTGCCGCAAGGAATGACGAAAGTCACTTCGGTGGAAGGGATTACCGAGTACAAGCTGGCGAACGGCTTGCGCGTCCTGATTTTTCCGGATCCGTCGAAGACCACCGCGACCGTCAACATAACGTATCTGGTCGGATCGAGGCAGGAAGGCGCGGGCGAGCGCGGCATGGCGCATCTGCTCGAGCACATGCTGTTCAAGGGCAGCACGAAGCACACCAACATTCCGCAGGAATTGACCGAGCACGGGTCGCGCCCGAACGGCACGACAAGCTGGGATCGGACCAATTATTTCGAAACATTTCAGGCGACCGACGAAAATTTGAAATGGGCGCTCGATCTCGAATCCGATCGCATGGTCAATTCGTTTATTCGCAAATCGGATTGGGATTCGGAATATACGGTCGTCCGCAATGAATTTGAGATGGGCGAAAACAATCCGATCGGCGTGCTGTTTGAGCGCGCGTTATCGGCGGCCTACATCTGGCATCCTTACGGGCACTCGCCGATCGGCGCACGGTCCGATATTGAAAATGTCCCGATTGAGCGGTTGCAGGCTTTTTATCACAAGTATTATCAGCCCGACAATGCGGTGCTCACGGTAGCGGGCAATATCGAGGAAAGCAAGGTTCTGGCGCTGATCGCGGAGGATTTCGGGCCGATTCCGGCGCCTTCGAGAAAACTCGAAATCCCCTACACGGTCGAGCCGCCGCAGGATGGGGAGCGCGAGGTGACGCTGCGCCGCGTCGGAACTATCCAGGCGCTGCTCGATGTGTATCATGTGCCCTCCGGATCGGACCCGGATTTTCCGGCGATCGATGTGCTTGTCGGGATTTTGACCGACAATCCGTCGGGGCGCTTGTACAAGGCTCTGGTGGATAACAAAAAGGCTTCGGAAGTGATCGGGTTCGATCAGCAGTTGAATGAGCCGGGGACGCTGATTTTAGGCGCGGTGCTGAATCAGCAGCAGTCGCTCGACGAGGCGCGCAAAATTTTGCTGGACACGGTGGACAACATGATTAAAGAACCGCCGAGCAGGGAAGAGGTCGAGCGGGCGAAGCAGCATCAGTTGAAGGACATCGAGCTTCAGCTTCGCAACTCCGAGCAAATCGGATTGTTCCTCAGCGAATGGGCGAGCATGGGAGACTGGCGATTGCTGTTCCTCGATCGCGACCGTCTGCGCAAAGTGACGCCCGAAGATGTTTCGCGCGTGGCCAAGGCGTATCTGAAAAGCTCCAACCGCACGCTGGCGGAGTTCATTCCGGACCCGCATCCCGACCGCAGCGTGATTCCGGCCAAGGTGGATCTGGCGGCCGAGCTGAAGAATTATCACGGCGACGCGGCCATGGCGCAGGGCGAAGCGTTCGATCCGTCGCCGGCCAATATCGAATCGCGCACGCTGCGATCGAAGCTGGACAACGGAATGAAGCTGGCGCTGCTTTCCAAGAAAACGCGCGGGGCGAGCGTGAATGCGCGGCTGGCGCTGCACTACGGAACCATCGAGAGCCTGAAGGGCCGGGAAACGGCGGCATCGCTCGCCTTCGCGACGCTGATGCGTGGCACGCAGAAGATGAACCGGCAGCAGATCCAGGATGAGCTGGATCGGCTGAAGGCGCGCGTGAGGATCAACGGCGGCGCGGCCGGCGCAACGGTCACGATCGAGACGGTGCGCGAGAATTTTCCCGATGTGCTGCGGCTGGTAGCGGAGATTCTACGGCAGCCGGCGTTTCCCGCATCGGAATTTGAGCAAATCCGCACGGAGCGAATTACCGGCGAGGAGGCCAACAAAAGCGAGCCACAGGCGCTCGCCATGGCTCAGTTCGGCCAGATACTTTATCCGCATCCGGAAGGCGATGTGCGCCGTTCGATGATGCCGGAAGAGCAGATCGCGGCGCTCAAGGCGGCCACGCTTGAAGACGCCAAAAAGTTTTATCGCGACTTTGTGGGAGCGTCAAACGCGGAATTCGCCGCGGTAGGCGATTTCGATTCGAAACAAATCGCGGCCCTGATGGGCGAGCTGTTCGGCAATTGGAAATCGCCGGCGGCGTTCGCCCGCGTGACCGATCCGTATCAGAAGATTCCGCCATCGAGCAAAACCATCGAGACGCCGGATAAAGAGAACGCGATGTTCATGGCCGGGCTGCGGCTGAACATTTCCACGCAGGATGCCGATTACGCGCCGCTGGTGCTGGCGAATTATATGCTGGGCGGCGGATTTTTGAATTCGCGGCTGGCGGTTCGCATCCGCCAGAAAGAAGGCTTGAGCTATGGGATCGGCTCGGGCTTCAGCGCCGATCCGAAGGTGAAGAACGGCGCGCTGCGTATTTACGCCATCGCCGCGCCGCAAAACATGGCGAAAGTCGAGAGGGCGACGCGCGAAGAGATTGAAAAAGCGGTGAAGGACGGTTTTACTCCTGAAGAAATCGCGGCCGCCAAGTCGGGATTTTTGCAATCGCGCAAAGTGGACCGGTCCGAGGATGCGGGCCTGGCGGCGCTCCTCACGGTGCGGGATTACGATGATCGGACGCTTGCCTACGACGCGGAACTCGAAAAAAAGATCGCGGCGCTGACGCCGGCCGAGATTCAGGAAGCGATGCGGCGGAATTTGGACGCCTCGCAACTGGTGGTGGTAAAGGCGGGCGATTTCAGCAAAATGAAATCGCAATAATGCGCCGGAGATAAGTGCGTTTCGGACGTGAGCGGCTGCCGTACGCTGTTAAACCTGCATCCTAAATTAGAATGGACGGGGGATGACGAATCCATTTATGGAGCGCGCGATCGAGCTGGCGGTCCAGAATGTGCGCTCGGGACGCGGAGGGCCCTTCGGCGCGGTGGTGGTTCGGGATCGGCGGATCGTCGCGGAAGGAACCAACGTCGTAACTTCGGTCAATGATCCGACAGCGCACGCCGAGATCGTGGCGATTCGCGCCGCCTGCTCCGCGCTGAAGACGTTCCGGCTGGACGATTGCGAAATTTTTAGCACGTGCGAGCCGTGCCCGATGTGTTTAGGGGCGATTTACTGGGCGCGGCTTCAGGCGGTTTCCTTCGGCGGAACGGCGGCGGACGCGTCCGCTGCGGGATTCGATGACGCGTTTATTTATAAACAGATCGCCGCTCCCATCGCCGAGCGGTCCATCCCGTTCCGGCAGATCATGCGCGACGAGACTCTAGGCGCCTTTCGCGAATGGGCGCAGAAGCCGGACCGGGTGCGGTATTAGCGGCGCCCGGCCGGGGCTCTAAAGACATCGCGCCGATCTGGCGAATAAACGGGTAGTGACTCATCCGCAGGCTATCGCGACGGCTGCGCCAAAGAATGTCCAGATGGAGGAGATCCTCGAAAGGCGCTGGGTGCGGCTGCTGACGCCCTCGTTTTCCGACCTTTTCTTTTTGGCGATTCTCGTTTGGGTTTTCGCCGCGGGCAAATTCGGGTGGAAAGGACTGCTGGGCGATGGCGACGCGGGCTGGCACATTCGCACCGGCCAGTGGATTCTGGCGCATCATGCGGTTCCGCACCAGGATCTGTATTCCTTCTCCAAAGCCGGCGCGCCCTGGTATGCGTGGGAATGGCTGAGCGATGTTATTTACGCTCTGCTGTTCCAGTGGGCCGGCTTAAAAGGGGTAGTCCTGATGGCGGCGGTGGTGTGCGCGGCTTTCGCGACGATCCTGATTCGCAGGATGGTTGCCGGAAGGGCGCACATTCTGATCGCGCTGCTGGTCGCGCTCGCGGGGGAAGGCGCGGCGTCGATCCATTTTCTGGCGCGGCCGCATATTTTCACGTTGCTGCTGATTTCGATATCGATGTGGATCATCGAATCGGACCGGAGAAACGAGACGCGCTGGATCTGGGCGCTGATTCCGATCACGCTGGTGTGGACGAATCTGCACGGCGGATTTCTGGCGCTGATCGCCGTGGCAGGATTGACCGCGGCGGGCTCGGCGGCCGAGGGACGATGGCGCGACGCGGTACGATACGTGGCGGTGACGTGCGGGTGCGCGGCGGTTTCGCTGGTGAATCCTTACGGCATTCAGTTGCACCGGCACGTTAGCGAATATTTGCGGTCGGATTGGATCCGGAACTGGATTCAGGAGTTTCAATCGCCCACGTTTCGCGATGAGTCGATGCTGCAATTTGAAGGGCTGATGTTCATCGGGCTGATCGCCGTGGGAATTCTGTTCCGCCGGCGGCAAGTGGTCGAGAGTTTGTGGGTTTTGTTCTTCGCGCATGAAGCGCTCTCGAGCGTGCGGCATGTGCCGGTGTTTGTAGCGGTCTGCACTCCGGCGATCGCGGCGAATCTGAGCGATTGGTATCGCGGCTGGACGGCGGGCGCCAAGAAAAATTCGCTTCCGGGCATCCTGAATCAGATCGCCGAAGACACCGCGCGCGGCTTCAGGCGCGACAGCGTTTGGCCGGTGGTTGCCATAGCTGTACTCGCGTTTCTTAACCGTCCTATATCGTGGCCGTACGACTTTCCCGAGGAGATCTTCCCGGTAAAGATGGTGCACGATCATGCGGCGGATATCCTCAACGCGCGCACTCTTACGACCGATCAGTGGGCGGATTACCTGATTTTCACCAATCCGAATCAGAAAGTCTTCATGGACGGCCGCAGCGACTTTTACGGACCCGAAATCGGGGATCAGTATCTTCATATGACCGGCGGCCGTTGGGATTGGGAGCAGATCCTGGATAAATTCGGCTTCCGTTCGGCGCTGCTTCCGGTGGAGATGCCGCTTTCGCAGTTGCTGAAGACCGATCCGAAATGGCGGATTGTCGAAGATGACGGAAAGAGGATTTTATTCGTGCGGAAGGCGGAAGACAGAAGCCAGGAAACGCAAGCTGGAATTGATCATAAGCCGGCGGAAACTCAATCTGACTTTCGAGTTCCCTCCGGTGATTTGCCTTAGTCCGCGCGCGCAACTGAGTACTGCTCTGAGGTAAAGCGGCCCCGGAACCAAGGTCCTAAGAGACCGAGGGCTTAAGGAGCGGCGGCCTAATGAAAACCTCCGAGACCGCCGAAGAACAAGCTAAGAGCGTTCATGAAACTCCAGAACTCCGGAAAACGCGGCAAAGCCCCGATGCGGATCCCGCAGATCCCGATGGAGTGGATGGATCCAATGAGCTGGCGGTTGCCGTCGGGGAAAGCGCTTGCGGAATTTTGGCTTCAGTCGGGATTTCTGGCGCCGCTGATGATCGGCTCGCCGGCGATCTGGAGGAAGGCGAAAGGGACCGCGCCGGCGGTGCTGGCGGCGAAGAAAGTTCAGGAGGGGCCGGATCAATCCGGCAACTTTCGAGAAACGAGATGACGGCGCAGATCTGGATCGCGATTCTGGTGGGCGTGGCGGCGATAATCGATGACCTGAGACGGCGCCGGATTGCGAACTGGATTCCAGTGGCCGCGCTGGCGGGCGGTTTCGGCTGGCAGATCGGCCAGCACGGCGCCTGGGGGGCGGTGCAGGCGATTTCGGGAACGGCGGCGGGATTCGCGGTGTTTTTGACGTTTTATCTGCTCGGCGGAATGGGCGGAGGCGATGTGAAGTTGATGGCCGGATTCGGCGCGCTGCTGGGATGGCCGGGCATTTTGTGGGCCGCGCTGTGGACTGCGTTTATCGGCGGAGTCCTGGCCGTGGCGGCGTTGGCGGGGAAAGCGGCATGGCGCGGGATTCGGGGCAGGAACAGAGGAAACGGGGAAAAGGAATCGATCCCCTACGCACCGGCGATCGCGCTGGGCGTGTGGTTGGCGCTGGTTCCGAAGGGATGAGGCTGGAGGAAAAAATATGGATCGCAGGTTTCTAACCGTGCTGGGCGTGAGCCTGGTTTTCGCGCTGGTGGTTTCCAGCGTGTTTTACCAGATGACGGCGCGTTCGACCCCCACGAAAAACGACAACACCGCCACCAAGGATGTGGTGGTGGCGACGCATCCGATGGGCGTCGGGGTCATGGTCAAGCCGGCGGACGTGAAGGTCGTCAAGATCGCTGCCGACGCGTTTCCCAAGGGCGCATTCAGCAAGGTGGAAGATGTGCTGGACCGGCCGGTGATATCGAACATCCTGCTGGATGAGCCGATTCTCGAGGGACGCCTGGCGGCCAAGGGCAGCGGGCTGGGACTGGCGCCGACGATTCCAGTGGGGATGCGCGCGGTGACGGTGCGGGTGAACGACGTCGCCTCGGTCGCCGGATTCGTTTTGCCGGGCATGCACGTCGACGTGCTGGTGACGGGTCACCCGCCCAACGGTGAAACCGATATGACGACCACGGTGCTGCAAAATATGCTGGTGCTTTCGGCCGGGCAGACGATGCAGCCGGATGCGCGTGGCAATGCGATCAACGCGCCGACGGTAACGCTGCTGGCCACCCCGGAGCAGGCCGAGACGTTGATTTTGGCGGGCGCCGACGGGCGAATCCAGTTGGTGCTGCGAAATTCGAGCGATCAGACGGTGGAAAAGACGCCCGGAACGATGGTCAGCGAGCTGTACAGCGGCCACCGTCCGGCGCCGAAGCCGGAAGCCGCGCCCAAGCCGCGCCCGCGAACAGTGGCTAAGGCCGCGCCGGTTCCGCTTCCCGCCGCCGCCACTCCGGCGCCGCCGCCGCCGCCCGATCAGATCGTGGTGATCCGCGGAACCCAGCGCACGGTGGAGACGATCCCGAACGGAGCGTCGAAGAACTGAGTGGAACCGAGCCTTTGCCATTAAATGAGGAACTGAACATGACCAGATCGAGAATGATTTCCTTGTTTGCGCCGCTTACCTTCGCCGCCGCGCTTGTGGCGCAAAGCGCCGAGGACCTTCGCCTGACCGTGGGCAAGAGCGTCGTGATCGATTATCCTTCCGACATCCGGCAGATATCGACCAGTAATCCGGACGTCATCGACGCCAGTCCGGTCACCACGCGCGAGTTGCTGATGCATGGCAAGGGGTTGGGGAACGCCACCATGATCGTGTGGAGCAAAACCGGCCAGCGCACTTTCTACAACGTCACCGTCGATATGAACCTGGACCCGTTGAAACGCGCGCTGCGCGAATCCTTCCCCAATGAAAAGATCATTCCGGTCAGCTCTCGCGACACCATCACGCTTGACGGCCAGGTGACGAGCAAGGACGTGCAGGATCGCGCGGCGGTGATCGCGGCGTCCTTCGCCAAGACGGTGGTCAACAATCTGCAACTGAACGCGCCGGCGCCGCCGGTGGACAAGCAGGTGCTGCTGCGGGTGCGTTTCGCAGAGCTCGACCGCAGCAGGGAACTGCAATACGGCGTAAACCTGTTCGGCCTCGCGGGCCAGACGCAAGTTGGAGCCAGCACGGGACAGTTTTCGCCGTTGAGCCTCACCGGGACGTCCCAGATTCAGGGAGGAACGGGTTCGATCGGAGGAGTTCAAGGATCGCAGGGAACCAGCATCGTCACCATCTCCAAGGCGCTGAGTATTTTCGCCTTCGATCCGAAGTTGAATCTGGGCGCGCTGATTCAGGCGCTGCAAAGCGAGAATATTCTGCAAACGCTGGCTGAGCCGAATCTGGTCACCACCAATGGCAAGGAAGCCTCATTCCTGGTGGGCGGCGAATTTCCGGTGCCGGTGCTGCAAGGCGGCGCCAACTCCGGCGCGGTGACGGTTCAATATCGCGAGTTCGGCATCCGGCTCATCTTCACGCCGCTGGTCACTCCGAACCACACCATCAAGATGCATCTGCATCAGGAAGTTTCGGCGCTCGACTATAGCAACGCCGTGGTGCTCAACGGATTCACGATTCCCGGGCTCACCTCGCGCAAAGCTGAGACGGACGTTGAGCTGGGAGAAGGACAGAGCTTTGTGATCGCGGGCCTGGTGAACAATCAGGAGACCGAAGCTTTCCAGAAGATCCCGGTTCTGGGAAGCCTGCCAATCTTCGGCTCGCTGTTCAAGTCCAAGGACGAGAAAAAGAACCGCACGGACCTGGTGGTGCTGGTGACGCCGGAAATTACCGAGCCGCTCGGCGTCAGCGACGCCAAACCCGATCTGTACATGCCGCGCGATTTCCTGGTGCGGCTCGACTCCAATACGGCGGCGCAGTCGCAGAAGAAATCGAAGAAGAGCAACTGAAGCCGAGGACAACAGCGTGCCTGCGCAGAATGAGCCGGAACTCGCAGCGGTACTGATCGCGCCCGATCGGGAGCTGGCGCGCGAGTTTTTGGACACGCTTCCACGGACGCGAGCCTTTCAGATCCTGGCGGACCTGAAGAGCTATCCGCCGCAGCAGACGCTGGAGATTCGCGCGCGGCAACTGAAGCCGCAGGTGGTGCTGCTCGATCTTGCGACGGACCTGGCGGCGGCGACGGAGCTGATCAAATCGGTTACGCAGATGACGCCGCCGGTCCAGGTGGTCGGGCTGCACACGCGCAATGACGCGACGGCGATTCTGCAATCGTTGCGCGCGGGCGCGGTGGAATTTTTGTATGCGCCGTTTGATCCGGCGACGCAGCGCGACGCGATCACGCGCCTCCGGAAGCTGTGCGTGATCGAAACCAAGCAGGAGCCGGAGCTGGGCATGGTGGTCGGATTCGCCAGTTCGAAACCGGGATCGGGTGCCTCCACCGTGGCGACGCAGACGGCGTTTTCCCTGCATCGCGTGACCGGAAAAAAAATTCTGCTGGCGGATTTTGATCTGACCGGCGGCACCATCGGATTCTATCTGAAGCTGAGCCACAACTATTCGCTGGTGGACGCGTTGCAGCACGCCGAGCATCTGGACTTGGCGCTGTGGAATTCGCTGACGGTGAACTACGGCGGCCTCGATATTCTGCCGGCTCCGGCGGCGCCCTATGCCGATCCGATCGACGGGACGCGGCTCCGGATTTTAATCGATCACGCGCGGCAGATGTACGACTGGGTGATTCTCGACCTGCCGAGCGTGTTCCAGCGCATCTCGTTGATGGCGATCTCGGAATGCGAGCGCGCCTTTCTGGTTTCAACCGGCGAGCTGCCCAGCCTGCATCTGACCGTGAAGGCGCTGAAGCTGGTGGACAATCTCGGCTTCCCCAAGGATCGTTTTCAGGTTCTGGTGAACCGCGTCGATAAGCGCGTGGATATCGGCGTGGCGGACATGGAAAAACTTTTCGGCACGCCAGTGCACGCGGTTTTGCCGAACGACTATTTTTCGCTGCATCGGGTGGTGACGCTCGGCCAGCCGCTGGGCGCCGAAGGCGAGCTGGGCCGCTCGATTGAGAATGTGGCCAAGCGGCTGAGCGGGGCGGCCGGCGCAACGCGCAAATCGGCGCTGGCGGCGTTAAAGCCCGCCTTTTCGCAAGCGTGAAGGTTTAAACGGAGTTTATGTTTTCGACGATTGATAACGGGTCCAAGAATAATCAACAGGTTTCCTGGGAGCAGCGGCTGCTGAAGAACTCCGCGCGGCCCAAGGCCAGCCTGAAGCCGGAGTATCAGGAACTGAAGTTCACGCTCCATCGCAAGCTGGTGGACAAGATCAACCTGGAAGCGCTGGCGACCATCGACAACCAGCGCATCCGCAGCGAAGTTCGCAACGCGGTGATCGCGTTAATCGACGCCGAGCCGACGCTGCTCAGCTCGCTTGAAAAGCAGCAGATCAGCGATGAGGTGCTGGACGAAGTTTTCGGCCTCGGACCGCTCGAGCCGCTGCTTCAGGACCCCACGATTTCCGATATTCTCGTCAACACTTATAAGCAGGTCTATGTGGAGCGGCGTGGATTGCTGGAGCTGACCAGCGTCAGCTTCCGCGACGACCAGCACCTGTTACGCATCATCGACAAGATCGTCAGCCAGGTGGGACGGCGCATCGACGAGTCGACGCCGATGGTGGACGCGCGCCTGAGCGACGGATCGCGCGTCAACGCGATCATTCCTCCGCTGGCGGTCGACGGCCCGCTGCTCTCGATCCGCCGCTTTTCAACGGACAAGTTGATGCCGGCCGATCTGGTGGAGCGCAAGGCCATGACGGCGGGCATGATGGAACTGCTCGAAGCGGCGGTGAAGGCCAAGATGAACATCATCGTCGCCGGCGGAACGGGCGCCGGAAAAACTACACTGCTCAACGCGCTGTCGGCGTTCATCAACGGCAAAGAGCGGATCGTCACCATCGAGGACGCGGCCGAATTGCAGTTGAAGCAGCCGCATGTCGCGCGCCTGGAAACCCGCCCGCCGAACATCGAGGGACACGGCGCGGTGCGGCAGCGCGAGCTGCTGGTGAACAGCTTGCGTATGCGTCCGGATCGCATCATCGTCGGCGAGGTCCGCGGCGAGGAAGCGCTGGATATGTTACAGGCCATGAACACGGGCCATGACGGATCGCTGACGACGGTGCACGCCAACTCCCCGCGCGACGCCGTTTCGCGCCTGGAAGTGATGGTGTCGCTCGCCAACTCCAACATGCAGCTCACCTCGATCCGGCAGCAGATCGCCAGCGCGGTGAATCTGCTGGTGCAGGCCGCGCGCCTGAGCGATGGCTCGCGCCGCGTGGTCTCGCTGACGGAAGTGACCGGCATGGAAGGCGAGATCGTGACGCTTCAAGATCTGTTCGTATTCGAAAAACGCGGGCTTGATCCGGACGGGAAAGTGGTGGGCCGATTCGCCGCCACCGGCATTCGTCCCAAATTCTACGAAAAGTTACTCAGCGCCGGCATTCGTTTGCGGCCGGACCTGTTCGACGAAGTAATGGAGGTCTGACGCATGGGCTTAATCGGTTTTTTGATATTGATCTGGGCCGCCGCGATCGCCGGCTGGTTCCTGGTGTCGAAGTACGTCAAGTCGTCGGACGTGGATCGCATCAAGGCGCGCCTGGCCGTGACCACAAAGGGAAAAACCAAGAAGGCGAAGAGCGACGGCCAGCCGAGCGTGATCCAGCAGGAGCAGGTGGTCAAGAACCCGCTGGCGCACTTGCTGGTAGAAAAATGGAACCTGGCGCCGAGGCTGGGGACGCTGCTCGAACAGGCGGGTTTAAATTGGCCGCCGGCAAGGCTGGTGCAGATGAGCATCGTCTGCTTCGCCGTGGGGTTCGCTTTCGGATGGATCGCTTTGCCGATCGCGCGCGGGCTCGCGCTGCTGACGGGCGTCGCGGCGGCGGCCGGTCCGTTTGTTTACGTGTACCTGAAGCGCAAGGCGCGGCTGCGGCGATTTGAATCGATTTTCCCGGATGCGCTCGAATTCGTTTCGCGATCGATGCGTGCCGGTCATGCGTTTTCGGTTTCGCTCGAAATGATTCATCGCGAGTTTCAGGAGCCGGTGGCGGGCGAGTTCCGGCGGACGTTCGAGGAACACAACCTCGGCCTGCCAATCGAGATCGCGCTGCAAAAGCTGGCCACGCGTGTTCCCTCGCTCGACGTGCACTTTTTTGTCTCCGCGGTGCTGTTGCAAAAGCGCACCGGCGGCAATCTCGCGGAAATTCTGGACAAGCTCGCCTATGTGATCCGCGAGCGCTTCAAGCTGCGCGGGCGAATCCGCGCGGTAAGCGCGCATGGCCGCATGACGGCGACCGCGCTCAGCGCGATTCCGATGGTGGTGGCCGTTCTGATGTTCTACACCAACCCGGATTACGTGAAGTTTTTCTTTACCGACGACACCGGCAACATCATGATGCTCGCCGCGATCGCGTTGCAGGTGATCGGCTACCTGATCATGAAAAAAATCGTGAATATCGAGGTCTAAACCATGTTTGTTGTAACCGTGCTGCTATTCATCGCGCTGGCCGTGGGCGTTGCGCTGGCCGGAATGAAGATGTACGTCCGGCCCAAGGAAGCGATGGAGCGCGTGGCTGGCGGCATCGATCCGGGCGAGCAGATCCCGGCGCACCCGAGCCTGGCGTTTCACGATCTGATCAAGAAGCTGGGCAACATCGTTCCCCAGTCGCCCAAGGACGTCACGGTGATGCAGCGCCGGCTGATTCGCGCCGGCATGCGCAATGAAAATTCGCTGAAGATCCTCTATGGCGCCAAGGTCGCCTGCGGAATCGCGCTGCCGCTGATCGCCGCCGTCGCGCTCACCGGCTCCGGCGCCGAAGCCGGGAATAAGTTCGGAACCGTGCTGATCGCGGCCGCGGCCGGATTCTTCGGACCGAACGAGTATGTGCGCCGCGTGGCCGCGCGCCGCCAGCGCGAAATCGCGCGCGGGCTGCCAAATGCGCTCGATCTGCTGGTGGTTTGCGTCGAGAGCGGACTCGGGCTGGATCAGGCGATCCTTCAGGTTTCAAAAGAACTGGATAAGGCGCATCCGGAGATCAGCGAAGAGTTCGGTCTGGTCAATCTGGAGCTGAAAGCGGGTAAGCGCCGCGTCGAGGCGCTGCGCAATTTGGCCGAGCGCACCGGCGTGGACGATCTGAAGAAACTGGTCGCCGTGCTGATTCAAGCCGACCGCTTCGGAACCGGCGTCGCGCAGAGCTTGCGCGCCCACGCCGATTTCATGCGCGTCCAGGCGCGCCAGGTGGCCGAGGAAAAGGCTGCCAAGCTCGGAGTGAAGCTGGTTTTTCCGATTTTCTTCTGCATCCTGCCGTCGCTGTTTGTCGTGACGGTGGGACCGGTGATCTGCAAGATCATGCGGGAGCTGCTGCCCATGATGAACAACATTTGAAACCGCCGCGAGCCGGAAGCTGGCGGCTGTCATCGCGCCGGCTCTGGCTCGCGGCCGCGGAATGCTTTTAGTACCTCCCTAAAGGTTAGGACTAGAAGCGCCGAATTGATTCTTGTCAGGAAAGGAGAGGAAACGATGGACACTTCCACTGTTCGAATCGTTTGTGCTGTGCTGGCGATCCTGTTTTTGGGGATCATCGTGCTGCGCCGCAAGAAGAACGCCGAGTAAGCAAGGTAAGGAAGCGGGAGCAATCGAGGGGCGAGTGTGCGCGTGAAGGGTGTGAACTCGGAATGGCGCGGGCCTGGTTTGAAAGACGCGAAGCCCGCGCCGTTGCTGAAGTGAGTCGTGGAGGAAAAGAAGTTACCGGAGGGACGGAGTTCAAGTTATGTCTCGGAAAACTTGGGTTAAGGTGATTACGGGCGCGGTTCTCACCGCGGCGGCGGCGCTAGGGGCGACGTTTGGTACGGTGGTGCCGATCGGCGGTCAGGCGACCGATATCGCTCTTGATGAAGCGCGCGGCGTTCTCTACATCGCCAACTTCACCGCGAATCGCATCGATGTGATGCAACTGGCGAATCAGACCATTCAGACGTCGATCAATGTTAACCCCAACCCCAATTCGATTTCGCTTTCCCCCGATGGGCACTGGCTGCTGGTTGCGCATTTCGGCAACAACAGCGCGCCGGCGAGTCCAACAAATGCCCTGACGCTGATTGACCTGACGGCCAACAATTCTAAGCAGGTGATCTCGCTCGGCAATCCGCCGCTGGGGGTGGCTTTCGGAATCGACGATAACGCCTTGGTGGTTACCACCAATGAATTTATCCAGTTCAATCCGGCTCTCGGAACCACGCAGACGCTGCAAACCATCGCGCAGGTCGCCACCAACGCGATTCCGCAGCCGCCGGGGACGTTCGCCAATCAGTTCGCGCAGGCCTCGGTCGCGGCATCACGCGACGGCCTGACCATCGCCGGTTTCGGGGGCACCAGCCCCTACCTCCTGTTCCGCTACAACGTTGGGACCAAGGTGATTACGGGTTCCTTCTACACTTCGCAGCCGCCGGCCGGCCCGCGCGTGGTCAGCGTCGCCGACGACGGATCGATCACTTCTTTTGCCTGGTGGGTCGCCGACGCGAAGCTGAATACGGTGGCGCAATGGGGCAACGCATCCGGACTGCTGAACGTCGGCACGACCGTCGTCGATTCCTCACGCAGCTTGATTTACGCACAGATTCCGCCCAGTGGAACGGCGGTGGTAGCCAACAACAATCCGCCCATGCTGATGATCAACGACTGGGATAATCTCACCGTGGAGGATCAGCTTTATCTGCCGGAAAACTTCGCCGGGAAGGCGCTGCTCAGCAACGATCACAACACCATTTACGGCATCTCCGATAGCGGCGTGATGATTCTCCCTATTGGCAATCTGGCCAGCTATCCGCGCGTGAAAGCGACAACGCCCGATCTGGTTTTCCGCGGAAACTTCTGCGATCGCAGCGTCAATACCCAGACGCTGACCATCGTCGATCCGGGCGGCGGAAGCACGCCCTTCTCGATTTCGGCTCCGAACGGCATCCGCGTATCGCCGTCGAACGGCGTGACGCCGGCCGTGGTTTCCGTCTCCGTCGATCCGAACGTTTTCGCCAATCGGAAAGGCACCGTGGCGGCGGCGCTGACCATCAGTTCGAGCGCGGCGATCAACTTCCCGGTGCCGGTGCGGGTGCTGATCAGCTCACCCGATCCTTCGCAGCGCGGCTCGTTTGTCGATATTCCCGGCCGCGTCGTGGACATCGCGGCGGATCCCAAACGCCAGCTTTTTTACGTCCTGCGCCAGGATCAGAATCAGGTTCTGGTGTACAGCGAAGGCAATAACACGCTGCAAGCGATCCTTCGCACCTGCACCACGCCGACCAGCATGGCGATCACCTTCGATCAGCAGGATCTGCTGGTCGGTTGCGACAACTCCCATTACATGAATGTTTTCGATCTGGACCTGTTGCAGGCGCAAACGCCGGTGTATCTGCCCTGGGATTACGTGGAAAGCATCGCGACTTCCTCCAACGCGATTCTGGCCATGGTGCGAACCGCCGATGGGTCGGGTCCGAAGATCGATCAGATCGACCTGGTTACGCATTCGGCCAGCCGCCTGCCGTCGCTGGGCGTGTGGCAGAATCAGTTGACGCAGGATACGGTGCTCACCAGTTCGAGCAACGGCGCCAATATTCTGGCGGTGGGAGCGGACGGCTCCGTGCTGATCTATAGCGCGGTGGCGGGAACTTTTACTGTGTCGCGCCACGATTTCACCAGCCTCAGCGGATCTTACGCCGCGTCGAATTTCAATCAATACGAAGTCGGCAACCATCTTCTGGACAGCTCCGGCGTGCCGAAGATGACGATTTCGACCAGCACCGGTTCGCCCTCGGGATTCGCTTTCGTCAATCAAACCGGATACTTCACGACGGCGCTTAACACCTCCAGCCCGGGAACGATCGCCCAGGTCGACACGGCGCGGGGTACGTCGATCCAGCCGACGGCCATGATCGAGGCGCCGATTCTCGGCAATGGCGCTTTGTCCGCATCCAACACCCAGAACTGCACAACGAACACCACCACCAACGCCACGAACACGATCACGATGCTCACCTGCGTCATCGGCACCACGGAAACGCAAACGATCACGACGTGCCCGATCAATTCCACGAACAACTGCAACACCACCAATACGGTGGGCGTCGTGGGCAGCCCGAGCTTCGGACTGTTCTCGCCGTCGGTTTATTCGGCTTTCACTCGCAGCCTGGCGCCGCTGCCGGACCAGAGCGAGATCGTCGCGCTGACGACGTCCGGATTCACGGTTCTGCCGTGGACCTACGCCGCCTCGGTCGCCGCGCCGCAGATCACGAAAGTGGCCAGCGCGGCCGATGGCTCCTCGCCGGTCGCGCCGGGCGGCCTGGTTTCGATTTTCGGCAACCAGCTCAATCCGACCAATCTCGCCACCAGCCAGATCCCGCTGCCGACGGCTCTCGCCAATAGCTGCCTGACTGTGAACGGCCAGCCGATGCCCTTGGTTTTCGTTTCGCCGACACAGATCAACGCGCAGATGCCGACCGAGGCGGTGGGCGCAGTGACGCTGAACGTGCACACGCCGGGCGGCGTGAGCGACAACTACAACATCGTCGTGAATCCGACGGCTCCGGCCGTGTTCATGAGCGGCGTGGCTGGCCCGCAGACGAATCTGCCGACGGTGGTGCGCGACGCCAATAACACGCTGGTGACCGATTCGAATCCGATTCATCGCGGCGACACGGTGACCATTTATCTGACCGGCATCGGCCAGACGGCGCCGGTGGTCGGCGACGGCCTGCCCGCGCCGGTGAGCCCGCTGGCGATCGCCGTTCAGCCGCCCGCCGTGCAATTGGGCGGCGTGAACCTGCCGGTGAACTTCGCCGGTCTTGCTCCCGGACAGGTAGGCGTGGGCCAGATCAACGTGACCATTCCGAGCAATGTTCCGGAAGGATTGAACATGCCGCTGACGATTAGTCAGGGCGGTTCGGTGCAGGCGCTCTCGCTGCGCGTTGTGCAGTAACCGGTGTGATCCATAAGGGCGGCCTTCAGCGCTCCGCGTACGCGGGCTGAAAGCTCCTCCGATAAACGCGGGAAATCTAGAGGAAAGAGGTAAATATGAAATCAGTTCGTATGCTCGTGGTGTCGATGGCGGTGCTCGCGCCGGCGGTGTTTGCCCAGCGCTGGGAGGTCGGCGGAGGTGCCGGAGGCGGATTCTACACGTCGCAAACGGTCACCGCGCCGACGGGTTCGGCTTCAGCGAAGATCGATAGCAACGTCGCGGCCGGCATGTGGCTCGGCAACAATCGCGCCGATTCGTGGGGCGGGGAACTGCGCGCGGATTTTCAGCTCGGCTCGCTCGATGTGAACCAGGACGGAACGAAAGCCACGTTCGCCGCGCGGTCCTACGCCTTCCACTACGATGTGCTGTGGCACGCCAAGCCGTACGGATCGAAGATCCGGCCGTTCCTCGCCGTGGGCGCCGGCGTCAAAATTTATCAGGGCACGGGCGCGCAGGTCCTCTACCAGCCGCTGAGCAACTTCGCGCTGCTCACCCAGGCGCAGGATCTGACTCCGCTGGTCAGCGTGGGAGGCGGCATGAAATTTCAGCTTTCACCGCACATGCAGCTTCGCGCCGAGCTGCACGATTACATGACCACGTTTCCCAAGCAGGTGATCGCTCCGGCGCAGGGCGCCCGGATCGGCGGATGGCTACAGGACTTCGTTCCCACCATCGGCGTGAGCTATACCTCCTCCGACGGCAGATAGAGCATCTACACGATTTTTTCTGAACCGCCGATCACACCGGTATGAATGGTTTCGAGGGCACGCCGCTGAACATGACCACGCTGCTGGTGGTGGCCCTGGCCTTCGTTTCACTGTTCCTCATTTTCCGCAAGCGCTACGATAGCAACCTTCCGCTGCTGTTTTACGGCGTGGCGGCGCTGTTCAGCAATTTATCCGATCGCGAATTGAATCCGTATCTTCTTTACACCGGCCTGATCTTCGCCTTGCTGCTCCGCTTTGAGTTTCTGAACTCGGCCTTTTCAAAACTCATTGCCTTTCTGTCCATCGGTTCCATGAGTCTGATTATCTGGATCTTTTTGTCCGAAGTTTTTGGCGACGGCTCGCCACCCTTCTAGCGCCGGCGAACTGCGTCGCGCTTTCACCATCAAACGTGCAGATTCAATTTAATGGGCTGATATTAGGCGGGGTTAAATGAACATCTCTTCGTCGGCCGTTGCGTGGATCGGGCCGTCGCGCCTGCCACGCAGCAGATAGTTGACGCCGGCCCGAATTCCCGCCGCCACGCCCTGGATCTCCCGAAGCGGCTTCATCACTCCGCTATGGACCACAGCAACCGCCTCCTGGGCGCGCTGCATAGTGTCGTCGATCACCATCTCGGCCCGTTCCAATTGTACTTTTGCGCGCGCCGTCGCATCCTCCAGCACTTCGTCCACGCGCGCCAATTGCTTCTTGGTCGAATCGAGAATTTCGTTCGTCTTCACCGTAATGTCGTGGATCTGCGTTTTGCTGTCCTCGACCACCGCGCGCGAACTTTCCACCAAGGCGTCGATCTTCGGAAGCAGCGGTATGGCCCGCTGCTCCAGCGATTTGGTCGCGCGATAAATTCCGAACAACATTCCGGCCTGGATGCACAAGGCCACGGCGGCGACAAAGACGAACGCCGCGATGATTATCAGCAGGGTCTGGTCCATAGTCGTTAATTTGACGCTTTATTGTCCGGGCGTGTTCCCCGGCGTATTGACCGGCGTGTTCACGGCTTCACGGTAAGCCTGGCGGCCCGCGTCCACCGCCGCGTTCAGATTTTCTTTATGCCGCTGTATCGTCTGTTTTCCCCGTTCGATGGCCTCGGCGGCCTGCTCGCGCAGCTCCGTCCCGCGGCGCTTTACGTAATCCGCGCTCTCGTTCGCTTTATTGCGGATGATCTCCCGGGTCTCCTGGCCCGATTTCGGCGCGAACAGCACCCCGACCGCCACGCCTAAACCTAAACCGAGGAAAAAATAAGAAATGCGATTATCGTCCTCCATTACGCTACTCCTTCCGCTTTGAAGTTACACCATTTAAAGAATACCAGTCACGCCGCGTTTCTGTTGGTTGTACGCTGGGAAGGAAACAGTTACCCGTGCCGCGCATCCCGAAGCCGCTCAATTTGGACGAGCTGATGAACTACGCCGCCCGCGCGCTGTCCGCGCGAGCGCAGACGTCCTCGGAGCTGCGCGAAAAGCTGAAACGGCGCGCCGCGCGGCGCGACGATGTCGAGGAAGTGCTGCGCCGCCTCAAGGACTCCGGATTCCTCAACGACCAGCGCTTCGCCGAATCGTTCGCGGCCTGGCGGCGCGAAAATCAGGGCTTCGGAAAGGCGCGCGTCATGCGGGACCTGATGGCCCGCCGCGTGGCGCCCGCGCTGGCGCGCCAGACGGCGGACGCCGCGTATCAATCCACCGACGAAATCGCCCTCATCGA
>JAJPHS010000023.1 GCA_021325175.1 Terriglobia bacterium
AGGCCCTGCATCTCGATGGGAGCGCCTTCGGGTTCGGCTCCCACATACTTGGCGGGCTCGGCGGCGCCGTGCGTCTTTCCGAAAGTATGGCCGCCGGCGATCAGCGCCACGGTCTCCTCGTCGTTCATGGCCATGCGCGCGAAGGTCTCGCGAATATCGCGCGCCGCGGCGAGCGGGTCCGGCTTTCCATTGGGCCCTTCCGGATTCACGTAAATCAGCCCCATCTGAACCGCCGCCAGCGGAGTTGCGAGTTCGCGATCCCCGCTGTAACGCTCGTCGCCGAGCCACTTCTTTTCGGGCCCCCAGAAGACGTCTTCCGGCGGCTCCCAGACGTCCTCGCGGCCGCCGCCGAAACCGAACGTTTTGAAGCCCATCGATTCCAGCGCAACATTGCCGGCAAGGATCATCAGATCGGCCCAGGAAATTTTCCGGCCGTACTTCTGCTTGATCGGCCACAGCAGGCGGCGCGCTTTATCCAGGTTCGCGTTGTCCGGCCAACTGTTGAGCGGGGCGAAGCGCTGCGTGCCGGAGCCGGCTCCGCCGCGGCCGTCGCCGATGCGGTAAGTGCCGGCGCTGTGCCAGGCCATGCGGATAAAAAACGGCCCGTAGTGGCCGTGATCTGCCGGCCACCAGTCCTGCGAATCCGTCATCAAGGCGTGCAGATCCTTGATCACCGCGTCCAGGTCGAGGCTCTTGAACTCTTCCCTGTAATTGAACCCCTGGCCCATCGGATTGGACATCGGAGAGTGCTGGTGAAGGATCTTGAGATTAAGCTGTTCCGGCCACCAGCTCGCGTTGGCCGCGCCTCCGGCCATGGTGTGCCAGCCGGCTACGGGACATTTTCTTTCCGCCGAGACTTGCTCTTGAACGCCGGGGCCGGTCGCCCCCGCTGAGGTGCTGAGTTGTTTTTCCATGTGTTCTTCTTCCTTCGAATGATTCAAACCCGAACCGCGCGCGAGGCGTGCCGCGGGGCGCATCTGGCGCACAGCCCGCGGAAAATCAGCTCGCAATCGCGAAGAACTCGTTTGCCGAGCGCTCGCGAATCGGGCCGCGGCACCTTGTACCACGCAATATCCTCGACCGCGCCGCAGCGATCGCAGATGAAGTGGTGATGCCGTTCGCTTTTCGCGTCGAAGCGAGCGGCGCGGCCCTCCACCGCCACTTCCCGCACCAGCCCGGCCCGCACCAGGTCGCGCAGATTGTTGTAAGTGGTCGCTCTCGAACAGCGCGGATCAGCGCGATTCACGGCTTCAAAGATTTCCGAGGCCGTCGGATGGCCGGCGTGTTCCAAAAGAAAAGCCATGACCGCATAGCGCTGCGGAGTACATCGCAATCCGCCGTCCTCCAGGGACTGTTTCACCTCGCGGGCATCCATGAAGAACTTAGATTAAATCTAATCTGATAATCTGTCAAGGATAAAGCGCGTGCGTTTACCGCGAATTCAGCGGGCGATCCGTATGGAAATATTTCTTGTACGCCGCGATCCAGTCCGCCGCGATTTCCCGCTGCGCTGCCGGCAAATCGAGCCTGCCATCGCAAACCAGATCGCGGAGCCGGTCCTCCAGCGCATCCTTCACCTCCGCGTTCCATACCGTCGAATGGTACGGCTGGGGCCACAAATTGTGAATGTCGTCGGCGCCGCCAAGAGCCGGCGTGATCAGATAATCCACCTCGAAATCGCGCGGCGATGCGTCCCTGAGGCCGTAGGATTCAAAAACTTTTCTCCGCAGCGCGGCCGGAACCGTCCGGTTTTTCGTGTTGGGTTGGGAGCACACCGCTTCGCGCGTGGCGCGCAACGTCGCGCCCGGAGTAAGACGAGAATCGGGAATCGCGGCCACCCGGCCGGCGCCGGAAGACGAGTGCTTCGCAATCAACGCGGCCAGCAAGATCACCGCGCAAGCGGCGAACGTCAGTTTCCAATGCGCCAGCCCCCCACGGGACGGCTCCTGCCGCAGCCCGAGTTGTTCGATCCGCGCTCTCAGCAGCGCGCGCGGGCCATCGCTTGAAGGCACCTCAACCGCCGTCCGCCGCTGAAGGCGAGTCCAATCCGCGATCGCCGTTTCCAACTTCTGGCGGCGCGCGCGGCACCTCCGGCACGCGGAAAGATGACGCTCGATTTTCCTTGACGCGCGCCGGGAAAGCTCGCCTTCAAGCTCCATCAGCAGTTGCGGATCAGAGGGGTGGGAATCGTGCCACATGGATTCACCGTTCGGCGCAACGCTCCAGGCGCGCGAGCGATCGCGCAAGCGAAAGCGCCACCGCTCCCAGGCAAATATCCAGAACCGCGGCGATTTCACGGTAATTCAACCCTTCGGCGCGCAGCCAGAGGCAGCGGCGATCGCGCTCGGGAAGCGCCCGGTAGGCCGAGGCGAGACGTCTTTGAAGCTGGTCACGCAGCAACTGATCCTCCGGGTTCGGTGCGGGATCCGGCGCCTGCATTTGGACCGGTAGCCCGGCAAACGCCCCGCCGCGTTCGCGCTGCCGGCGCTTCAAAGCCAGATTGTGCGCCACCCGGAATAGCCAGCCACGCAGATTGGCTCGCGATTTTCCGCTGCGCAAATGAAGGAACAGCGCCAGAAAAACATCCTGGAGCAGTTCTTCGGCGTCGGCGGCCTGCACACCGAAGGTCATCAGATAGCGAAACAGCGGCTCGCGATACTCATCAAACAGCGCGACCACCTCGTCTTCCACAGGTGAATGCGCCGATTGCGCCGCGCTGGCGGTGAAGCTCAAAACACCCGCATGGAAAACGTCAGCCAAAATCTTCTTACCAAGATATTCCATTCGGCCCAGGTTTGTTCAACTTTTTTGGTGAACAAACAGCGGCGAAGCCGGATATATCGATATGCAACTCAGCCGCGGCGCGCTCGCAGCCGCGTTATGGTTCTGGCTCAGCGCGGCCGCGACGGCGCAAGTCACTATTGAAGTTCGAGATCCGTCCGGCGCCGCGCTCCAGGCGGCGGGCACGATCGAGAGCGCCGCCACCGGCGAACGGCGTACGTTCCAGACCGATTCGAGCGGCGTATTTTCCCTCGAGAATCCCGCGCCGGGCCGCTATCTTGTGACGATTTCCAAGGACGGCTTTGCGCCGCAATCGTTTTCCATCGATGTCCAGGCAGGCTCGCCGGTTCTGCGCCGGATCGTGCTGCAAATCGCCGCGCAGGCGTCGCGCGTGGCGATCGTTGCCCCGGCTCCGCTGCCGGGTACCGATCTCGCCATCGATCAGATACCGGCGCCGGTACAAACCGCGACCGCGCGCGATCTCGAGCGCAGCGGCGCGCTGGATCTTTCCGATTTTCTGAACAAACGGCTGGACGGCGTGCATATCAATCAGAACCAGGAAAATCCGTTCCAGCCCGACGTGAACTACCGCGGCTACACCGCCTCGCCGCTGCTTGGCACGCCGGAGGGTATTTCGGTTTACGTCGACGGCGTTCGGCAGAACCAGCCGTTCGCCGATATTGTCGCCTGGGATTTGATCCCGGAAATCGCGATTTCGGAAATGGCGCTGATGCCCGGATCGAATCCGCTGTTCGGACTGAACACGCTGGGCGGCGCGCTCGCGGTCCAAACCAAGGACGGGCACACCGCTCCGGGCGCCATGTTGTCGGTGAGCGGCGGGAGCTTCGGACGGCGGCAGGGCGAGTTCGAGTATGGCGGCTCAACCGCCAAGGGTCTGAGCTGGTACGCCGCCGGCAACCTGTTTCGCGAAGACGGCTGGCGGCAGGATTCGCCCTCCGAAGTCCGCCAAGGCTTCGCCAAACTGGGATGGATGAACGCCAATACCGCTTTGAGCCTGAGTTTCGGATTCGCGGACAACTGGCTCACCGGCAACGGCCTTCAGGATTTTCGCTTCCTTCAGCAAAACTATTCGAGCGTCTACACCATTCCCGACATCACCTGGAATCGCTCGCCGTCGTTCAATCTCAGCGGCCGCCACGATTTCAGCAGTCATTTGACGTTCTCCGGCACCGCGTATTTCCGCTATATTCGCGCCGACACGACCAATGGAGACCTCAATGACCAGTCCTTCGATCAATCGTTGTATAATCTAACCCCGGCCGATGTCGCCGCGCTCACCGCGGCGGGGTACAGCGGGTTTCCCATCAAAGGCAATGCCGCCACCGAGCCCTTTCCCAAGTGGCGCTGTATCGCGCAGGGACTCGAAAAAAAAGAGCCGGTCGAAACCTGCACGGGCATCATTACCAACACGTACACCAAACAGCATAATTACGGACTATCGGGACAACTTGCCTGGAACACTTCGCGCCATCATCTCACCGCCGGCGCCGGCTGGGACCAAAGCAGCATCACCTTTCAGCAAGGCTCCGAATTCGGCTATCTCAACCCGGACCGCCTCACCATTACGCCGATTGGCGTGTTTGCCGACGGCAGCACAAATCAGGATGGGGTCCCGGTCGACACACGCGTCAACCTGCGCGGCCTGGTGCACACCTATAGCGTCTATGCAAGCGACACGATTACGCTCGGAAGCTCGCTCGCGCTGACGGTCTCCGGCCGATACAATCGCACGCCGCTGCAGAATATCGACCGCCTTCCGCCGGAAGCCGCCGCCGGCGCGCGAGGATCGTTGAACGGGCAATATGTGTTCGAGCGATTCAATCCCGCCGCCGGACTGACCTACAATCCCTGGAGGCTGGCCGGGCTTTATTTCAGCTACAGCGAAGCCAGCCGCGCGCCCACCGCGATCGAGATCGGCTGCGCCGATCCGAACGAGCCCTGCAACCTGCCGAACGCGCTGGTCAGCGATCCGCCGCTCAAACAAGTCGTGACGCGGACGTTTGAAGCCGGAGTGCGCGGAAAACTCGGCGAGGACCATTTTCGCTGGAGCGCCGGCTGGTTCCGCGGCACAAACGACAATGACATCCTGTTTGTCGCCTCCGAACAAACCGGGTTCGGTTACTTCACCAATTTCGGGCAGACGCGGCGCGAGGGCGCGGAGGCGAGCGCCAGCGGCCGTTTCCACCATTTCACGCTGGGCGGCAACTATACCTTCCTGAGCGCGACCTACCAGAGCTCGCAAACCATCGATGGCGCCAGCAACAGCGCCAATGACGGCGGACCCGGCCTCGACGGCAATATTACCGTCCATCCCGGCGATCACATCCCGCTGATCCCCAAAAACATTTTCAAGAGCTATCTGGAGTTCGAGCCTTCCTCCAAGATCGCCCTCGATCTCGACTTCATCGCCGTCGGCAGATCGTTCGCGCGCGGCAACGAAAACAATCTGGACCAGCCCGACGGCGTTTATTATTTGGGTCCGGGCGATTCACCAGGCTACGGCGTCGTGAATCTGGGCGGTCATTACCAGTTGCGGAAGCGGATTCAGCTTTTTGCGCAGATCGACAACCTGCTCGATCATCACTATTACACCGCGGCGCAGCTTGGACCGTCGCCCTACGATAATCAGGGCAATTTCATCGCGCGTCCATTTCCCCCCGTTGCCGGCGAGTTTCCGATCCGCACAACGACATTCTTCGCGCCGGGCGCGCCCATCGGAGTTTGGGGCGGGCTGCGTTTACGCTTTTAGCTATTTCCGCGAAGCGAGACTGAAATTGTGCCAGCTCGTCCAGGAGTAAAGTCCCGCGGCGCCGGCGTTGACGCCGGTCCACGTCCAATCGGCCGCGGGCGATTCCCAAGTTCGGAAAAGATGCGTCTCCTGGAGAATGGCGGAGGCTCCGCAAACGCCCGCCTTGATGGAAATCATGCGGGTCCATTGCGGCTGCCCTTGAGGATTCGCGAATAAACGATTGGCTTCGAGCGCGCCCGCGCTCACCGCCCGCTGCGTGCTCCAGGTATCAAACGCGAGGCTCGCCGCGCATCCGGCAGCCAGAGTAAGCCGGCGAACCCAAATGCGTCTTGGCGTTCGAGGATGTTCGGAATCGATCACGTTCGCGGCGGAGACGCACGAGGCAGCCAGCAGCAGGATACTTAAAACCTTCACGCTGAGCTTATCGGCACGCGCGCGAAATCTTGTGCCGAAATATCACATGAGCGCCAATCATGTATTGCCCTGCGGGACTGAAGCTCCGCCCGGGATCATCGCGGCACTACGATTCAACCTCGCGAGCCGCGTTGAACTCGCATCCGAGCAAAACAATCACCGACAAAACGTACAACCACACCAGCAGCGCGAGCCCCGCGCCAACGCCGCCATACATCAGGTTGTAGTTGGAAACGTGCCGCACGTACCATCCAAAGCCGAGCGTTGCGGGAAGCCAGAGAATCGTGGCCAGAATCGCACCCGGAAACACCCGCCGGAATTTCTGCCGCCGGTTCGGACCCCAATAATAAACCAGCGCCGTCGCGATGACGATCGAGCCGGTGGCCATCACGAAGCGCAGCGCCTGGCCCGCCAGCAGCACCCAGCCGCGACCCTCCGGCGACATCCCGAGCCATTCGATCATGGCGCGCTCGCTGCGATGGCCGAACACGATCAGCGCGGAAGCTCCAATCACCGGCAGCGCCGAGGTCGCCACCAGCAGCATCGCCATGCCACGCTCCCGCGCAAAGGACCGCCCGCGCGGAATACGATAGGCGGCGCGGAAGCCTTCCATCAGGCTCATCATCGCCCCGGAAGCCGCCCACAACGCCAGCACCGTCGCCACAATCAGCAAACCTACCGGCCGCTCCCCGTGGACGATGAACAACTGCCTCACGACCTCTTCACTGCCCGGCGGCACGACGTCGTAAAGCAAGCGCGCGATGGTGCGCGAAACGGCTTCGGCGCGCGCCTGCACCAGAATCGCCGCGATGGTGGTCAGCATCGGAAAAAACGCGAGCAGTCCCGAATAGGCGACCCCCTTCGCAATCCCCAGGCAGCCGTCTTTATAAAGCGCAACGGAGGCGGCGCGAAGCAGCGGCCAAAATCGCGACCAGTATCCGTGCTGGATGATATGCAGATTCGGCTCGGCTGTTTTCATCACAATCCGCGGGGACCGCGATTCGATCATACGGCATCCGTGTTATTCTGAGAAGGTTCGCCCCGGTTCGCCGGGGCGGTTCGATAGAGGAGCGGGGGCCATCAGTAGCCTGGCGCGCGGTTCCGGCGAGTACGGAGCGCCTGGCGAAAGGGGCAGCCTCGCCGAAATCGCCGCATCGTCTCGCCGCGCGGCGGTTGGTGAGCAAGGCCAACACCTGCTCACTGTCATTCGTGGGCAACGACGAATGGAGCGCTATCGGGGCCTTCCCTTTCGCTCCATCTCTCAATTTATGAACTTGTTCGAGCTCACCAGAGCGCTGGTCGATATCGACTCGGTCACTCCCCGTGAGGAGCGCGTCGGAGAATTTCTGTTCGATTATCTTTCGAAAATCCCCGGCGCGCGCCTCGAGCGCATGCCGGTCGAGCCGGGCCGATTCAACGTGTTCGCGCGCTGGGATCCGCCCGTCGTCGCGCTTTCGACGCACATCGACACCGTGCCGCCTTTTTTCCCCTCGCGCGAGGACGATCAGTTTATCTGGGGCCGCGGCGCCTGCGATACCAAGGGGATCATCGCGTCCATGATCTTTGCCGTTCAGGATTTGCTCGCCTCCGGGGAACGCCGGGTGGCGCTGCTGTTCGTCGTCGGCGAGGAGCGAAACAGCGCCGGCGCGAGGGCGGCCGCAAAGGACCCCCGCGGCACGCGTTTTCTGATCAACGGCGAGCCGACCGAAAATAAGCTCGCGCTCGGCTCCAAGGGCGCGCTGCGATTTGAGATTGTTGCGCGCGGCCGGATGGCGCATTCCGCCTATCCGCATCTGGGCGAATCGGCGATCGAGAAACTGCTCGACGTCCTCGAGCGCCTGCGGCGCATGAAGCTTCCGGTGGATGAAATGTTCGGGCCGGGCACCGTGAACATCGGCACCATCGAAGGCGGCCGCGCGCCGAACGTCATTCCGGATTTCGCAAAAGCGGAAATATTTTTTCGCCTGGTGGACGATGGCGCATCCACCCGATCCGCCATGGCGGAGGTGGTCAACGGCCAGGCCGAGCTCACCGAAGTTTTGTGCCTTCCCGCGCAAAAGTTCGGCCGGCTCGACGGATTCGAAACCAGCGTCGTGTCGTTCGCCACCGATATTCCGACATTCAACGGCGCCTGGGGCGAACCGTTTCTGCTCGGCCCCGGCAGCATTCACCTTGCGCACACCGCCGAGGAGCGCATCCCCAAGAAGGAAATCGTCGAGGCAGTAGGGATTTACCAAAACATGGTGAGGCAGTTATTGAAATGAGTGAAAAAATTCGTGTGGGCGTATTGGGCGCGACCGGCATGGTCGGCCAGAAATTTGTCAGTTTTTTGCGCGATCATCCATGGTTCGACCTGACCTGGCTGGGCGCAAGCGACCGGTCGGCGGGGAAACCTTATCGCGAGGCGGCCTCCTGGCGGCTTGGCGGCGTGACACCCCCGCATGCGCGCGATCTCATGGTCCACGAATGCAAGCCGTCCGATGACGCGCCGCGGCTGGTTTTTTCCGCGATGGATGCTTCCGTCGCGACCGAAATCGAGCGCGCGTTCGCGCAGGCCGGCCACATCGTCGTTTCCAATTCGCGCAATCATCGCATGGATGACGACGTGCCGCTGCTTGTTCCCGAAATCAACGCGGATCACCTGCGCCTGATTCCGGAACAGCAAAAGAAACGCGGCTGGAAAGGCCAGATCGTCACCAACCCGAACTGCTCGACCATCGTTCTTGTCATGGCTCTGGCGCCGCTGAAACAGTTCGGCATTCGCCGCGTGATGGTCACCACCATGCAAGCGATTTCCGGCGCGGGCTATCCCGGGGTCGCTTCCATGGACATCAACGCCAACGTAATCCCATTCATCGGCGGCGAAGAAGACAAGATGGAGCGGGAAACCCAGAAAATTCTCGGCGATTTCTTGAACCACCGTGTCGAGCCGCTTGCCGCCAGAGTCAGCGCGCAGTGCAATCGCGTGCCGGTAGTCGACGGCCATACGCTCTGCGTATCGGTGGAGTTTGAAAACAAGCCCAGCGAATCCGAAATCATCGGCGCGCTGCGCGGATGGCAAGGCCTCCCGCAGCGGAAAGGGCTACCGAGCGCCCCGCCCTGCCCGGTGATCTATATGGAAGAGCCGGACCGGCCGCAGCCGCGACGCGACGTGGAGCGGGAAAACGGCATGGCGGTGTTCATCGGCCGCTTGCGTCCCTGCCCGGTGTTCGATTACAAGTTCGTGGCGCTGGGCCATAACACCGTCCGCGGCGCGGCCGGGGCGGCGGTGCTGAACGCGGAGTTGATGCACTCCGAAGGCTGGCTGGCGCGATGATCGTGATGAAATTCGGCGGCACCTCCGTCGAATCAAAAGAAGCGATCGCGCGAGTGGCGGGCATTGTCGAATCGCGAATCGCTCAGCGGCCCGTGGTCGTCGTCTCGGCGATGGGCAAGACGACGAACAGGCTTCTGGCCATCGCCTCCTCCGCCGTCGCCGGACGCCGCCAGGAGGCGCTCGATCAGCTTGCTCAGCTCCGCGATTTCCATTGCCGCGAATCCTCGGGCGCCGATGCCGAGATCGAAGCGCATTTTTCCGAGCTGGGCGAGCTGGTCCGTGGCCTGGCGGTGATGGGCGAGCTCACGCCGCGCGCCACCGACGCCATCTCCGCCTTCGGCGAACGTCTTTCGAGCCGGATCGTAACCGCGGCGTTTTGCCGCCGGGGTCTGAACGCGGTCCACATGGACTCGCGAAAACTGATCGTCACCGACCGCCGCCACACGCAAGCCGCGCCGCTTTTCGCCGAAACGTACGCCCGGCTTTCGGTCGCGATTCCGCCCCTTGCCAAAAATCAGATCGTGGTGATGGGCGGATTCATCGCCGCCACCGAAGACGGCGTCACCACCACGCTCGGCCGCGGCGGATCCGATTACACCGCCGCCATCGTCGGCGCGGGCATCGGCGCGGACGAAATTCAAATCTGGACCGACGTCGACGGCATGTTGACCGCCGATCCCGGCATCCTGCCCGGCGGCTATCGCGTGAAGACCTGCTCCTTCGCCGAAGCGGCTGAGCTGGCCTATTTCGGCGCCAAGGTTCTGCATCCCGCCACGGTTCTGCCGGCCATCGAAAAAAATATTCCGGTGCGCATTCTCAACTCGCGCCGTCCTGAAGTGGCGGGCACGCTGATCGTCGCCGAAGCCCCGCGCTGCAACAACGCCATTCGCTCCATCGCCTGCAAGCGGAATATCACGCTGGTCAATATTGTCAGCACGCGCATGTTGATGGCCCATGGCTTCCTGCACCGCATCTTCGAGGTCTTCGACCGCTTCGAGACCCCCGTAGATATGCTGGCGACCTCTGAAGTCAGCGTCTCGATGACCATCGACAATACCCGCGCGCTCGCTTCGATTCGCGCCGAACTCGAAACATTTTCCGAAGTATCGGTCGAAACCGATCAGTCGATCGTCTGTCTGGTCGGCGATAACATCCGCCAGACGCCCGGCGTCGCCGCCCGGATTTTCGGCGCTCTCAAGGACGTCAACGTCCGAATGGTTTCGCAGGGAGCCTCGCTGCTCAATTTCAGCCTGGTCGTCGCGGCGGCGGACCTGCGCCGCGCGGTAGAATCGCTGCACGCGGAGTTTTTCCGCGATCCCGATCCGGCGGCTTTTGAGTGAAACTGGCGATCATCGGTTACGGCAAGATGGGGCGCTTAATCGAGCAGCTCGCTCCGGAGTACGATTTTTCCATTCACGCGCGCATCGACCTCGGCCAGGGGATCGAACACGCCGCCGGCGCCGATGTCGCCATCGAGTTCACCGAACCGCGCGCGGTCGCTTCCAACGTCGAGAAACTGGCGGAGTTGAAGATCCCCGCCGTCGTCGGCACCACCGGATGGTCCCACGACTTCGATCGCGTGCGCGCCGCCGTCGAAAAAAACAACTCCGCGCTCGTCTGGAGCCCCAATTTTTCGATCGGCGTCAACGTCTTCTCCCGTCTGGTGAGCGAGGCCGCGCGCCTGCTCGCAAACCAGCCGCAGTACGGCGCCTGGGCCTGGGAGATTCATCATCACACCAAAAAGGACGCCCCCAGCGGCACGCTGGTCAAACTGGTCGAAGATATGAAGCGCGCCGGCTACGCTCGCCCGATCGATACCAGCTCCAATCGAGCCGGCGCGCACCCCGGCACTCATGAAATCGGCTTCGATTCCGCGGCCGACACGATCACATTGCGCCACACCGCGCGCAGCCGCGAAGGATTCGCCCGGGGCGCGCTCCAGGCGGCGCAATGGATTTTCGGCAAGCGCGGCGTGTACAAATTCGAGGATGTTTTATTCGGCGAGACGCGAGGCGCTTAACGCCCTCCGGCGGCGCAAAAATAGAGAAAGAGGCAAACAACATGTTCACAGGATGCGGCACGGCCCTGGTAACCCCGTTTCAAAAAGATCTGCGAATCGACGAACCCGCGCTGCGGCGCCTGGTTCGCCGCCAGATCGACGCCGGAATCAACTTTCTGGTCCCCTGCGGCACCACCGGCGAAAGCCCCACGCTCACGCGAACCGAACATCTGCGCGTCGTCGAAATCACCGTCGAGGAGGCCAACGGCAAAGTTCCGGTGCTGGGCGGCGCCGGCGGATACAACACCGCCGAAGTGATCGAGCTCGCCAAAGAGCTTCGCCAAATCGGCGTCGACGGGATTCTCTCCGTCACGCCTTATTACAACAAGCCGACGCAGGAAGGTCTTTATCTGCACTATAAAGCGATCGCCGCGGCCGTCCCGCTGCCGATCGTGGTCTATAGCGTCCAGGGCCGGACGGGAGTCAACGTCGAGCCCGCCACGCTGAAACGCCTGGCCGAAATCGAAAACATCGCCGGCGTCAAGGAAGCTTCCGGAAACATCAGCCAGATGGCGCGCGTCGTTCACGAAGTTCCCGAGCGCTTCCACGTCCTCAGCGGAGACGATTCCATTACCATTCCCCTGATCGCTCTGGGCGGGCGCGGCATCGTGTCGGTCGTCTCCAACGAAATTCCAGGCGAAATGACCCGCCTGACCCAGCTCGCAATGAACGGACAATTCGCCCAGGCACGGGAACTGCAACGCAAATGGCTGCCGCTGATGGAAGTGAACTTCGTCGAATCGAATCCGATCCCGGTCAAAGCCGCGATGGCTCTCATGGGCCTGCTGGAGCCGGTCTGGCGGCTGCCGATGTGCGCTCCCTCGGCCGCCAGTCAGGCCAAAATCGAAGCGGTGCTGAAATCGAGCGGCTTGCTGGCGGGCGCGCGGAGCACGCATGCGGACTGAAATCGAAGCGTTATTCGATCAAAAACCCGCGAATTATACCGATTTCCATTTCACGATTTTCCAACGCTTCAAGCAGGCCCTGAACGAGGGCCGCATTCGCGCCGCCGAACCCGACCCGTCCACACCCACCGGCTGGCGCGTCAATGAATGGGTCAAAAAAGGAGTGCTCGCCGGATTCCGCATGGGCGTGGTGGTCGATATGTCCATCGATCCCGCCCGCCAGCCGATGTTCGATAAATCCACCTGGCCGGTGAAGCATCTCACCGTGGAAAGCGGCGTCCGCATTGTGCCCGGCGGCTCCGGTATCCGGGACGGCGCCTATATCGGCAAGGGCGTCACCTGCATGCCCCCGATGTATATCAATACGGCGAGCTGGGTCGGCGACGGCACCATGATCGATTCGCACGCTTTGGTCGGCAGTTGCGCGCAGATCGGGCGCAACTGCCATATTTCCGCAGCCGCGCAGATCGGAGGCGTGCTCGAACCGGTCGGCGCGCTGCCGGTGATTATCGAGGACGATGTTCTGGTCGGCGGAAATTGCGGCGTTTACGAAGGCGCCGTCGTCAAGCGGCGTTGTGTTCTCGGCAGCGGCACGATTCTGACGCGATCGACTCCGGTTTATGACGTCGTTCGCGGCCAAGTGTACACCGCCTCGGGAGAGACGCCGCTGATTCTTCCGGAAGGCGCGGTCGTGGTCCCCGGCTCGCGAGCGATCTCGCACGGCCACGGAAAACAGTGGGGCATTTCGCTCTATACTCCGGTGATCGTAAAATACCGCGACGAAAAAACCGGCGCCCGCGTCCAGCTTGAGGACCTGCTCCGTTAGCCAGCGAAGCTAAAATTTCGTTTGTACGATAAAAAAATGATAATCGCCGGGTTTAGCCTGCCGCTGGAACCGGGGCTTTCTTTTTCGAACTGCGCCGCTTTTCTGCCGGCGGCTGCCGGTCGCTCTTCTTTAAATTCGGCAAAACGATGGGAAGAACGAATTTTTTCTCCCCGTGATCGTCGAACTTGATCACGATATACTCCTCGTTGCACGACATCACACTTCCCAATCCAAATTTGGGGTGTTCGACTTGCGCACCTTGCGAAAAGGCGGGTTTGTTGGCCATGAATGCCTCAATTCATTGTAACAAAAGCCGAAACGATGATAGAGAGAGATCTTTCCCGGCGTCATCCCGCCGCTGGAACTTACGTCCTAAAGATGTTTGCCGCCGCGTCCGACCGATTCCATGTGGAGCTGCGCGAACGCAGTTCGAGGAGTTCTTTTTCAAAATGAAGAGCATCGTCCTTTTAATCGCCTCCGCCGCGTGTCTCGCCGCTCAGCCGATTCCCGGCCGCTATATCGTCGTCCTGAAAACCGAGCCCGCCGCGGCCGTTTCCATTCACAAGAAGACCCGCTATTCCTCTGCCGACCGCGAGGTCGCCGAACGGAAGGCGCAGATTCAGGCCGAACACGCCGCCATCGAGACCACCATTGGCGGAGCGGGCGGCGAGGTCACTCATCGCTTCGACACCTTGCTCAACGCCGTCGGCGCGAGGATGGACGAAGCCTCGGCGGCGCGGCTGCGCCAGGATGCGCGCGTCGCGGGCGTTTACCCGGTGATGCGCCATCACATCCTGATGGACCAGGCGGCCGTCGTGCACCGGTTTAATCAGGCTTATCAGATGATTTCCGGCGGAGCCTCCAACGCGGGAGCAGGCGTAAAAATCGGCATTCTCGATTGCGGCGTCGACGTCAATCACCCCGCCTTCCAAAATTTCCCGACCGCGATGCCGTCCGGATTCCCGATCATTTCGGGAACCGCCTCCGCCTCCAACGTGAACAACAAAGTGATTGTCGCGCGGGTTTACTCAGATCCGGCCAATGGCGTCGACAACAGCTTCAGCGACGGGCTCGACTACTGCGACCACGGAACCACCGTCGCCGGCATCGCAGCCGGATTGGCCACATCGCCCGTGTTCAAGGGAATCGGGATGATCCAGGGCGTCGCGCCGGGCGCCTGGATCGGCAACTACAAGGTCGTGGACGATTCCGGAAATAGCGACGATCTTACTTTTCTTTCCGGCTTAAACGACGCCTTCAATGACGGCATGCAGGTGGTGAACTACAGCTCCGGTTATTTGCCCTATAACTATTCCGACGAAGACGGACCGGACGCGCAGGCCATCGCCAACGCGGTTGCGGGCGGGATGGTCTTCGTCGGAGCCGCGGGGAACTCGGGTCCGGGATTAGGCACGGCCGCCGCGCCCGCGGCCAGTCCGGCGGCGATCGCGGCCGGAGCGATCGAAAATCAGCGCTGGTTCTGGTTTTCGGCGAATTTCGGCTCGCTCGGGACTTTCGTCGCGACACCCGCTCAGGAAGAGCTCGGGGCGGTTTCCGGGGACACGACGGGTCCGGTGGTGGATGTCGCGACCATCGGCCCGGACACTGGCGGCTATGCTTGCAGTCCCCTGCCCTCCGGCAGCTTGAGCAACTCGATCGCATTGATCCAGCGCGGCGGGCCGAATGGCGCCGCATGTACCTTCGCCACGAAGCTCAATAATGCGCAACGGGCCGGCGCGATCGGAGCGATCGTCTATGACAACAAAGCGGAATCCCTTGTGGACGACGCGCTTTCCGGAATCGATTACGCGGGCTATCTGCTGTTCGGCGTCTCTCCCGCCGACGCCAGCGGCAATGCCGAGATTTTCGGCTGGTCCATGGGCGCGGCGACGCTGCCGGCGCTGCTGGTGAGCCAGAACGACGGCGCGGCGATCAGGCAACTCGTAGCAGCGAATGCGAACGCGCAGGTGGATCTCGATTTCGACGGCAAGACCGCGCTTCCCTATCCCTCGAACACCATCGCCGATTTTTCGAGCGTCGGCCCGACGCCGCTCGCCAATGTGAAACCCGACATCGTCGCCGTGGGGGATAATCTGGTGGCTCCGGTGACCACGCAGGGCGAGGCCGCCGGCTGCGCCACGCCGTTCGTTCTCGATCTCAATAACGGCTGCTACCCGGTGTTTAGTTTTCTCGACAGCCCGTTCCAGGCCGAAGCATTTTATGGTCTCTCCTACGGCCAATATTTCGATGACGCCGCGGGAACCAGCTTTTCGACGCCGATGGTTACCGGCGCGGTGGCAGTTGTCATGTCGCAATTTCCCGGCCTCAGCGGCGCGCAGTACCGGTCCTTGATCGTCAACAGCGCCGGCGAACTCGATCTGTATCCGGACAGCGTGATGGCCACGCCGCAAAGCGCCGGAGCCGGCCGTCTGGATTTGACCAACGCGCTTCGGGCGCGCCTGGCATCGTCCTCCAGCTCTCTGAATTTTGCGCCGGTCGCAACCTCCGGCGGATCGGCTGGATCGGTTGCGATTGTTCCCGCCCGCTCGCGCATATCGTCGGCTCGCGCGACGGCGGCGAACGTCGGCGAAGCAGTGAGCATTACCAATACCGGCCAATCCGCCGATACCTTCACGGTGAGCGTGACGTCGATCGATGGGATCGCCATTCCGGCCGTGGACCAAGCCTCGTTCCCTCTGGCGCCAGGCGCATCGCAGACCATCAACGTCTCTATCCCCGGAGCCGCGCAGCTTGCCTCCGGCCAGTATCATGGTTTTCTGCTGATCAACGGCACGCAGGGCCAAACCCCGCTGCGCATTCCCTATTGGTACGGCGTGCCGGGCTCCAGCGCCGCGAACCTGCTGGTTTTGTATAATCCCGGCGTTGATCCGTCGGGATGCTCCGACGCCATCGATTTTCGAATTCTGGATGCGTCCGGGCTGCCGTTTGAGCCGGCGGCGACTCCCTCGGTCACCACCGCCAACGCGCGGGCGCAGGTGACCAGCGTCACGCCGGTCGGGGATATCTCCGGCACCTTCGAAGCCCAGATCGTCACCGGACGGCCGGACCAGAACGGGGGCAACGAGTTCACCATCTCCGCCGGCAACACGACTTTTCCGCCTGTTTTCATCGCCATCGATACCAGCGGCTTTACCAGTTGCGGCGGCGCCGTGCTTACGGGAACAACTTCGGCGCGAGCGGTGTCTTTACCGAAGAGCCGCGGAATCACAGCGCCGCCGCGGAGGAAAAAGGGGCAGGCCGCGATTCAGTAGGTTCGGGTCCGGTTGCGGCAGGCAAGAAGCGCTAGAATAATAGCCGGGCATGGCAGATACTACGGTTGGGTTCGAATTCGACCGCTGTCCCGAAGGTTTCGCGCCGCCGCTGCGCGAAGACGAATCCGCGCTGGTTTTGGATCTGCGCTCGGGCATCGAATCGGCCTACGAAAAATTAATTTTGCGGTTTGAGCAGCCGGTGTACAACATTGTGAGCCGGTTATTGGACAATCCGGGCGACGCCGCCGATGTCGTTCAGGAGGTCTTTTTAAAGATTTTCCGGAACATCGGCTCCTTCCGGCAGGATTCTTCGCTCAAGACCTGGATTTATCGTATCGCGGTGAATGAAGCGCGAAACCACCGGCGATGGTTCAGCCGGCATCGCCGCCAGGAGATCGGCTTGGAAACCGACGTGCACGGGGAATCGACCGAGCGCGCCCCCAACGAGTGGCTGCCGGATCCCGGCCGGTCGCCGTTTGAGCTGGCCCTGGACCGGGAAACGCAGGAGTTGATCGAGGCCGCGCTGCTGGAGGTGAATCCGAAGTTCCGCGCGGCGCTGGTGTTGCGCGAAATCGAGGGGTTGAGCTACGAGGAGATTGCCGAGGTTCTCGACGTTTCGCTGGGAACGGTGAAATCGAGAATTCTGCGAGGCCGGGATGCTCTGAAGAAATGTCTTGCCGAGCGGCTCGAGCCGAATTCGGCGGGTGAGTGGTCCGCGCAACTGGCGGAGTAACCGAAGAGGGCAATACGAGTGGTATGAGAAGCCAACAGGAAGACGAATTCGTAAGCGAGGAGATGCTCGGACGGGCGCTGCGGAGGCTGCCGCGACGCACGCCGCCGCCCGATCTGCGCTCCCGGCTGCGCGTGGTGGCCTCGCGCGAGAGGATGCGCGCCATCGGCCAGAACATCGTTTTCGCGGACCGCCTGCGCCTGTTTTTCGACAATTTGATGCGCCCGCTGGCGCTACCTCTGGCGGGCGGCCTCTTCTCCACCGTTTTGTTGTTCAGCATGTGCGTGATGCCGATGTATTCGGTGCATGCCTCCAGCACCCTGGACGTCCCCACCAGCCTCCACACCGACGCGGAACTGCTGGTAACGGCTCCGATCGCCGCCGCGCCGGGCGACGTGATCGTCGATGTGACCATCGACGCCGAAGGCCGCATGATCGATTACAAGGTCGTCAGCGGCAACGTCTCCGATAATGAGACCTTGCGCCGCAGCATCGAAGGCACACTGTTGCTGACGCGCTTCGTCCCGGCGACGCGATTCGGCCAGCCCGTCGAGGGCCGGATGCGGCTGTCGCTGCGGACCAGCTATATCGACGTCAAAGGTTGATCGAGTTCGCTTCTTACTTGCGGCGTTCATGCCGGGGTAAGCGTCGCGGCGGATCTGAGGCTCCGAGCGCGCGCTGAATTCGCCTTGATGAATTCTCTAAGATGAAGGATGCCCCGCCGCTTCGGCCAGCATTTTCTCTCAAGCAAATCGATTCTTGACCGCATCGCGGAGGCAGCTTGCGGCGAGCGCGCGCCACTGGTGATCGAAATCGGCCCGGGCAAGGGCGCGCTGACGGAGTCGCTGCTGGCTCGCGCCGGCCGCGTGGTGGCCATTGAGGTCGATCCCTACCTGGTCCATTACCTTCAGCAAAAATTTCGCGAACCGATCGATCAGCAGCACCTCACACTCATCGAAGGGGATGTCCTTAAGACGGATCTGGCCGCCTGGGGACCAGCTATCATCGCCGGCAATCTCCCGTATTACATCACCTCGCCGATTCTTGAAAAGATTTTGGCGCTGGGCGAGAATTGGACTCGCGCGGTGTTTCTGGTTCAGGCTGAAGTCGCCGCGCGATTGGTGTCGCCGGCCGGCAGCCGCGCTTTCGGATTTTTGAGCGTACAGGCGCAGCTTTTTGCCCATATTGAGGTGCTGTTTCCGGTAATGCGCGGCGCGTTTCGCCCGCCGCCGAAAGTCGATAGCGCGGTGATCCGGCTCACCCCGCGCGATGCCGCCGCCGAATTGAAAATCGCCGATCGCGCGGCGTTTCTGCGCTTTGCCTCGATCGCATTCCGGCAGAAACGCAAGACCCTGCGCAATAACCTCGCCCCGGTTTACGGCAAGGACCGGATCGACGCGATTCCGGAGGCTTCGCGGCGCGCCGAACAGTTAACTCTCGCCGAACTGGCCGCGCTTTATCGGGTCCTCGGCCAGGCGCGATGAGTGCATTTTTGAAAGCCAGGGGCACTCCTTTATCCGTGCGTCTAGGCAAGGGATGCATGTCGCATGCCGCCGAGTCGTCATGTTATCCTTCAAGAAGTTGCTCTTCCTGCGCCCGTAGCTCAGTTGGATAGAGCGTCTGGCTACGAACCAGAAGGTCGGGTGTTCGAATCACTCCGGGCGCACCATAGCATGCCCGGTTCAGAGCCGATCCTGGAGCCTGAGCCGGTCGAAAAAAACGGGTTGCGAAGGGCCACCCCGTCGATCTCGAAACGCCGCGAGTTTGCGCGACGTTGTTATAGTGAGGTATAGATGGCCCTCACCCCAGGTAGTCTCAAAGGCAATGAGGCGTTCGACGAATCCGCGCTTGTGGCCCGCGCCAGGGCCGGCGATGCGGCCGCCTTTACGGCGCTGGTGAACCAGTACGAGCGCAAGATCTATCGTCTGGCCAAACACATCACCCAAAACGACGAGGACGCCGAGGACGTACTTCAGGAAACCTTCCTAAAAGCTTATGAGCACCTGGAGGGATTTCAGGGAAATTCCAAGTTCTACACCTGGATCGTGCGTATTGCGGTGAATGAGGCGCTGATGAAGTTGCGCAAGCGCCGCGGCGACCGTACTGTTCCACTCGATCAGCCCGTGGATACAGGCGAAGAAATGGTGGCAAGAGAGATCGCGGTTTGGGAAGACAACCCGGAAGAGCGTTATTCCCGGGAAGAAATGCAGGACATTCTGGATCGTGCCGTGCAAGGGCTAAAACCTGATTTCCGCACCGTTTTCATCCTTCGTGACATCGAAGAATTGAGCACCGAAGAGACTGCGGAAGCTCTCGGGATCTCAGTTCCGGCAGTGAAAAGCAGACTGTTAAGGGCCCGCTTGGCACTTCGGGAGAAATTAACCCGCCAGTTCAAGCGGAAAGGGGAAGACGTCTTTGCTCACTTGTAAGCAGTTCCTTCAGGAACTCAACGATTATTTGGATCCCGCGACCGATCCGGATCTGA
>JAJPHS010000044.1 GCA_021325175.1 Terriglobia bacterium
ATGGCTGTTCGCTGGCACACATCCAGCCCCGCGCTGCTGCGGGTCATCGCAGCCGTTTCCGCCGGGATCCGTCAACGGCCCGGATCGAGGAGCTCCTCTTAACGAACTTGTTAGTCTTTCCCCAGCTTGAAAGCGAGCAGCTCGCCGGGAAATCCCGCGCCGCTCACCGCCAGCACCAGGTATTGTTCGCCGTTTAGCATGTACGTCATCGGCGATCCGCTTTGCGGCGCCGGAATGTAAACGGCGCCGACCTCCTGGCCGGTCATCTTATCGTAGGCCCGCAGCATTGCTCCGCGCACGCCGCCCGGAGTCGTGTTAAATCCCGCCTCGCCGCAGATCACCAGCGTCTTGGTGGTCAGCGGACCCAGCAGTCCCGGCCTGCCCGTCCGCGGAATCGTCATGCCCTTCAGCGCCGGATTATTTTTGATGTAATCCGGCGTGTCGCCATGCGCGATCTGCCAGCGGAAATCGCCTGTTTCCAGATTGATGGCCGTGATGCGCCCGTACGGCGGCTTGAGCAGCGGCAATCCTTCCACTGTAAGCCGCACCGCCGGATTCACTCCGCCGCGCCCGCCACGCCCGCCCGCCTCCGGCGGAGGCAGCGCGCCCATCGCGCGATGCGGCCGCGGCGTCACGCCCGCCGTCCCGCTGATGTAGTTCATGTCGGAAATTTCCGGCGGCGGTTTGATCAATCCCAGATTCACCACCACCGTCTGCGAGAAAACATAAACCGTGTGCGTTTCCGGATCGTAGGACCCTCCCGGCCAGTTCGTCCCGCCCTGCGATCCCGGCGACGTCAGGGTTCCCAGGCTCTCCGGCGTGCTCAACGACGGCGGAGTAAACAGCGGGCCGTAACGGTAATGCGAAATCAATTTCAGCGCCTCTTCATGCAGCGCCGGAGTGAAATCGATCAGCTTGTCCGGCGTCACGCCCTGATTGTCGTAAGCCGGCGGCTTGGACGGAATCGGCTGCGTCGGCGAATACCATTCGCCCGGCACGTCGCCTTTGGGAACCGGCGTTTCGACGATGGGCCAGATCGGCTTGCCGTTGGTGCGGTCGAGAACGTACAAAAAACTCTGCTTGGTCGGCTGCGCCAGCGCCTTCACCACGCGCCCGTCGATATTGAGGTCGGTGAGAATCGGCGCGCAGGGAATATCCATGTCCCACAGCCCGTGATGCACAAGCTGGTAATGCCACTTGCGCTTTCCCGTCTCCAGATCGAGCGCAACGATGCTCTCGCCAAACAATCCCGCTCCCGGACGATGCCCCCCGTAATAATCGCCGGTCGGAAGCTCCACCGGAAGATAAACCATGTTCAATTCCGGATCGGCGGACATCTGTCCCCAAACGCCCGCGTTCCCGGTGTAGGACCACGAATCGTTCAGCCACGTTTCGATCCCGAATTCGCCAGGCTGCGGAATGGTGTGGAAAATCCACAACCGTTTTCCGGTGCGCACGTCGAAGCCGCGAACGTAGCCTTTTTCATTTCTCTTGCTGGTCGGCGATCCGCCCTCCATAAACGCCGCCCCCACCACCACGACGTTTTTCGCGACCAGCGGCGTCGAGTGCAGCCCGATCTCGGCGTTGACCAGATCCATCTGCTGATCGTCGTTTTCTTTTAAATCGACAATGCCGTTCGTGCCGAAGCCGGCCACCGGAATCCCGGTCTTGGCGTCGAGCTCCACCAGCCGGTATCCGGTGGTGACATAAAGAATGCGTTCGTCCTTGCCGTCGGTCCAATAGGCGACGCCGTGCCCGGAGAGCTGCCGCGGCGCGTGGAGCGCCCGCTCGCCTTCATTTTCGCCGTGCATCCAGATGAGCTCGCCCGTGGCCGCGTCCAGGCAGACCACGTCGCGCCGCGATCCCGCGGTGACGTAAAGCCGGCCATGCGCAAACAGCGGCGTCCCTTCATATTGATATTCCGGATGCGGCCCCAGCGATTCGGTGCGAAACCGCCACGCGATCTCGAGTTTATTGAAGTTGGCGGCGTTGATCTGATCAAGCGGCGAATACCGAGTGCTGCCAAGATCGCCCGCGTACGTAGTCCATTCGCCGTTTTTCGCGCCGCTCTGTGCCTGTGCGACGGAGGCCAAGAGCAGCCCGGCGCCACACAAGAACCTGAGCATACCGGGTCTCCTTTGCAATAACCAAATCTCAGAAATCATAGCACGCATTGACAGAAACCAGCGAGCTTGATTAAATGAAATCTGCACCCGCTGCTCCTCAGTAGCTCAATGGTAGAGCATTCGGCTGTTAACCGAAGGGTTGTAGGTTCGAGTCCTACCTGAGGAGCCAATTCTTTTCAACGACTTGCGAGCCTCCCTCCGATGCGATGAAACCGCAAAATTACCTGAATGTGGGGATTTTTGTGGGTACTCCCCTTCAATCTGCTGCGTAGGTGTGGGCGCTGTTGCGCTATCCTGTTCCGATTCCAGCGACTTTGCAGCCGGGGCCCGACCCTTCAAAATCGATTCGAGGGCGGCACGTTTCGCTTCCATCCGAATGTGGCTATAGTGCTTAAGGTAAGCGTCTCGTAAACCGCTCTTTCTGACGCACCGGTCGGCGGTGCATTGTGGTGTCATGAGCGACAGCGTCATGGAGGCGAAGCCTCTCAACCCGAAAGCAGAC
>JAJPHS010000052.1 GCA_021325175.1 Terriglobia bacterium
CTTCATTTCAGCGAGATCACCGCGAAAGAGCATGGCCTCGAAGTGCAGCAGCATCAATTGCTGCTGGCCGTGCACGGCCTGCCCGCCGGCGTCCGGCCGACGATTCGGGAAATTGCGTCGCGATTATTCATCGAGCATCACAGCGCCGTCGAGCTGGTCAACCGCCTGGAGCAAAAAGGCGCGATCGCGCGCCACGCCGGCACGGAAGACAAACGCGAGGTGCTGATTCGCCTCACGCCCGCCGGCCGCGCCGTGCTGCGCAAGCTCGCCCTGGCGCATCGCAATGAGCTGGAGCGCTCCGGTCCGGAGCTGGCGCGCGCGCTGCAATCGACGCTGCGGCATTCTCATCAGAGGGTATCGTTGTGACCAAACGCAAGGATCATTCACAGGAGCTGGGCGATTTCACGACGACCACGCGCGTGATCCCGATTTCGGTGCTGGCGATCGGCATCGGATTCGTCAGCACGTTTATCGCGTGGCTGCTGCTGCGGCTCATCGGATTTTTCACCAACGCGTTCTACTACGGCCGCACCGGAACCGCGCTGGTTTCTCCCGCCGGAAATCACCTGGGATGGTGGGCGGTGCTGGTGCCGGTCGGCGGCGGGTTGATTATCGGATTCATGGCGCGCTACGGGTCGGAGCGAATTCGCGGGCACGGCATTCCCGAGGCGCTCGAATCGATCCTGATCAACGGCAGCAAGGTCGAGCCGCGGCTGGCGTTGTTAAAACCCGTTTCGGCCGCGATCTCCATCGGATCGGGCGGGCCCTTCGGCGCCGAAGGTCCAATCATTATGACCGGCGGCGCGATCGGGTCGATTATCTCGCAGTTGTTCCGGCTCACCGCGGCGGAGCGCAAGACGCTGCTGGTGGCGGGCGCGGCGGCGGGCATGTCGGCGACGTTCGCCACCCCGGTCGCGGCGGTGATGCTCGCGGTCGAGCTGCTGCTGTTCGAATGGAAACCGCGCAGCGCGATCCCCGTGGCTCTGGCGAGCGCAACGGCCGGCGCCGCGCGGCGATACATCCTGGGTCTTGGCCCGCTGTTCCCGGTGCCGCATCATGCGATCTTCATCGGTCCGGTTGGGCTGGCGGGTTGCGTGCTGGCGGGGCTGCTCGCCGGCCTGCTTTCCGCGCTGCTGACGCTCGGCGTGTACGCGGCGGAGGATTCGTTTCTAAAATTGCCGATTCACTGGATGTGGTGGCCCGCGATCGGCGGAGTGGCGGTGGGACTCGGCGGAATGATCTTCCCCCAGGCGCTCGGCGTGGGCTACGACACCATCGGCGCGCTGCTGCAAGGCGAAGTGCCGCGCGCGGTGATCGCCGGGGTGCTGCTGGTGAAGTCCGCCATCTGGGTGATCTCGCTCGGATCGGGAACATCGGGTGGAGTGCTGGCGCCGCTGTTGATGATGGGCGCGGCGCTGGGCGGAGTTGAAGCGATGTTTCTGCCCGCCGAAGGCATCGGATTCTGGCCTCTGGTCAGCATGGGAGCGATTCTGGGCGGCACGATGCGCGCGCCGTTCACCGCGGTTCTTTTCGCGCTGGAGCTGACTCACGACATTTCGGTGCTGCTGCCGCTGCTAGTAGCGGCGATGCTGGCCCACGCGACCACGGTGCTGCTGTTGAAGCGCTCGATTCTGACCGAGAAGGTCGCGCGGCGAGGGTTCCACTTATCGCGCGAGTATGCCATCGATCCCCTGGAGATTCTGTTCGTCCGTGAAGCGATGCGAACGAAAATCGTCGCGTTTCCGGCCAGCGCGACCGTCGATGAGCTGCGCGCCACGCTCATCCGCGAGCCGATGGGCCGCGGCCAGCACTTGTTCCCGGTGGTCGACGGCGAGCGGCGGCTTAAAGGCGTGATCACGCGACGGCGATTGCGCGAGCTTACCGAATCGACGGAAGGCGGCGCGCTGCTCGGCGACGTGCTGACCACGCCCGTCGTCGCCTACCCGGACGAATCGCTTCGCATGGTGGTCCTGCGCATGGCCGAGAGCGGTTTCACGCGGATGCCCGTGGTGGATCGCGAGGGCTGCCTGGCCGGGATGGTTTCGCTTCGCGATCTGCTGATCGCGCGAGTGCGCAGCGTCCATGACGAGCGCCGCCGCGAACAGGTCCTCCATTTGCGGCTGCCGCTGCGGAATCGGACGCGCCTGATCGGGCAGAAATAGGAATCGTCTTCAAGCGGCGTTCCGGCGTGCTGCTAAGATGAAATTCCCATGACCGACAAACCGGTGGCGGCGCAGGCGCGCGATCTGCGGACCTACCGCCATTTCGATCTCCTGCTGGCCATCTTCCTCGTCGTCCTGCTGATTTCAAATCTGGTGGGGCAGAAAATCTGCCAGATCGGACCTTTCGTGATCAGCGGAGCGCAGCTCCTGTTCCCGATCACGTATATCTTCGGCGACGTATTCACCGAAGTTTACGGCTACGCGGCGTCGCGGCGCGCCATCTGGATCGGTTTTCTGGCCAACGCGCTTCTGGCGGTGATGGGTTTGATCACGGTGTGGCTTCCGCCCGCGCCGGGCTGGCCGAATCAACAGGCTTTCGCGACGGTGTTTTACCAGATCCCGCGCCTGATCGTCGCCAGTCTGGTGGCGTATTGGTGCGGCGAATTCACCAATTCGTTCACGCTGGCTAAGATGAAGCTGTGGACCGGCGGGCGAATGTTGTGGACGCGCACCATCGGCTCAACCGTTACCGGACAATTCGTGGATACGGTCATTCTGGTGCTGATCGGATTTGCCGGCACCGCTCCGGCATCCACGCTGGCGAAACTGGCGGCATCGGCGTATTTCGGCAAGGTGATCTATGAAGTGGCCGCAACGCCGGTGACCTACGCCGTCGTGGGATTCCTGAAGCGGTCCGAGGGGCTGGACGCTTTCGATTATAAAAGCGATTTTAATCCGTTCCATTTGGGAACGCATTAACTCCGTTACGTAAAACAATTGCTGATCTCTGAGTTTGATTATCATCTTCCCGAGGAACTGATCGCGCAGGAGCCTCTGCCGGATCGCGCCGGCGCGCGCATGCTGGTGCTCGATCGCGCATCCGCCACCTGGCAGGATCGCCAGTTTCGCGATTTTCCTGCATATCTGGGCCCCGGCGACTGCCTCATCCTGAACGATTCGCGCGTCTTTCCATCGCGGCTTTACGGGCGGCGGGAGCACGGCACGGGCCGCGTCGAGGTTTTTCTCGCCCGGCAAATTTCCCCGGACGGCCTCACCTGGGAAGCGCTGGTTCGTCCTGGCCGAAAAATGCGCAGCGGGGAACGCATCTTTGTGTCGGATGATCTCACGGTCGAGATTCTCGGACGCGGCGCCTTTGGCGAGCGGACCGTTCTACTGCGGCCGCGCGGCGACCTGTTCGAGGTTCTGGATCGAACCGGACACGTCCCGCTGCCGCCTTACATCCGCCGCGAGGATCGCCGCGAGGACCGCGAGCGTTACCAAACCGTATTCGCGCGCGAGCGTGGATCGGTGGCTGCGCCGACCGCCGGGCTGCACTTTACTCCGGAAATTCTGGACGCCTGCCGCGCGGCCGGAGCCGTGATCGCGCATGTGACCCTGCACGTCGGCCTGGGAACGTTCCAGCCGCTGCGCAGCCAGGTGATCGAACAAGCCAGGCTCCACTCGGAATCCTTCGTCGTTCCCGAGGAGACCGTTCGCGCGATGGACGCCGCGCGCCGCGTGATCGCCGTCGGCACCACCAGCGTCCGCGCCATCGAAAGCCCATCGAGCGGTGAAACCGACCTGTTCATTTATCCCGGATTCCAGTTTCGCCGCACCGGAGCGCTGCTCACCAATTTTCATCTGCCGCAATCGAGCCTGCTGGTGCTGGTCTCCGCCTTCGCGGGTCGCGAATTAACGCTCGCTGCCTATCGCCATGCCGTGGAGCGGCGCTACCGGTTTTTCTCTTACGGCGATTGCATGTTAATCCTGTGAAGAAGCGATGAAGGGCAAACTTGTTTCCTGGCTTGCGGCGGCGGCGATCACGGCGTACTTTTTGTCCTTCGCAATTCCCGCCCTGCGCGCCGGATTCGCCCCTGACGATCCGATGAACGCGGGCGAGTACTGGCTGCGCGGATTCTGGCGCAGCGCCGCCGATATCGTCACGTTCTGGACCACGGCTTATCGTCCTTTAGGCGCGATGTTCTACCTGCCGATTTATCATTTTTTCGGATTTACGCCCCTTCCGTTTCGCATCGGCGCGCTGGCGCTGATCGCTGGAAATATTTTTCTGACTTATCGGGTGGCGCTGATGCTGGTCGAATCGCGCGCCGCCGCGGCGCTGGCGGCGATGCTGGCCACCGCGCATGCCTCCATGCTCGCGATCTATTACAACACGTCGATGATCTACGACATTCTGGCGTATTTCTTCGTCGCGCTGATGCTGTTTCTCTATCTGCGATTCCGGCGCCAAGGCGAGCTTTCGATCCCGCGCGCCGCGCTGGTGGTGTGCGCGTTTATCGCCGCGCTCGATTCGAAGGAACTGGCCGTGGTCGCTTCGCTATGGGTGCTCGCCTATGAGCTGCTTTTCGAAAGGCCGTGGCGGCTGCGCGTGCCGCTGCTGTTGTGCGCCATTTCGGGCGTCTACACCGCCGGAAAATTTTTGGGTCCCAATCCGCTGGCGAAGCAGGAAGGCTATCGGCTCGATTTAAGCCTGCATCGCTACCTGCTGAACAACCGCCTTTATTGGAATGATCTGTTTTACTCCCATTGGTTCGTTACCAGCCGCCGGTTAGTGTTCTGCTGGCTGGCGCTCACCGCGCTCTGCTGGATCGCCCGCCGGCTGGAGCTATGGTGGTGCTGGGTGCTGGTGACCACGGCGACGCTCGGCATCTCGTTTACCGTTCAGCCGCGAGGACAATCCGGCCTGTACCTGGCGCTGTTTGCGTGGACGATGATGGCCGCGTCGCTTTTCGCGATCCCGTTCGGAAAACGTTCGCGGATCGCGTGGCCGGCGGCGCTGGTGTTGGCATGCGTGGCGGCTTGGTATACGGTTCCGTACTGGCGCGCGCAGACTCAGGCCTACCTCGACTGGCACAAACCCACGATGATCACCCTGGCCCAGATCAAGGCCGCGCCAAAGCCGCCCCCGCGCAGCCGCGTGTTGTTCCTTCACGATCCGTGGGAAGGCTACGACACGCTATTCATGGCGCTGCTTGTTTGGAACGACCACAGCCTGAACATCGATCTCGACCGTAAACTAACGCCCCCGCCCGACCCGGCAAATTACGACTGGGTCCTGTCCTTTGAGGGGAGCGATCTGCGCCTGTTGAAGCCCTCTGTTCGAGGCGGAGCTGAAGCTCCGCGCGGAACCAATCCCGCCCTCCTGCGCGACGCGATGTTAGGTTGAAAGTATCGGATGCTTCTTCGCTGCGCACTCGCCGCCGCCGCGCTGCCTTGTCTGGCCGCGCCCACCTTCCACGAGGACATCCAGCCGATCACGAATCGTTACTGCGCGCCCTGCCATCGCCCCGGTGAAACCGGACCGTTTTCGCTGCTCACCTACGCCGACGTGAAAAAGCGCGCCGCGCAGATCGCCGCCGTCACGGCCAAGCGATTCATGCCGCCCTGGCTCCCCGAGCCCGGTCACGGCGATTTCGCCGATGAGCTTCGCCTTTCCGACGCGCAAATCCGAGCCATCGCCGATTGGGCCGCCGCCGGCGCGCCCGAAGGAGATCCCGCCCACGCTCCCCCGCCGCCGAATTTCACCGAAGGATGGCAGCTCGGCCCGCCCGACCTGATCCTTGAGCCGAAGCGCGCCGCCAGCATCCCCGCCTCCGGTCCCGACGTCTATTGGAACTTCATCTTCACCGCCAACACGAAACAAACGCGCTGGGTTCGCGCCATCGAAATTCGCCCCGGGGAAAAACGCGCGGTGCATCACGCCAATCTCTACATCGATCGCGCGCACTCGGCGCGGGCCGCCGGCGATGTTTTTCCCGGCATGGACCCGAAAATTGAGCGCTCGATTTACGAGCCCGACGACGGCCACTTTCTTTATTGGAAGCCCGGCGGCATCCCTTACTCCGAGCCCGACGGATTTTCCTGGCGCCTCGATCCCGGCGACGATCTCGTCCTCAACGCGCACATTCTTCCGACCGGCAAGCCCGAAGCGATCCGACCCGTTATCGGCCTTTACTTCACCGGCAAACGCCAGACCAAGTTTCCGATGCTGATCCAGCTCGAACACGACGGCGCGTTGAACATCCCCGCCGGCGATAGAGATTTTCTCGATTCGGACGACTTCACTTTGCCGCTCGACGTGGACGTTCTGGCAATTTATCCCCACGCCCACGCCCTCGGACACGTCCTTGAAGGCTACGCCACGCTGCCCGATGGAACCAAAAAATGGCTGATCCGCATTCCCGATTGGGACCGCAACTGGGAAGCCGTCTATCGCTATCGCGCGCCGTTCTTTTTGCCGCGCGGGACGGTGATTTCCATGCGCTTCCATTACGACAATTCGGTCGCCAATCCGCGCAACCCGAACCATCCGCCGAAGCTCGTCAAGGCGGGAAATCGATTGCGGGATGAAATGGGACATTTATGGCTGCAAGTGCTGCCGCGCGGCGCGCGCGATTCGCGGATGGAGATCGAAGAAGCGCTGGTGCGGCACTGGCTTGAAAAATATCCCGGCGATTTTTCCGGTCATCTGCATCTGGGCGGAATTATGCTCGCCCGCCTCGATCCGCGCTCGGCGGAAACCGAGCTTCAACGCGCCGTCTCGATCGACCCGAAAAATCCCGAAGGCCGCAACATGCTCGGCTCGGCGCTGTTGGCGCTTGGCCGGACCAGCGAGGCTATCGATCAGTTTCGTCTGGCCCTTCAGCAGCGTCCGGATTATCAGAACGCCCGCTATAACCTGGCGCGCGCGCTGATCAAGGCGCAGCGATGGGACGAAGCGCTCGCCTTCTACCAGCAGATCGTCGCGGCCTATCCTAACGATGTGCAGGCGCGCAATGGGCTGGGCGAATTGCTGTACCATCAGGGTCGCTACGCGGAGGCGATCGGGGAATTTCAGAAAGCGCTGTCGATCGACCCATCGAACCAGGTCGCCAGAAAAGACCTGGAAATCGCCCGCCAGAAGCAATAACCGCATCGCTTGCCATTAGGCGAATAAAGAGCGAAACTAGCGGTATGCTAGTCGGCATCGCCAGGCTCGCCGCCGGCGCCCGGACGCTGGAAGCCAAGCGCCGGGTCGAGTATCTCGAGATTGAATCGCGCTCCTTCATCACGCGCTGCGACAGCGATCGCGTGCCATTCCGCTGGACGATCAACCCCTATCGCGGCTGCGAGTTCGGGTGCAAGTACTGCTATGCGCGCTACGCCCACGAATTCATGGAGCTTCGCGATCCGCTGCAATTTGAGCGAAAAATCTTCGCCAAACGCTTCGATCGCGCGCAATTTCGGCGCGAGCTCACCCGCTTGCCGATGGGCGAAACCATCGCGCTCGGCACCGCAACCGACCCTTACCAGCCGGCCGAGCGCCGCTTCCGGATCACCCGGTCCGTCCTCGAAGTGTTTGCCGCGACGGCCGGCTATCGCCTTGGAATCACCAGCAAATCCGACCTGATCGCGCGCGACCTGGATCTGCTGCGGGAAATTTCGCGCCGTCATTATCTGAGCGTCCACATCACCATCACCAGCATGGACCGCGACCTCGACCGCCTCATCGAGCCGATGGCGCCCCGCCCCGACCTGCGCATGAACGCGGTCCGCAAACTCGCCGCGGCCGGGATTCGAGTCGGCGTTTTTTGCTCGCCGGTGATGCCGCTGATCAACGATTCCGAGCCGGGCCTGGACGCCATCGCCAAATCCGCGCGCGGGGCCGGAGCAAACAATTTTGGCGCCAATGTCTTATTCCTGAAGCCGTGCAGCTACGCCGTTTTTCTGCCTTTTTTGGAAAGCCATTTTCCGCTGCTGGTCCGCCGCTACCGCGAGCGGTTCGAAAAATCGGCGTACTTAAAAGGGGAATATCCGAAAACGATTCAGGATCGGGTCGCCGCCATCCGCCGCCGCTACGGATTCCACCCGCAAGCGCAGCCCGAACCCGCGCTGTGGCCCAAAGACCCCCAGCTCACCCTGTTTTAAATACTTTACCCCCGCCAAGCTTCAGCTTCGCAACTTGCGCTGGCCTAGGAATTCTCTTCCGCGATGGGGACTTGCCAGCGGCCGCTTTGCAGCTCCACCGTGCTGAAATTTTCACCGAGATAGACTCGGCGGACCTCCGGATCATTGCTCAGCACTTCCGGCGATCCGGCGCGGAAAATGCGGCCATTGTTGATAATATAAGCTCGATCCACCACCGCAAGCGTCTCGCGGACGTTGTGATCCGTCACCAGAATACCGATGCCGGCGCGCTTCAGGTCCGTGATGATTTTTTGCAGCTCCAGCACCTGAATCGGATCGATTCCCGAAAACGGCTCGTCGAGCAGAAGAAAACTAGGCTCGATCACCAGGCTGCGCGCGATTTCGACGCGACGGCGCTCGCCGCCGGAAAGAGCGTAGCCCTTGTTGTGGCGGACCTGCTCAAGACCCATCTGCGCGATCAGGCGGTTCATTCGCTCCCGGCGCTCCCGGCGGCTGATGGGGAGCGTTTGCAGGATCGCCATCAGGTTATTCTCCACCGACAGCTTGCGAAACACCGAGGCTTCCTGCGGCAGATAGCTGATGCCCCGGTGCGCGCGCCGGTACATCGGCAGCGGAGTGATGTCGTCCTGGTCGAACAGGACCCGGCCGGAATCGGGAGTGATCAGGCCGACGATCATGTAGAACGTCGTCGTCTTGCCGGCGCCGTTCGGGCCAAGCAATCCCACCACCTCGCCCTGTTTGACCCACACCGACACGTTATCGACCACCTTTCGGCCGCGATACGCCTTGGTCAGCTCATTGGTTCGGAGGGTGTGCACAGGAAAAATTATTTCTTCTTGTGGACAACGCTTTTGGCGGGATTGGTTTTGTCCTTACCGTCTACGATGAGCCTATCATCGTTAGCGAACCAGGTCAATTGATTGCCGCGCGTGCGATTCATGTTATCCACCAGCGCCGGCTGGCCTCCGCTGAGCACCACGCGTTCTTCATCGGCGTAATATTCGGCGTGTTCGGAGGCGCCCACGCGCGTCCTCCTCGTCTTCTCCGACGTGCTCACGATCTTCACCGTTCCATCGGCGAAGGCTTTATCGAGCGAGGAATCCTGGTCGGCATCCTTGAGGAAGGCGCGGATTCGCCGCGCGGTGATCGTCATGCCGGGACGCACCAGCTCCACGCCTCCCGAATACTCGACCACTCGATTCTCCTCGTGATAAACCATGTCCGGCGCGGTCACGATGGTAAAGACGGGAGGCGCGGCTGCCCCCGATTCGCCATCCGTTTCGCCCTCTTTCTTTTTGTCCTTATCGACGAACTGGCTTTTCACCTTGCCATGCGCTTCCATGATCTGCGCGTCGCGGTCGATTTGCAGCCGGTCGGCTTCGACGCGATTGGCTCCCTGCCAGGCGACGGCGTCCCCTTCGTAGATGACTTTCTGGTTGTTGTCGGTCGAGATCATGCGCCGCGCCTTGGCTTGCATCACTTCCTCGGTTGAAAGCATCGCCGAGGATTTGCCGTTTTTATCTGGCTGATGCGTGGACATGACGTGTCCGGCGGCTTCGAAATCGCCCGTCTTCTGATTGGTCACGATGTGATCGGCGGCAGCCGAGCCGGTCGAATCCCACATCCGCGCTCCGCCATCGAGCGTCATGACGCCTTTATCCTGTTCGAGCACGGCGCTGGCGGCTCGCGCGTGGCGATCGCCTTCGTCGTATTTGAAATTGGTCTTCTGCTCCATGCGCAAAAGGTCGCTGGTTTTGGGATCGAAGAACGCGACCAGATCGCGGCTTTCGGTGATCGCGGGATCTTTAGCTCCCGGCTTATCGGTCCGCGTGGTGACGTTCACGGCCTTGAGGCTTTGGATGCGATTCTCCGCGCCGTAGGTGATCCAGATGCGATCGCCTTTGAGAAACCGCTTGGGCTGGCCGGGCGCGTTGGGAAGAAAATCGAGCGTGCCGGGACCGGCGGTCTCCGCGCTGGCGATCTCCTTTCCGCCGTTGCGCATCTTGAGCGTGATGGTATCGCTCTTAAGGATCTTCGTTTCCTTCGTTTCCGCGTTGGGCTTGGGAAGCGGCTGCGCTTCCGCGGTGCTGCCGCCGCGCGCCAGAACTTCCTGAAGCTCGCTTTCCTTGTTTTGCGGATGGAAGCTCAAATCCATGTGCGGCGAGGTAACCGTAGTGCGCATGGTCGCGGCGGTGGAGACGAGCCGGCCGTTCTGATCCCCGTAGATGTGATCGACCACCATGCCGTCGGCGAAGTGCATCCACATGCGATCGGATTGAAATTCGATTTTGCGGTCGGGTTCCTCGCGCACGCCGTGCCCGGCCGCGACGTACGCCTCGCGAACATCGCCCTGATCGAGCGTGATCACGGCGTTGCCGCCTTCCATATGCAGCGTGTCGCGAGTGAGCTTGGACCAGGGCATCAGCCAGATTTTCGATTCTTTTTCCTTGTAAAAAGCCTCCCCCGCTTCAATGTGCATGGGAACGAAGCCCTCGGTCTTGCCGGTCCAGTCAAGCGAGACTTGGCTTTTAAGATGCAGCTCGCGGGTTTGCGGATCGTACTCCACGCCGACGGCCGTTCCGCCGCCCTCTTTTTTGCCATCGCTGCCGAAGTCGAACCAGGCGCGGCGATCGGTGGCGGCCTTTCCGGTCTCGCTTTGAAAGGTGATGCCGGAGGATTTGATGCCAACGATGCGGCCATGCGGCGGGCCTTCGACGGGAATGCCCATGGTGATCCGCACGTCGCCGTCGGAAAAAAGCGTTTTGGCGCTTTCGTTGAAACTGGCGTGGTCGCAGAGGACGCGATCGTACTGGCTGCCGTCTTTATGAAACAGATGCAGCTCGACATCCTGAAGCAGGATGGTGGAGGAATCCTTGCTTTCGCGCATCTCGCCGGCGCTGATCGAAAAGACCGGCGTGGTGCCGTTGCTTTTGGTGTAGCTGTAGTGCTGCGATCGCGCGTCGATGCCCGCTTCAAGCGGCTTGGGTGGAGCGATAATGTTGCGATCGGCGCTAGCCTTGGATCTTACGTAAACCGCGCTCACCCAAATGACAATGGCAAGAAAGGCGGCAAGAAAGAGCCACCGGGTGCGGCGCATAGCGGTGTGTTTTCAGGATAGCAGCCGCGCGGCGCCGCGTAAGCCGGCCGGTTTTGTGCCGAGCAGGCGCGAGCCCGGCAAGTCATGTACCTTCAGAATCATATGAGAATCGCGGCATTATTGCTGATCACGGCGAGCCTGTACGCCGCTCCGCCGGTTTATCGAGTCCGGGTTGAGACCACGAAGGGAAACTTTGTCGTCGAGGCGCATCGCGACTGGGCTCCGCACGGCGCCGATCGTTTTTATGAGCTGGTTCGCGCGAAATACTACGATAATTCGCGATTTTTCCGCGCCGTAGCGGGCAAATGGGTGCAATTTGGAATCGCCGGCGATCCCAGGGTCGCTCGCAAATGGCGCAACCGGACGATTCCCGACGATCCGGTCCGGGAAAGCAATAGACCGGGCTATGTCGCCTTCGCATTTACGCAACCGGGTACGCGCGCGACCGAGGTTTATATCAACCTCGGCGATAATTCGCGGCAGGACTCGCAGGGATTCGCGCCGTTCGGCAAGGTGGTGGAAGGCATGGACGTGGTGGAGCGTTTGTATACAGGCTACGGTGAAACCTCCGGAGGCGGAATGCGCGCCGGGCATCAGGACAAAATGTTTGAGGAAGGCAACGCCTGGCTCGACCGCGAGTTCCCGAAGCTGGATCATTTAATCCGCGCGCGGATCGGGCGTTGAACCGCGCCCCCGGCGCCTTTAGTCCGCGATCCCAATGTGATACACTCCTGCCCATGAATCGCCGGGACTTTTTTGGAATCACCGCCGGATCGGTTGCGCTGGCGGCTTTTCAGGATAACGCGATCGAACGCGCGCGCGCCGCGGGCGAAGGCGTGAAGGGACGCAAGCCGGAAGAGGTCGCGCGCGATGAAGATTACTGGACCGAGATTCGCAACGCCTTCACTATCGATCGCGACGTCATCAATCTCAATAACGGCCACGTGAGTCCCGCGCCGCGCCCGGTGCAGGACGCCATGCGCCGCTATCTGGAATTCAGCGACATGGGTCCGTATCACACCATGATCCAGAACCTGGAGCCGAAAATCGAAGCGGTGCGGCGGCGGCTGGCCGACACGGCCGGCTGCGATCCGGAAGAGATGGCGATTACGCGCAATTCGAGCGAATCGCTCGAAATCGCGCAGATGGGAATCGATCTGAAGCGCGGCGACGAGGTGTTAACCACCAATCAGGACTATCCGCGCATGCTGACCACCTTCCGCCAGCGCGAGCGGCGCGAAGGGATCGTGCTCAAGGAGATCTCGTTTCCTGTGCCGCCGCCCGGCATGGACGATTTGTATCAGCGGTTTGAGCGCGCGGTGACGCCGCGGACCAAACTGATCCTGGTTTGCCACATCACCAATCGCACCGGACAGATCTTCCCGATCCGGCGGATCTGTGACATGGCGCACGCCCGCGGCATTCCGGTGATCGTCGACGGAGCGCACGCCTTCAATCATTTTCCGTTCAAAATTTCCGATCTCGACTGCGATTACTACGGCACCAGCCTGCACAAATGGACCTGCGCGCCGATCGGCACGGGATTTTTATACGTCAAGAAATCGCGCATCGCGAGCACCTGGGCGCTGATGGCCTCCGACGCGCGGCAGGATTCCGATATCCGCAAATTCGAGGAGATCGGCACTCATCCGGCGGCGAATCACGACGCGATCGCCCAGGCGCTGGTGTTCAACGAAAATATCGGGATCGAGCGCAAGGCAGAGCGGCTCCGCTACCTGCGCGACCGCTGGGCCCACCGGCTGGCGGAGAATCCGAAATGCAGGATTTTGCACAGCCAGGATCCGGCGCAATCCTGCGGGATCGGCTTTCTGGCGTTTCAAGGCGTCGATCCGGGCAAGATGCACGATGCGCTGTGGTCGAAGTACGCCATCGTGACGGCGCGCGTCGCGCATCCCGAGTACGACGGCTTGCGGATCACGCCTCACGTCTACACCACCATCGGCGAGATCGATATGTTCGCGGATGCCGTGGAAAAGGAGCTGCGCGCCTAAGCCCGCCGATTTTACCGTTTGAACCAGCCCCGGGATTCATCCCGCGCGGAGCTATGCGATCATTACTTTTCGCGGGAACTGCGAGTTATCCTGCAAAAAAGTTTTCTTGCGCTTTAGCTCCTCGGCCGTGGGTTGAACATTACCTTCCACGTCCGTCACTCGCGACACCAGCGTGTGCTCGCCCGGCGTCGCGTCCTCCCAGCGGTACGTGAACAGTTTCCACGAAAATTGCGTGTTGGTGGAGGCGAGCGCCGCTTTCCGCCACGGACCGTTATCGACCGACACCTCCACCGATTTGAGCGGCGTGCCGTCGTTCAGCACGAATCCAAGCACTTCATAAGCGCCGGCTTTTTTACGCACGCGCGCGATCACCGATTTGAGATGAATCCGCGTGATCTCGTTCTCCACCCACTGTGTCGCGGGGTCGTTGTCTTCGCCCGTTCCATTCACTCCCACCAGCGACCGATACCAGCGGGCCTGATAATTTCCGAGGAAGCGATCCTCCTGCAAGTGTATTTCGGCCAGCCATTTCACGTTGCAGACGCCGTACCATCCCGGCATGATCAAGCGGACCGGGAAGCCTTGCGCGCGCGTCAGGGGCTCGCCGTTGAGCGCGTAGGCCAGCAGCGGCTCCGGCTTCATTGCGTTCTCCAGCGTAATGCTGCGCCCAAACTGCTGGTTGAGCTTGAACGTCTGGGTGCGAAACACGATCTCCTGCGGTCCGCGATCGGCGCCGAAGAAAACCACCTCGCGCGCCTTCGCTCCCACGCCGGCCTGTTTTAAAAGATCACGCAAACGCACGCCCTTGAACAACCCGCAGGAGCACAGTCCTTCGACCGAGCGCGGGCTGTTGCCGGAGCATTCATATCCCGCCGCCAGCTCCACCGGATGCATCTTCTTCAAATCGTCGAGCGAAAATTCGGCCGCCTTGGAGACCATGCCGGTCAGCTTCAGGCGATAGGAGGCGCCGTCCACTTCCGGCTGGCCCATGTGCTGGAGCGCGAAGAACTGATCCTTGGGCACGAACGGGCCGTCGATTTTGCGGATATCGAAGACGCGCGTTTCCGATCCCGGATTGTTGCCGGGCTTGAAATTCTTCGGAATATCGGTAAACTGCATATCGGCTTCGTCATCGGCGAGCGCCGGCATCGTCCAATCCGGCAGCATCGCGAGCAGTCCGGCGGCGCCGGCTTTAAGAGAATCTCTGCGCGTCATGAATTAGTTCTCCGAGCTTTTGTTCGTCGTTTCGCGATAGACCACTTCGGTGAAGCTGGCGAATCGGGCATTGGCTTGCGGCGCCGGGTCGCCCACCGCGGCGCGGATTTCCTCGAGCGATTTGCCTTGCGCCGCCAGTTCCTTGATCTGTTTGCGCTTGGCCTCGACTTTTGCCAGCCGCTGCTGTATGTCGTCCTTGGTCTGCACGTTGCCGTGGCCGGGAACGTATTGATCGGCGTTCAGCGCGACCATTCCCTTGGTGGTCGTAATCCAGCCTTCCGACGATCCGTGTTTTTCCAGGTGAATCAACGCATCGGGCATCTGCGTGGCGATAATGTCGCCGGTGAAAACGATTTTTTCGGCGGGCAGGAAGACCACCAGGTCGCCGCTGGTGTGCGCCGGCGCCCAATGGAGCAGCTCGATCCGCACGCCCTCGATCTTGAGGGTCTCTCTATTTTTGGCGATCACCTGATTCGGCAGATGGTCGGCCGGAGGCGCGCCGCGTCCGCCCGCGGAAAGCGCGGCTTCCTGCTCCTTCTTGTTGTTTTCGTGCGCGATCACCTTCACGCCGGCGGGAAATGCGGCGAGCCCGTTGACGTGATCACCATCGCTGTGCGTCAGAATGACCGTGGTCACCGGCTTGGGCGTAATTTTCGCGATATCGTCGAGCAGTTCCTTGCCGCCGGCCTGCGTGGTCTTCGCATCGACCACGATGACGCCCTTATCGCCGATGATGACCCCGCTGTTTCCGCCGCCGCCCTCGATCCAATAGACGTTGGGCTTGAGTTGATGCGTCTGAAACGGAGCCTGCGCCTGCTGCGCGACCGCCAGCCCGCAGCATACGGCCAACATTAAGACGAGCCTACGATGCATATCGCCACCATCCTTTCATCAGAAGAGTATCACAGCCCCACGAAGCTCAAGAGCATGCGTACAAGCCATGATGTTTGGGGCCGTGTGCGGATTGAAATTCGCCATCCTAGGCGTGGTTGGTTCGCCCGATGGAGTCGTCGTCGGGAACGTCCGGGCACGCAAACCCGGCGGATTGTTTTCGCAAGGATTGGCTGGCGGGAAGCGTGAAGTAGAACGTTGATCCGCCTCCCGGCGCGGATTCGACCCAGATTTGGCCGCCATAACGCTGCACGATGCGGCGGCAGATCGCCAATCCCATGCCCGTGCCCGGAATCTTGGAATCATGAAATCGCTTGAAAAAATCGAAAACATGATCGCGATATTCGGGCGCGATGCCCAGGCCGTTATCCGAACAGGCGAAGCGCCACTGCTCCCCTTGGCGCTGCGCCCAGATGCGAATCGTGGGAGCGGCCTCGCCGCGGTACTTGATCGCGTTCGAAATCAGATTCTGGAATAACTGCGTGAGATGCGATTCCCGGACCGGCAGTTTGGGCAGGGGATCGTGGACCACCGCCGCTCCACTCTCGTCGATGGCCGAGGCGCAGTTCACCAAAACGCCTTGCAGCACGATCTCGGCGTCGGCGTCTTCACAGGGCAGTGCGCTCAGATTTGTCGCCTCCACGTAGGCCCGCAAATCCGTGAGAAGCGCCGACATCCGCTGCGCGCCGTTGATCACGAATCCTAAATATTCCTCCAGGTCGGCGTCCACGCGCCCCAGTTTCCGCTTGATCAGATCGGCATAGACGCTAATCATGCGCAGCGGCTCCTGTAGATCGTGGCTGACCGAATGCATGAACTGGTGCAGTTCCTCGTTGGCCAACTGAAGCTGGGCGGAGGAGCGCTTCAACTCCTCCTGCGCGGCCCTCCGCTCGCGGCGGACCTGCGCATCGGAGATCGAGCGCCGGACGGCGGCCGGCAATCTCGCCAGCTTGTCCTTCATCACGTAATCGTCGGCGCCCGCTCTCATCATCTCAACGGCGATCTCTTCGCCCACGCTGCCGGAAACGACGATGATCGGCGCGTCGCAGCCGGACTCCTGGCAGACCTTCAAAGCTTTGACCCCGCTAAAAGCCGGCAGCACGTAATCGAGGAAAATCACGTCCCAGGAGTCGCGCTCCAGCGCCTCGCGCAACTGCCGCTCCGTCTCGACGCGGCGGATGTGGGGATCAAATCCACCCTGGCGGAGGATGTCGGCCACACGCTCGGCGTCGTCGGCGACATTTTCAACCATGAGAACGCGAATGAGATCCGCCATGCACGATTACTCCAATGGTGGTTCGTTCCGGATCAGCCAGTAAACCCCGTTCCGCAGCACCTCCAGGTCCAGCGCTTTGGCAAGGCGCGCGTGGAGAACAACGAAGTTCCGCTCGCTGCCCTCGAACAGATCATCGCGCGCCTCGGCCCCGTCGCGGGCCACCGCAATTGCGTTGGTAATGCCGGCGGTTCTCAGAGCATCGATGGTGAGGGTCGTGGTCAGCCCGCTCAATTACTCACATTTTGATGAAAATCCGGGCGCCGGCGCAACTCTACTCCTCCGGCCTCTACTCCTCCGATCCGCGGCCGCGTTTCGATTCCGGCCCGCGCCGGATCTGCTGCACGACGTCATCCACTGCTCGAAAGTAATCCTCTGCTTCGAGCGGCTTTCTTAAAAAACGTGTAGCTCCCAATAAATGGGACCGATGCCTATCGGCGGCGGCGTTTGATGAAGTAAAGACGATCACCGGAATATCAGCCAGGCGCGGCACAAATCGAATGATCCGCAGTACGTCCAGACCGTCGGCGGCGCCGAGCCGAAGATCTAATAAAATCGCGCCCGGCTGGATGGTGGCATGGCTTCCGCACAGGGCGTCGATAGCTTCGGGTCCATCGGTGAAGGAGATGACATCCATGGATGGGTCGGCTCGCGCAACCGCCTCCCGTATCAGGCGAAGGTCGCCTGGATTGTCGTCGATCACAACTAAGGTCATGACCCTCTCCATGCACGGCGGGCGCGATTTATTAAGAGAATTCGTCATGAAAGATCAGGGCAGCATCCCAGCCAGCGAAACCGGCCACGATTTTCTTACTGTCGAGTTCCGGATCTCTTGTTGGTAAGCTCGACTGGCAGAAAACATTTACGCTGAGGACAACCAAAGAATCGCAAACACAGCACGAAAAAGGGAAGTAAGAAACGGTCGCCTTACTTTCTTACAGGGAAACCCGAAACACTTCATGTTTTCTCCTCCCAGTTAAGTAACTGATATTGAATTACATAGCGGTCATGATCAGGGTTTGGCAGGCGCGTTGCCTGTTACGGTGTGCGGACAAGAGATGTACGGGCGGAGAAAACATATGAGAACAAAGCTAGAAAGTTCGGGCGTAAAAAAATCGCGCGCCAAGCTGGAGCACTACACTCCTAATCCGGCGCCGAATCCGGCGATGGTGCGGAGGCAGTTGGAGAAGATTTTGTCCTCAGCGCGTTTCAGGCGATGCGAGCGGATGAGCCGATTCCTGCGCGTGCTGGTCGAATACGTCCTGGAAAACGACGGCGCCCCCACGGCGCGGGATATCGCCGCGCGAGTTTTCGATAAGCGTGATTTCGATTCTCGAATCGATCCCATCGTCCGAGTGGAGGCGCGCCGCCTGCGCAAGCTGTTATCGGAATATTACGAAAGCGAGGGCGCGCGCGACCACATCGTGATCGCGCTGCCGCGCGGGGCTTACCGGCCCAGTTTTACGCGTCAAAGCGTGCGCTCCGTTGCCTTGAAGTCGATTGCGGTGCTGCCGTTTGTGAACATGACCAACGACGAAAGCCGCGAAGCGTTCTGCGAGGGCGTGACCGAGGAGTTGATCAACGCGCTGACGCGCATGGACGATCTGAAAATCGCGGCCCGCACCTCGGCATTTCAATATAAAGATCCCCATGATGTTCGCGATATCGCCAAGGACCTCGGCGTCGCGGCGGTGATGGAAGGCAGCGTGCGCGTGGCCGATGACAAAATCCGAGTTACCGCGCAGCTCAGCGACGCCGCCGATGGATTTCATCTCTGGTCGGAGACGTTTGACGCGGCGTTCGAGGAAACTTTCCTGCTTCAGGAGCAGTTGGCGCGGCAGATCGCGGCGATCACCGGGCGCAAGCTGCATGGCGCCGGGTAGCAGGGCTTCAATCTGCGAAAATAAATCGAGATGTTTCCCACGGAATATTGCGCCGGAGGCGTGCGAATCGCGCCCGCGACCGTTCTTGCTCCGATGGCCGGCGTCACGGATACGGTATTTCGCCGCCTCATAAGGGCGCAAGGCGGCTGCGGGCTGATCATGACCGAGTTCACGTCCAGCCACGGCGTGGTCGCGAGCGCACGCGCGACCAAGCCGACGCGCACTTTTCGTTATCTCTATTTCGAGCCGGATGAGCATCCGATCGCCGCGCAGCTTTTCGGCTCCGATCCGGCGGTGATGGCGGAGGCGGCGCGCTACTGCCAGGATCTGGGCTTCGATATTGTGGACATCAATTTCGGCTGCCCGGTAAAGAAAGTGGTGACGTGCAACGGAGGGTCCGGGCTGCTGCGCGATCTGCCGTTGGTGGAGCGGATTTTACGCTCGGTCCGCGCGGCGATTACGATTCCCCTGACCATGAAATTCCGCGCGGGATGGAACGATCGCGAGCTGGTAGCCGTGAAGATGGCGAAGATCGCCGAGGATTGCGGGCTGCAAGCGATCGCACTGCATCCGCGCACGCGCGAGCAGGGCTATAGCGGCCGCGCCGATTGGACCCGCATCGCCGAGGTGAAGGCGGCCGTCAAAATTCCGGTGATTGGAAACGGCGATATCGTCGCGCCGGAGGATGCCGTGCGCATGGTGAAGGAGACGAGCTGCGACGCGGTGATGATCGGCCGCGCGGCGTCGTCGAACCCCTGGATTTTCCGCCAGATCGCCGATTATCTCAGCCGCGGAAGCTATAAGATCCCGTGCGAGGAGGAGCGGTATGCGCTGATGCGGCGCTATTTTGAGATGCTCACCGCGCACGGCTCGCCAGACGCGGCGGGCAAGATGAAGCAGTTCGCGACGTATTTCACGCACGGCGTCCGCAACGGATCGCGGCTGCGGGCGGAGATTTATCACGCCTCCGATCCCGCGGCGATTTTAAACTGCGTGGATGCGTTTTTCGAAAAGGAATTGAATGCGGCGGCCTGACGCTGCTTCAATTTCCCGGTGATTGATTCACAGGATCGGCGCCGTGGGGGATGAGTCCCGTCCTGCGAAGAACACGCGGCGGCCGCCGAGGTACGCTTCAACAATTTCGATTCGCTGATTGATCCGCCGGAAGCGCGCGATATCGGCGCGCTCGCCGCCGCGCAGGCCGCGCTGGCGGGAAACGATGCGGCCGAGGCGGGCGGGGTTGATCGTCGCCATGGCGATCGCTTCAGTAAGGGTGACGCCGGCGATGCGCATCACGTTGGAGATCGCCTGATCCATGCGCAGGCTCGATCCGGCAAGACGCGTGCCGCCACGCAGAACGACGCGATGGTCTTGCTTTAATTCCACCTCCACTTCGCCCAGCCGGTACAGGCCGGGTTCGCACATTGCGGGCATCACGGCGTCGGTGACCAGGATGCTTCGCTCGATCCCCTTGGCGCGCAGCGCGACGCGCAGAAAATTGTCGGCCAGATGGATGCCATCCACGATGAAGCTGGCGGCGAGACGGTCCGCGGCGAGCTGATCGAAGATGTAGTTGAATTTCGCAAGCGTCGCGTGCGCGCCGTTGCCGAGATGAGTGGACAACGTTGCGCCGGCGCGGATAGCATCCTCGATCTGATCGCGCGAGGCCGACGTATGGCCGATGCTGACCACGACGCCTTCGTTTGTAAGCTGCTCGATGTAGCGCGCCGCCCCCGGCCATTCGGGCGAGAGCGTCACCAGGCGAACGTTGCCGCGCGCCGCGTCCTGCCAGCGGCGAAATTCGTCGAGGTCCGGCGGCCGGACCCATTGCCGAGGATGCGCGCCGCGCGGCCCGTCTTCGGGCGAGATATGCGGTCCTTCGACGTGAAACGCCTCCATTGCGGCGCCGTTTTCCAGCGTCTCACGAGCATCGGCCAGATTGCGGAGCGCGGCCGCCATTCGCGCCGGATCGCCGGTGATGACGGTTGGAAAAAAACGCGTGACGCCGGTCGAGAACATCGCCTGGATGGAGCGGGCGATCTCCTCGTGCGCCGCCTCAGGCGCGTTGTAATCGACGCCGGCGAAGCCGTTCACCTGAAGATCGATGAAGCCCGGGGCGATCCAGGTGTCTTCTGGTTCCTGAAGCAGCGGATCGACGTGCTGGATGACGGAATCGAATTCGAGCGAAACCGGCTCGGCCGTGGACACATTGCGGCCGCTACATTTCATCAGCATTTTGTTTTTCCACAGTATTCCCACACCGGCGCGGCCCTAAGTTCGCAAAGCCGTGAGGGAAAGAGCTGTTGAAATTCACCGTTTCACTCTGGCCATCCAGGCCATCTCCTGATAAAACTATGTCAACAAGATTCTGCGGGAAACCGGGTTGGCGAGCCAGTCTCGGGGGAGGTGGCCGCGCGGCCCGGTTTCCGCAGAAGATTGATCCCCCGGAACGTTACTTCGCGGCGCCCACAGGTTGCGCCACCGGCGACAGCCAGCCAAAGCGATCGGCCTTCTTGCCTTCCACAATGTCGAAAAATTCGCGTTGCAGGCGTTCCGTGATGGGGCCGCGCTTACCCTTGCCGATTTCGATGCGGTCCACCGAGCGGACCGGCGTGATTTCGACTGCGGTGCCGCAGAAGAAGATCTCGTCGGCGATGTACAGCGCCTCGCGCGGGATCAGCGCTTCGCTGACCGGAATATCGAGCGAGCGGGCGATCTGGATCACGGTGTCGCGCGTGATTCCCGGCAGAACGCTTGCCCCCAGCGGCGGCGTGATCAGTTTGCCGTCGCGAATCAAAAACAGGTTTTCGCCGGAGCCTTCGCTCACGTAGCCGGAGGCGTCCAGCGCGATGCCCTCGCTGTATCCGTTGACCTCGGCTTCCATGCGGATCAACTGTGAATTCATGTAATTCCCGCCGGCTTTGGACAGCGCCGGCAGCGTGTTGGGAGCCATGCGCGTCCAGCTTGAAACGCACGCGTCCACGCCCTTTTCCAGCGACTCGCCGCCCAGATATTTGCCCCAGGTCCAACAGGCGATGTAGGTTTCGATGGGATTGTCCTTGGTCGGCATCACCCCGAGATTGCCGTAGCCGCGCAGCACCAGCGGACGAATGTAGCAGGCGTCCATCTTGTTGACGCGCACGACTTCCGCCATGGCGTTGCAGATCTCGTCGATCGAGTACGGAATTTGGATGCGATAAATCCGGGCCGAATCGCGAAGGCGGCGGGCGTGCTCGCGGGCGCGGAAAATGGCCGGTCCGGACGCGGTCGCGTAACAGCGGACCCCTTCAAATACGGAACTGCCGTAGCTGGTGACATGCGCCAGAACATGGATTTTCGCGTCGTTCCAGTGGATGAGCTTCCCGTTATGCCAGATTTTTTCGGTTGGATTTATCATGACCGAATTATAGCCTGATCCGGACGGAACATTATCGCCGCGGGACACGCCACTGAAAACGCCGCCGAACACCGGGCGCGCGCCGCGCGTTGTGGGAAAATCAGGAATTGATGCGAACTCGCCGGGGCTTTTTCGCTTGAGCTGGGACGCGCTGCTGTTCGACTTTGACGGCGTTCTGGCCGATACCGAACCCATTCACTTTGCCTGCTGGCGCGAGCTTCTTCATCCGTTCGGGATTCATCTTGAATGGGATTATTACCAGCGAAACTGCGTCGGCGTTTCGGACCGGCAGATGGTGGAGCGGCTGGCCAGCGCACACCATCCGCCGATTCCCTGGGAAGACGTCTGGCCGCAATATCAGCGGAAACAACCGATGTTTCGCGAAAGATTGATGGCCGATCCGCCGTTTTTGCAAGAGACGCTCGATTGCATACGGGAGCTGTCGGGACGGTACAAGCTGGCCGTGGTTTCTTCCAGCTCCCGGACGGAGGTCGAGCCGCCGATCGCGCGCGCGGGAATTCGCGACTGCTTTCGGGCGTTCGTCTGCGGCCGCGAGGTTCCGAACCTGAAGCCAGCGCCCGATCCTTATTTAAAAGCCGCGGAATTGCTTGCTGCGCGGCGGCCTTTGGTGATCGAAGATTCCGACGCGGGCGTCGCCAGCGGAAAAGCGGCGGGATTCGATGTTTTGCGGGTTTCCGGGGCGGATCGGGTGGCGGAAGAACTACGCGCGATTCTTGCCAGGCCACAAATTGTGCAGCCGTGATAGAATAAACATTACGTTCGTGCAACCAAGTTTCGGCGTCTCACTAGTGAGCCGGTCCGCTCGCGTGGGTCAGTTAATGAAAGATTACCTGGAGCTTACCAAGCCTCGGATCACTGTTTTCATTTTGATGAGCACGGCGATCGGGTTCTTGTGTGCGGGCCATTTCGCGGGCGCCTGGACGCTTTTTCATGCCCTGCTCGGCACCGGGCTGATGGCGAGCGGGACGGCCGCGTTGAATCAGTGGTATGAGCGCGAGGCCGACGCCAAAATGCAGCGCACCAAAGCCCGGCCGATTCCCTCCGGGCGGGTGATCGAATCGCGCGCGTTCTGGTTCGGCGTGGCGCTGTCGATCGCCGGATTTTTCGATCTGTGGATCGGCGCGAATCTGCTTGCGGGATTGCTCGGCTTGTTCACGCTGGTCAGTTATCTGTTTGTGTACACGCCGATGAAGCGGCGCTCGCCGCATTCGACCACGGTCGGCGCGATTCCCGGCGCGATGCCTCCGCTGATTGGATTCGCCGCGGCGGCGGCAACGCTGAGCCCGCTGGCGTGGGTCCTTTACGGCATTTTGTTTCTGTGGCAGTTCCCGCATTTTTACGCGATCGCGTGGATGTATCGCGAGGATTACGCCAAGGCGGGAATCCGCATGCTGCCGGTGGTCGAGCCGGATGGCGAATCGACCGCGCGGCGGATCGTTTTGTTTTCGCTGGCGCTGGTTCCGGTGAGCGTGCTGCCGCGATTTGTCGGAGACGCGGGCAATGTTTATCTGATTGGCGCGCTGGCGCTGGGTTTTTATTTTTTGCTGGCGGGCGCTCGCGCCGCTTTCGATCGCACCCGGCCGCGAGCCCGTCAGGTTTTGCTGGCGAGCGTTGTTTATCTTCCGCTGTTATATGGCCTCCTGGTTTTGGACCGTCCCGGTTTGTAGCTTCGCCATTTTGACCGGCTGCGCCGCGCGCGCGGGCCTGCCGACCTATTCGAGCGTTCCCGATTTCACACTCACCGATCAGACCGGCGCCCGCTTTGAGAGCGCGGCGAAGCTGCGCGGGCAGGTCTGGATCGCCGATTTTATTTATACGACGTGCCCCGGTCCGTGCCCGCGCATGAGCTCGCAGATGCATCAGGTGGAAAATGCGTTGGCCGGAATCGATGGCGTGCGGCTGGTTTCCTTCACGGTCGATCCGGAGCATGATACGCCTGCGGTGCTGGCGCAATACGCGGATCGATTCGGGGCCAAGACCGGCGTCTGGTATTTTCTAACCGGATCGCGCGACACATTGCAGCATTTGTGCCGGGATGCCTTCCTGCTCGGCAATGTCGACGGATCGCTGGAGCATTCGACGCGCTTTGCCCTGGTGGACCGCTCCGGAAAGATTCGCGGATTTTATGAGACGTCGGACGCGGACGCGATCCCGCGCGTGATCGCGGACGCCAAGCGCCTGGCGGCGGAGCGCAGTTGACGGTTCACGATCTGCCCGCGATCAATGCAGCGCTGAACGCGATCGCGGCGGTGCTGCTGACCCTCGGGTTTGCCTTGATCCGCAACGGCCGGATCGAAGCTCATCGCACGGTGATGATTTCGGCGTTCGGCGTCTCCGTTCTTTTCCTGATCGGCTACCTGACGTACCATTCGCTGGCGGGCGTGGTTTATTACCGGCACGCCGGCGCGATCCGCCTGGTTTATCTGACCATCCTGTTCACGCACACGGTGCTGGCCGCGATCGTGCCGGTGCTGGCGATCATCACGTTAAGCCGCGCGCTGCGGGCGAATTTCAAGCGCCACCGCGCGATTGCGCGATGGACCCTGCCGATCTGGCTGTATGTGAGCGTCACCGGCGTGATCGTTTACCTGATGTTGTACCGGTTTTGAACCGCCGCGGCCTTCCGCCGAGGCAACGCTTCATCCAAACGGAACGTCTAGAATATTCTCTAGGGAGGGTCGCCATGAAGCTTGCTTTTGCCGTGCTGGTGGCCGGTTCCGTCCTGTTCCAACCCGTTTTCGCGCAGCACGGGGGAACGGGAGGCACAAATGCGGGAGGATCGCGATCGGGCGGTCGCTCTCCGCGGCCGGGCAGGTTTCTCGCTCCGCCGCCGGTGTCGCATCCGGTGCACGGTCCGGCAGTGGTCGTTCCCTATCCGGTCTTTTACGGGCTTCCTTATTACTGTGATCCGGCATATTGCAATCCGGGAGCGGGCGGCGATCGGGCAAGCGGGCCGGCGCCCGCCAATTCCTACGATGATGGCAGCGGATACGGCGCGCCGGGACAAACGCCGGTCGTGATCATGAATCAGAGCTTTCAGCCGCCGGTGGCCAATCCGGTGATGCACGACTATTCGAACACGCCGCTTCCGCCTGCGCCGCCCGATCCGAACGCGCCGCGCGACGATGAGCCGACAATTTATCTGATTGCGATGGCGGACCACTCGATTGTGGCGGCGATCGCCTACTGGGTGGACGGCGATACGCTCGATTACATCACCCAGGATGGCGATCAGAACCGGGTATCGCTGGCGCTGGTGGATCGCGAATTTTCGCGCAAGTTGAATACGGATCGGGGCCTGGAGTTTCGTCTGCCGGCCGCCAAATAACGCCGCGGCGTCAGATGGCGAGGATACTTTCAAGCTCGGCCGGTTTAATCCTGCGCCCGATGTAAAACGGGCCAAACAGAGCGTAAACGGCGCTCACTTCATCGAAGCGCATTTCGTAGATGAGCCGCTTGAACACCAGCGGATCGTCGGCGAAAAGATCCACGCCCCACTCCCAATCGTCGAAGCCGATGGAGCCGGTGATGATCTGCTTCACCGTCCCGGCGTAGCGCCGACCGACCTCGCCGTGCTCCTGCATCTGGCGCTGGCGTTCGGCCATGGGGAGCTGATACCAGTTTTTCTGCTCGCCGCGCCGGCGGTCCATCGGATAAAAGCAGATGTACTTGTGGGCAGGCATCTCCGGGTAAAGGCGCGGACGCATGGCGTTGCGCTGCCGCGCCAGGGTCTCCTCGACCGCCGCGTTCCATTCATTGGAGTGCGGCGCGATGCCGCGCTCGGCCAACGAAGCGTAGAGTTTCACCGTCGAATCGTACAGGCCCAACTCGACGACCGATACGTAGGATGTGGTTTGTTCGAGAAAATCGGAAAGCTCCAGGCGTGAGATGCAGCGTTCGGCGTCGGCGAGCGCATCAAAATCGGCGCGGAAATGCACCAGCATCAGATCGCCCTTGTGGCCGAGCATTGAAAAGATGGCCGTTCCGGCGCCTTCCATCCGATCGGCCGCGGCGCTGGCGTCGCCGAGCAGTTTCCCGCGATCGGCTGCTGGCAGCGCCCGCCAGGCGGGCCATTTCAGGCGGAACATCTGATGCAGGACGCTGGCGCCTTCGAGCGTGAGCGGCGCCGGAGGAAGATTCGTTTCCATATTCCTCAATGTACAGGGTTGCAACAGGACGGCGTACAAACAAGCTGGATCGGGCGAGCGTGTTAAACTGAAATTGCTCATGCATCCAGATACCCATCTGGTGATTCAGCTCCAATCGCTAGATCAGAGAATTGCGGCTCTTGAAAAGGAAGTTGCCGCGCTCCCCAAGCACATCGCCGCGATCGAAAAGACCCTCGATTCGCACGTTCGCAAGCTGGAGGCCGATCGCGCGGCGCTGGCGGCCAATCAAAAGGACCGCAAGAAGCACGAAGGCGACATCCAGATGCACGAGCAGAAGATCTCCAAATTGCGGGATCAGATGCTCGGCGCGAAGACCAACGAGCAGTACCGCGCCTTTCAAAACGAGATCGAGTACGCGCAGAAGGAAATTCGCAAGGCCGAGGATCGGATTCTCGAACTGATGAGCGAATCCGAGCCGCTGGACCAGAACGTGAAGAAGGCGGAAGCGGCGCTCAAGGAAGAAAAGCAGCTCGTCGAGCGTGAAAAAAACGCCGCGCGCGAGCGCACCGGCGCCGATCAAGCCCAGCTTGATACGCTTCGCGCCGAACGCGCGGAAATATACGCGAAACTTCCCCCACCGGTGCAGCACACCTATGAACGCGTGCGCAAAAAATGGCACGGCACGGTCATCGCGGAGGCCGTGGAAGGGCGATGCTCGGCGTGCCAGATCGTGATCCGGCCGCAGTTCATGCAGGATTTAAAACGCGGCGATCAGTTGCTTACCTGCGAAAGCTGCGGACGATTCCTTTTCTATAACAAGCCGGTGAATGTGGAAGATGTCGCGTCGGTGAGTTAGCGCAATGGGCAGCGCGCGAACCGGGTAGCATGGAAGAGTAGTCATGCGACTGCTCAGCCGGACGATCTTTCGCGACATTTTTGTCGCCTCCCTCCTCGGCACGGTTTTATTCACCTTCGTGCTGTTTTTGCAGCGCACGCGGCCGCTGTTTGAGTTGATGGTGCGATCCACCGGATCGTTTTCCTCGGTGGCCTGTCTGTTCGCGCTGGTGCTGCCGCAATCCATGCCGCTGACCATTCCGCTGGGCGTGCTGGTGGGCACGCTGATCACGCTGAGCCGCATGTCGGCCGACGGCGAGATCACCGCCATGCGCGCTGCCGGCGTCCCCGGGCGAAGCGTCGCGCCGCCGATTTTTCTGTTCAGCCTTCTGGGCATGATCGCGTGCGCCGCCGCGTCGCTGTGGCTCACGCCGTGGTCGATTCGCGAATTTTATAAAGTCGAAAACCAGGTGATCCAGCACGAGCTGACTGCCGATATCGAGCCGCGCGTTTTCGAAGAGCAGTTTCCGAACACGATTCTTTACGTAAGCGACATCACCGCCGGGCAGGCGGCGCGATTGAAGCGCGTGTTTATGGCCGATATCACGCCGCCGGATCAGCGCAAACCGGGCGCGGCGGATCGCGGCGATACTCCGCGCATCACGCTCGCCTCCGATGCCGTCGCCGTTCCCGATATCCGGGAGAATCGGATCACTCTCGCGCTGCGCAACGGCACCAGTTACGAAACCGATAAGGAAAACAATTATCACGTCTCCGGCGCTCCCACCGGCGAACAGGGCCTGGAGGCGCAGCGCGCGCAGGGCGTGAGCAATTCGCATCCCTCAACCGAGATCGATACTGTTCCTCTGTATCGCGAGGCCTACCATAATAAGACGATCGATTCCGATCAGCGTTTATCGGACCGAATCGAGCTCCATCAGCGGCTGGCGCTGCCGCTCGCTTGTATTTTGCTGGCGATGGCGGGCGTGCCGCTCGGGATCACGTCGCGGCGCGCGGGCAAGTCGTCGGCCGTGGTGCTGACGGTGGTGATCGCGTTTGTTTATTACATCGGCCTGATCGGCTGCATCGGTCTGGCGCGGTCCGGACGGCTTCGGCCGGAGATCGGGCTGTGGATTCCCGATTCGGTGTTCGCGATTTTCGCATCGGTGATGATCATTCGCCTGGAAGCCCCCGGCGATCGCGATTTTGTGGGACGCGTTCTGGCGCTGTTCCGCGGGATCGCGAAGACGCCGCATCGCACCCGCCAGCGCGTGCTGGACCGCATCGAGCCGCGCGCCTGGCTGTGGCGGATCCCCATGCTGCCGCAGGTGGTCGATGCCTACGTGCTCGCCACGTTTCTTTTTTATCTGGTCCTGTGGATCACCAGCTTCGTCCTCATCTTTCACGTGTTCACGTTCTTTGAGCTGCTGAGCGACATCGTCAAAAATCACCCGCCGATGTCGCACGTGCTCAGCTACCATTTTTTCCTGACCCCGCTGCTGGTCTACAATTTCACGCCCGTGGCCGTTCTGGGATCGGTGCTGGTGGCCTTTGGCGTCTTATCCAAGCACAACGAAATTACCGCGTTCAAGGCTTGCGGCATCAGCGTCTATCGTCTTGCAGTTCCGATCCTGATCGCCGGATTTTTCCTGAGCGGGGGATTGTTCGCCTTCGATCATTACTGGGTTCCCGAAGCGGACCGGCGGCAGGACGCGCTGCGCGCCGAGATTCGCGGCAAGCCTCCGCAGACCTATCTGCGGCCGGATCACAAATGGATCTACGGCAAGCACGACCGTGTCTTCTACTACAAATATTTCGATGCCGCCACCGACGTGATGCTCGACCTCAACGTGTACGAGATCGATCCGCAATATTTCCGCCTGAAGCGCCACATTTGGGCGGAGCGCGCGCGATGGGAGCCGTCGCTCTCCGCCTGGGTTTTTCAAAACGGATGGAGCCGCGACATGGATGCCTCCTGCATCGCCTGCCCGCCGAAACGATACGACAGCTTCGCCGGCGGCACGCGCGTTTTTCATGAACTCGAGGAAGACCCGCACTGGTTTTTGCAGGAGGAAAAACAGGCGCGCCAGATGAATTTCGAGGAGCTGAAAACCTATATCGCGCAGTTGAAGCAGAGCGGCTTCAACACGATTCCACTGCAAGTCGAATGGAACGAAAAATTCTCGCAGCCGTTGTTCGCGCTGATTATGGCGATCGTGGCCGTGCCGTTCGCGTTTCTTGCCGGCAACCGCGGCGCGATGGCCGGCGTCGGATTGAGCCTTGGCGTGGCCATCGCCTATTGGTCCATCGGCCAGTTGTTTTCGCAGATCGGAAATTTGAACGAATTGCCGCCGGCCGTGGCGGCTTGGTCGCCGGACGTGATCTTTTCGCTCGCCGGATTGTATTTTTTAGCGCGGATGCGAACCTGATGCGGACCGCGCAACAAAGAAACGAGGAGCCGCAATGAAGGCGTGCGTTGTTTCCTCGCGGGGGCCCATCGAAACCAATCCGCTGCGCTCCATCGACGTCCCCAAGCCTGAGCCAGGCTCCCATGAGGTGCTGATCAAGGTTCACGCCTGCGGCGTTTGCCGCACGGATCTGCATGTGATCGAAGGCGAATTGCCGGTGCTCAAATCTCCGCTGATTCCCGGACATCAGATCGTGGGAGTGGTGGAGCGATGCGGCGCCCGGGCTCGCCGGTTCGCGCCCGGCGCGCGCGTGGGCGTGCCGTGGCTTCATTCGACCGACGGAACCTGCAAGTTCTGCCGTGCGGGAAAAGAGAATCTGTGCCCGGCGGCGACGTTCACCGGCCACACCGTGGATGGAGGCTACGCCGAATACGCCGTCGCGCCGGAGGCGTTTGTGTATCGCATTCCGGACGGCTTCCCCGATCTGCACGCGGCGCCGCTGCTGTGCGCCGGCATCATCGGATTTCGCTGCCTGCGCGTTTCCGGAATCGAGCCCGGCGGAACGCTCGGGCTGTACGGCTTCGGCGCGGCCGCGCATGTCGCGATTCAGGTGGCGCGATATTGGGGCGTCCGCGTGCTCGCCTTCACGCGCGACGTCCGGCATCAAAAATTAGCCCTGGAATTAGGCGCCGTCTGGGCCGGCGGCGGCGAGGAGGAATCGCCCGAAAAACTGGACGCCGCGATTTTATTCGCGCCCGCCGGCGAGCTGGTTCCCGCGGCCCTGCGCAACCTGGATCGCGGCGGCGTAGTGGTGGCGGGCGGGATCCACATGAGCCCGATCCCGCAAATGCCCTACGATCTTCTCTACTGGGAGCGCGTGGTCCGCAGCGTGGCCAACAATACCCGCAAGGACGGCGAGGATTTTCTCGAGCTGGCCGCGAAAATCCCGGTACACACCCAGACCGAGACATTCCCGCTCGATCAGGCCAACGCCGCGCTGAATGCGCTGAAGCACGATGCGATCCGCGGCGCCGCCGTGCTCACGATCTCCAACGAATTATGAAAAAAGTCTTCCACTTCGACGCGCCGCGCGAAAGATACACGTGCGACGCCGCTGTCGTCTGGTGTTTCGATCATCGCTTCAATAACGGATTCACGGAATTTCTCCAGAAGAAAGGAGTCGAGTTTCCGGACCCGATCAAAATCGCCGGCGGGGCGAAGTCGCTGGCTTCGCCCGAAAACGAAGCGGAGCGCGAGTTCGTCCTGGAACAGATCCGCAAATCGATCCGGCTGCATCAGACCAAACGCGTCATCCTGAAGGTCCACTCCGATTGCGGAGCCTACGGTGGCCTGGAAGCCTTCGGCAACGATTGCGCCCTCGAAGCCAAACATCACGAGCAGGAATTGCGGCGCGCCGCGGACTTTTTGCGAAAAACCATTCCGGGAATCGACGTTCACGCCTACTACGTCGATTTCAGCGGCGTTTGGGAGGTCGAGCTGGGGCCGTCCGTGTCATCATAAAAATTGCTCTCGTCTCCGCTGTTCGCGATTTTTCTGATCGTCGCCGTCGACGTGCTCGGGTTGACGATCATGATCCCGCTGCTGCCGTTCTACGCCGAATCGCTCGGCGCGACGGCGACCGAGGTCGGCTGGCTGATCGGCGTGTACGCGGCCTGCCAGCTTATCTCCGGCCCGCTGCTCGGCCGCGCATCCGATCATACCGGCAGAAAGCCGCTGCTGCTGCTGAGCCAGTGCGGCACGCTCATCGGATTTTTAGTGATGGCCTTCGCGCCCTCGCTCTGGGTGGTGTTTCTGGCGCGGATTATCGACGGCTCGACCGCCGGCAATCTTTCGCTCGCGCAAGCCTACATCTCCGATGTGACGCGCCCCGAGGACCGGGCGAAATCCTTCGGCATTATCGGTATCGCTTTCGGCATGGGATTCCTGATCGGTCCGGCGATTTCCGGGTATCTGGCGAAGTTCGATTATCACTACCCGATTTTCGCCGCCGCGGCGCTGTCCTTCACCAGTATTCTTTCCACGGCGTTTCTGCTGCCGGCGGTGAGAGGCGGCCGCGCTTCTTCTGATGGGCCGGGCGGGCGGCGGTTGTCGCTGCTGCAATGGGGCGAGTACGCGCGATACTTTCGCGATCCGCGCATCGCGCCGCTGCTGTACGAATTTCTGAGCTTCGCGCTGGCCTTCGCCATGTTCACCACGGGCTTTCCGTTATATGCGGAGCGGAGGCTGTACTGGCACGGCATGGCGTTCGGACCCGAGCAGGTCGGCTTCACCTGGGCTTTCGCCGGCTTCCTGGGGATTTTTCTGCAAGGGCCCGCGCTCGGAAAATTGGTAAAGCGATTTGGCGAAGCGACGCTCAATCGCGTCGGCTTCGCCGCCTACGTGACCAGCTACGCGCTGCTGGCGTTCTGCTATTCGATTCCGATGCTGGCCGCCGCGACGGTCGCCTCCGCGCTCGGCAGCCTGGTTCGGCCGACGCTCACCAGCATGGTCACGCAAGCCGCGCCGCGCCAGGAGCAAGGCGTCGTGCTGGGATTGACGCAATCGCTGACGTCCCTCGGCCAGATCGCGGGACCGCCGCTCGCCGGATTCTTGATCCAGCGCGGGCTGCTGACCGGCTGGGGACTGACGGCGTCCGCCATCGTTCTCGCCGGTTTTCTCATTGCCGCGCGCTACCGCCCGGGCGATCCCGCCCCCTTCGCTCGCTCCGCGGCGCTGGGCCGCGATCAGGTGGATTGAATCAGCGCGCGGATGTAGCCATAGCAGAAGGCGAACGATTGCAGCCCGTTCGGATCGGCCGCGGCGCGCGGGACATGATCCGGCATCAGCATTCCGGAATAGCCGATCTCTTTATAAACTTTGATCGCTTTCACGAAATCGACGTCGCCCTCGTCGGGAAACACTTCCTGAAAATCGTCGCGATGGCCACGAATATTGCGGAAGTGCACGTTGAAGATCTTCCCGCGCGAGCCGAAGTAGCGGATGACGTCGTAGATTTCGCTGCCGGGATGCTCCAGCATCTCGGAAACGGTTCCCTGGCAGAAGTTGAGACCGTGGTAGCGGCTGGGCTTAATCGCGACAAATTTTTTCAGCCCGTCGACCGTGCCGAGCACCCGGACCACGCCTTGATAGCCTTCCGGCGGCATCCCGGGATCGTGCGGATGACAGGCCATCTGGATTTTATATTCTTCGGCCACCGGGATGACGCGCTCCAGAAAATAAGTGATGCGCTCCCAGGCGGTATCGGCATCGATGCGGCCGGCGCGCGTAAGCGGAGGATCGGGATGCGCGTCCTTCAGCCGCCAGGTAACATAGCTCGCGTCGCCTCGGCCGGGGCTCGGCGCGGTGCGCACCACGCCCAGAAGGCTCATGTTGTATTTAATCGACGGAATTCCCGCTTCGGCGCAGTTTCGGATCATCGTTTGCAATTGCTCGATGTCGCGATCGCGCTGCGGGCTTTGTCCGAGCATGATGGCCGGATGCTTTTCTTTGTCGATGTGGCTCGATTCGAGAAACGGCGGCGCAATGCAATCGAGACTGATCCCGTTTTTCTCGCAAAGATCGCGCGTGCGCTTCAGCTCTTCGGCCGTGGCATAAAGGCGGTCGCCATCTATTTGGGGATACCCGCAGATGTTCCGCACGCCGTAGCGGGCGAGATATTTGAGATGCGCGTCGTTGGTCGGCGCCGATTGGCAGCCAAGTTTCGGCTGACCCGGTCTGGCCGCGGCGGCCGGCTCGCCTAACGGCAACGCGGCAGCGGCGGAGGTGGCGAAAAATCGTCGGCGGTTCATGCGGCAACTATCATATCCGGTTCAATCCGCCGCTAGAAGGCGGCCGTTCGGATAAGATTTGATGCAGGCCAGGACATGAAGCAAAGGGAACAACTCCGCGAGCGTAAGATCATCGTCTATATCGCGACGAGCGCGGATGGCTATATCGCCCGCCCCGACGGCGGCATCGACTGGCTCGAACGCCCTCAACCCAGAGGCGGATACGGTATCGCGAATTTCTGGCGGTCCATCGACACCATCCTGTGGGGACGAAAAACTTACGATTTCGCGGTGAGCATGGGCGGCGTCGGCATGTACGGCAACGTGAAGCACTACGCGTTTTCGCGCCGGCCTCCCGCCGATCCGCTTCCGGGCGTCCAGTTTGTTTCCGAGCCGATCCCGGAGTTCGCGGGCAAGCTCCGCGCCGCGCCGGGCAAGAATATTTGGATGATGGGCGGCGCTGGAATCATCGCATCGTTCCTTGACGCCGGCGCCATCGATGAATTCTCTATCCATGTGATTCCGGTGATGATCGGCGAAGGCATTCCGCTGGTCGCGCCTCGCCACCGGAATATTCCGCTCGAACTGATCTCCTTGCGCTCCTACGCCGATGGCGTGGTCCACCTGAATTACCGCGTCCAACGCTAGCGCCACAAAAAATTTTTGAGATTGGCGGGCTTTATGATATATTGATCTTTCATGTTTGGCGCTCGCCGGTTCTGGTCGTATTACTTTAGCACCTGAATCGCGCGAGTGGGCTGAACGTTTTTTAGATGAATCCAACCCACTCGAAAGAGTGGGTTTTTTGTTTTTAGGGGGCTTCCATGATCGTTTCGATGAGGTTGCATGCGACAAAGGAGGAAGTAGACGCGGTGCGGAGAAGAATTGAAGAGTTCGGCTATAAAGTCCATTCGATTGAGGGCGAAGAAAGGGTGGTAATCGGAGCGGTGGGAATCGGCGACGTGACGCAGTGCCTGGAATCGTTGGAGGCGATGCCGGGCGTGGAGAAAGCGGTCCGGATTTCAGCGCCTTACAAGTTCGTCAGCCGCGAATTCCGGCCGGCAAAGACGGAAATTCGCGTGCGCGGGGTGACCTTCGGCGGCGAGGAATTCATCGTGATGGCGGGACCTTGCTCGGTCGAAGGCGAGCGGCAAATTCTTGAAGCGGCGGAAATTGTCGCGCGCGAGGGCGCCAAATTTCTGCGCGGCGGCGCGTTCAAGCCGCGAACGTCGCCCTACGATTTTCAAGGATTGGCGCTCGAAGGATTGAAGCTGCTCGACAAGGCGCGGCAGGCGACCGGTTTGGGCATCATCACCGAAGTGATGAGCGACGGCGATGTGGAAATGGTCGCCGAATACGCGGATATTTTGCAAATTGGCGCGCGAAACATGCAAAATTTCGCGCTTTTGAAGGCTCTTGGGAAATGCCGCCGGCCGGTGCTGCTGAAGCGCGGCATGAGCTCGACCATCAAGGAATTGCTCATGAGCGCGGAGTATATCGTGGCGCACGGCAATCCGCAGGTGATGCTGTGCGAGCGTGGAATCCGCACTTTCGAGACCGCGACCCGGAACACGTGCGATCTCGCCGCGATTGCCGCGCTCGATGAGCTGACGCATCTGCCGTTAATTCTTGATCCGAGCCATGCGACGGGAAAGCGCAGTCTGGTTCCCGCCGTGGCGCGCGCCGGCGTCGCGATCGGCGCGGATGGATTGCTGGTGGAAGTTCATCCGGCGCCGGAAAAGGCGATGAGCGATGGAGCGCAATCGCTCGATCCCAAGCAGTTCGCCGCCATGATGCGCGATCTTCAGCCATATATAGAACTGTGGAAAGCGCAACGGGCGCGGCGGCTGGCCGCGCAGGCGATGTGATCGTGAGCGGGTTATCATAGCCAATTGATCCCGGAAATGACAGCGCGGCTTCGGCCCTGGCACCTGATGGTGCTGGCGCTGCTCGTCTGCGGCGCGGTTCTGGGAGTGGTGCGATGGCGATTCCAGCAGCGAAGCTTCTCCGCCGCCACGCTGGTCGAGTGCCTGCCGCCGGATCAGGCCATCCACGTTTATTTGAACGTCGCGTCCCTGCGAGATAGCGGGCTGCTCGATCTGCTCGCCGGCTCCAAGGCCGCCGAGGAGCCAGATTACAAACGATTCGTGGGTCAGACCGGCTTCGATTATCGCGGCGATCTGGATGAAGTGGCGGCGGCGTTTATCCGCGGCAGCGTGTACATGGCCATCCGCGGTCGCTTCGATTGGAAAAAACTGAACGCCTACGCCGAATCGCAGGGCGGCGCCTGCCGCAACACGATTTGCGAAATGCCGGCGAGCGAGGCAGGCCGGCACATCTCGTTTTATCCGATCCGCTCGAATGTTCTGGCCCTGGCGGTTTCCCTCGAACAGCGCGGGGTAAATATAATCGGTCCGGAGCAGTGGTCGAATCCGCCGCGGCTGCCGCCGGAGCCCGTGTGGATTTCGGCGCCTTCGTTCGTTTTCGCCGACGTCAAGGATCTGCCGGAGGGAACGCACGCGTTTTTGAGCCCGCTCGCCTCGGCGCAGAAGGCGACGTTCGCCATCGGCCCGGACGGGAATCAGTTGCGGATACGCGCGGAGGTGCTGTGCAACTCCGCGGCGGACGCGGCTTCGCTGGCCGCGCAACTTACCAGATCGACCGAGCTTCTGAATAAAATGCTGGCGCGAGATCAAATGACGCCCAACCCGCGCGACTTGAGCTCGGTTTTAGGCGGCGGAAAATTCGAGCAGCAGGACAATCGCGTTCTCGGCGCCTGGCCCATGGATCGCCGCTTTGTCGAGGCTGTGGCGGGGCAGTAGATAACGCCCGTTCTGACGGAGCTGGCTCAATTTTTGCCACAATAAGGCCGATGCAAGTTCGCGTGCTTGCCTTTGTGCTGGCCGGAGGAAAGGGTACCCGGCTGTATCTGCTTACCAAGGAACGGGCGAAACCGGCGGTGCCGTTCGGGGGCCGGTACCGTATCATCGATTTCGTCCTCAGCAACTTGATCAACTCCGGCTTCTACTCCATCTACGTGCTGATCCAGTTCAAGAGCCAGAGCCTGCTGCAACATCTGCGCGACGGCTGGGAAATGAGCAGCCTGCTGAAGCAGCATTTTATTATTCCCGTGCCGGCGCAGATGCGATCGCCCGGCGAGGACTGGTACCGCGGCACGGCCGACGCGATCTATCAAAACATCAATCTCATCGAGCAGGCCGATCCGGATTTCGTGATCATCTTCGGCGCCGATCATATTTACCGGATGAACATCCGGGAGATGCTCGAATATCATATGCACAAACGCGCGGAGGCGACGATCGCGGCAATTCCCATGCCTCGCCAGTACGCATCCGAGTTCGGCGTGATCGAAACCGCGCCGGACGCCTCGGTGCTGGCGTTTCACGAAAAGCGGGCCGACGCTCCCTCGATTCCCGGCCACCCGGATGAAGTTTTCGCCTCGATGGGCAATTATATTTTTTCGACAAACCTGCTGCTGCGGGAACTGAACGCCGACGCGCAGAATGAAAACAGTTCGCACGACTTCGGGCGCGATATTTTGCCGTCGCTGGTGGGGCGGGCGGAAATGTTCGCCTACGATTTTCAAACCAACCGCATTCCCGGCGATCCGCTGGCGCAGCAGCCCTATTGGCGCGACGTGGGAACCATCGACTCGTTTTTTGAAGCGAACATGGACCTTCGCGCCGTAACGCCCGCTCTGAATCTTTATAACCGCCAATGGCCGCTGCGCACCGCCAGTTATTCCGACGCGCCCGCGAAATTCATTTTCGACGAGCAGGGCCGGCGCGGGATGGCCATCGACTCCATCGTCTCCGGTGGCACGATTTTATCCGGCGGCATCGTCAGAAACTCCGTATTGGGCCGCGGCGTCCGCGTGCACTCCGGCGCCGTGGTGGAGGATTCGATTCTGTTCGATAACGTCGATATCGGCCGCCGGGCACGCGTGCGGCGGGCGATTCTCGACAAAAACGTCCATATTCCCGAGGATGGCGTGATCGGCTACGATCTCGATCACGACCGCCAGCTTTATCACGTCACCGCAAGCGGCATTGTGGTGATGGAAGGGCATCGTTCCATGGTGGAAGTGGCCTCGATGCGGGTGTAATCGCCTCCGTCTCTGTTAAACGACATTGTCGTGTATAATGGTCGAATATGGTTCGGCCCGTTCTGCTGGCGTGTTTTGCCGCTTCGCTTCAGGCGCAGGTTTCCGGCGTCATCTCCGGAACCATTACCGACCCTTCCGGCGCCGTTGTCTCCGGCGCTTCCGTCACCATTGTGAATCTGGATCAGGGCGCCGTGCGGACAGCCGTTTCCAACGGCCAAGGCTGGTATGAAGCGGGTCCACTCCCGGCTGGCGCCTATGAAATTCGCGCGCTCAAGCAAGGTTTTGCGGAAACGGTGCGAACCGGCGTGCGGCTGGCGGTCGGGCAGGAAGCGACGGTTGATCTCCGCCTTAGCCTCGGCGAGTCGAACCAGCAGGTGACGGTGAACGCCGACGCCCCGCTGCTCGGCTCTGGAGCGGCCCGCGTATCCGGTCTGGTCGGCGATAAAGAAATCCGTGACCTTCCGCTGAACGGGCGCAGCTATGACGAGTTGCTGACGCTCAATCCGGGAGTCGTCAATTTCACCTGGGAAAAAACCGGCGGCGTTGGCGTTTCCAATTCAACGAATGGAAACAACTTCGCCGTCTCCGGCAACCGGCCGCAGCAAAATTTATATCTGTTGAATGGCGTGGAGTTCACCGGCGCCGCGGAAAACAACATGCAGCCCGGCGGCACCAGCCAGGAACTCCTCGGCGTGGACGCTGTCCGGGAGTTCAATGTACTCACCGACACCTACAGCGCGGAATATGGCAAACATCCCGGCGCGCAGGTCCTGATTGTGACCCAGTCCGGCGGTAATCTGCTTCACGGATCGTTGTATGAATTTTTTCGAAATAACGCTCTCGACGCGCGCAATTTTTTGGACGCCGGTTCCGTTCCGGGATTCGAGCGCAATCAGTTTGGCGGCTCGCTGGGCGGTCCAATCCGCAAGGATCGGACATTTTATTTCGTCAACTTCGAAGGACTCGAACAGCACCTGCACCAAACCGGAGTCGATCTGGTTCCGGATAACAATGCTCGGGCTGGATATTTGCCGTGCACTCTGATCAGTCCGGCGCCGTCATCTTGCTCGCCGGCCGGATTGGCATTTGTCGGGGTTTCTCCGCTGATCAATGCCTGGCCTGCTCCGGCTCCGGGCGCGCCGGATTTCGGCGGCATCGCGGAAGCGTTCAATAACCCTTTGCAAACCATCCGCGACGACTTCGGAACCGCGCGATTGGACCATATTTTCTCCGAGCGGGATTCCTTCAGCGCCACTTACACGATCGACGACAGCGCCGACGTCACGCCCACCAGCACCAATGCCTACAGCACGGATTTGGCAAGTCTTCGCGAACAGGTAGCGACGCTCGAAGAAACTCGCGTCTTTTCTCCCTCTGTCGTGAATACCGTAAGAGTGGGTTACTCGCGCGCGGGATATTACTTCACCGGTGAACCGACGCCACAATCGCCCGCGGCGAGCCTTCCCGGATTTCTAAGCGGCGCTCAAATCGGCGCGCTGGTGGTCGGCGGCAGCTCGGCGTCGAATCCCGCCGCGCAGCTCAGCCTCGCTGGAAGTAACAACGGCAGCAACTTGCCGGTGACGCGCAATCTGTTTACTTATGAGGATCAGATCCATGTCACTCGCGGCCGCCACCAACTCACTGCCGGCGCCTGGTTTCAACGCCTGCAATCGAATGAGGAGCTCGCTCTCAGCCAGTATGGACAGGCGACATTCGCCAGCCTGCAAACTTTGCTGCAAGGCACGATTGGGACGCTACTCTATGACCCTTCTCCCACCGAGATGACTTGGAGATCGTTGTTCGGCGCCTTATTCATACAGGATTCGATTAAGGTGACTCCGCGGCTGACTCTTTCGCTCGGTTTTCGAAGCGAATTCACAACGGGATGGAATGAAGCTTACGGCCGCGCGGCGAATTATACGTACCCGAACGGCGTAATTTCCTCACAACCCAACATCGGCAGCTCTGAATTTACGGTGAATCGCGGAAAGTTTCTTCCGCAGCCGAGATTCGGCCTTGCCTGGCAGCCAATCCGCGCCCGGACCGTAATTCGCGCCGGATTCGGCATATATGACGACCTTCAGGACGCGCTTGGTTACCGCGCTGACCAGAATGCTCCCTTCAATCCGACTTATAGCGTCTCGAATATCAGTGTCTCCCAGCTTCCTTTGACTCGATCCGTAGTTCCAACCGCGGCGAAGTTAGTCCCCGGTGGAGTTCAACCGGATCTCTATACTCCGACCCTCATTTCTTACTCATTCCGCATTGAACAGGAGCTGAGCGCGAATACTTTACTGACCATTGGCTATATCGGCTCCCATGGATATCATGAACTGATCGGGATTGATGCGAATGAACCTTTTCCGGTTATCTGTCCCGCCTCACCGTGTCCGGCTGTTTATCCCAACGGCTTCCCTGCGGGCATCGCGGGCACGCCGGTTCCCGCGGGAACTTACTTCGTTCCTACTTCGACCCGGGCAAATGCGGCGCTAGGCAACACCTGGACTTATTTTTCCGAAGGCGTGAGCTCGTACAATTCGCTTCAGATCGATGTGAATCATCGGTTCAGTAAGAATCTGAATGTGCGTGGAGTTTATACCCGCTCAAAGACGCTCGACGATGGGGACTCACCCAATTCCACCACTTCCGGCGGCGAGCCGGCGCTCGCTTCCAATCCCTTTAATCTTCGATCCGATTGGGGATTGGCAGCCTTCGACGTTCGAAACGTTGCGGTGTTTCACGCGAGCTATTCTTTTCCATGGGCGAAGCGAAATCTTTTCGCCGCTGGCTGGACTGTGAATTCCATCCTTACATTTCAGGGAGGGTTTCCATTCACTCCACAACTGAGTTACAACCCTTCCAATAACGGAGACACAAGGAATCCCGTTCGTCCCTTTGTGAATCCGAATTTTCAAGGCCGGGTTATCCTCGGCAGCCCGAATGAGTGGTTTAATGCGGCTGCGTTCTTAGCTCCGCCGAATAACAGCGGATTTTACGGAAACCTGGGGCGAGATACTTTGATCGGACCGGGCGTGGCGGTGTGGGATTTTTCTGTGATCAAGGGAACCCGCCTCCGCGAAAGGTTTCGAAGCCAGTTTCGAGCCGAGTTTTTCAACCTGCTGAACCATCCGAATTTCAATACGCCGAACGCGGTAGTATTTACGCCCTCCGGCCTATCTCCCACCGCCGGACTTGTTACCAGCACATCGACAACTTCGCGGCAGATTCAATTCGGCTTGAAGCTGTTTTGGTGACGCTTGTAGAGAATTCGATCGAATCGAGCCGCTCAGGAAAGCAGCACCTGGCCGGTGTGGCTGGTGTCGTAGCCCGCCAGCATCTCTAAATTTTTTTTGAGCGATGCCCGATTCAGCGCATCCAGCAGCGCTTTCACGGCCGGAGTTTTGACGAACGCGCGCGCGATCACCAGGTCATAGCGTTCGCTCGATAACGGTACGAATTCCAGGCCGAAAGCCTGCGCGGCGGCGCGGGTCGCAATGCAGCAATCCGCCTGGCCCGAGCTCACCGCGGCCGCCGCCGCCAGATGACCTTGCGCGATCCGCTCATATCCGGCGACCTGGCCTGCCGGGATTCCCGCCGCCGCCAGTTCCGCATCGAGCAGTTCCCGGCTTCCCGCTCCTACCTCCCGGTTCACGATCCGCACGTCTCTTCGCCCCAGATCCGCGATCCGGCGAATCCTCTTCGGATTGCCCGCCGCCATCACCAGACCTTGCTCCCAAATCGCAAAGGTCACCATTTTCGCTCCGCCTTTCGGGAACATCCGGCGAACCGCGGGAATGTTGAATTCGCCGCTTGCGCGATCTCGCAAGTGCGCGCCCGCGACATGCACCAGACCGCGCCTCAACCAGTCGAGAGCCTGCCGGCTGGAGGATGGCGCGATCACCAGATCGATGTTGTCGAACCTCGACAGATGCTGCGCCAGCAGCGACATTCCCGGATCGCAGCCGGCGATCAGCAGGCGATTCGCCTCGACGGCGTCATTCTGAAACACGCGGATCTTGGTTTGCGCGTTTTTCCCCGGCGCCTGCGCAATCACCCCGTCGGCGAGCGGAAGCGTGGCCGGCTGCGGCGCCGCGGAAACTCCCACCAGCCGGCGCCCCACCTTGCATAACTGCACCGGCTGGCCCGGCCGGTGCGCGCCATCGCTGGCGATCAACTCCACGTCCACGGTTCGCGGAGGCGGCGCGTCGGGCTCCAGCTCAAACAGGTCTTCGACCTTCACCTCCAGAATACGCGCCAATTGCAGCGCCAGGGCCGTATTCGGCACATAATCGCCGGCCTCGATCGCATAAATCGTCTGGCGGCTCACCTGCGCCAGTTCGGCCAGCCGCGCCGCGCCGATCGCCCTTTTTTTGCGAACTTCCTGGAGCCGCGTTCGTGTCTCCATTTCACCCAGTGTCGCATCCGGACGCGCTATGATGAACTCAAGCCGCCGCGCAGCGTATCCCATGAAAAGAGCTCTTATTACAGGTATTACCGGCCAGGACGGATCGTTTCTTGCCGAATTTCTCCTGGCCAAGGGCTATCAGGTGCACGGTATTGTCCGCCGTGCGTCCACCTTCAATACGGAGCGCCTGGAAGCGATTTATAAGGATCAGCACGAAGCCGGAGTCGGTCTTTTCCTTCACTACGGCGATGTTTCCGACGGCACCGGATTCCGCCATATTCTCGAAAAAACGCAGCCCGATGAGGTGTACAACCTCGCTGCGCAATCACACGTGCGCGTCAGCTTCGATCAGGCCGAGTACACCGCCGACGTCGTCGCCACCGGAACGCTGCGGATTCTCGAAGCGGTGCGCGACTACGCCCGGCAAGGCCGTTCCGCGCGGCTGTATCAGGCCGGATCGTCGGAAATGTTCGGCGCCGCGCCGCCGCCGCAAAGCGAATCGACGCCGTTCTATCCCCGCAGCCCGTACGCCGTAAGCAAGTGCGCGGCGCACTGGTACGCGGTGAATTATCGCGAGGCCTACGGCCTTTTCATCTGCAACGGCATCCTGTTCAACCACGAATCGCCGCGGCGAGGGGAAACGTTCGTGACGCGAAAAATCACCCGGGCGCTGGCGCGAATTAAACTGGGGCTTCAGAAAAAGCTTTATCTCGGCAATCTCGACGCGCGCCGCGATTGGGGATACGCGGGCGATTACGTCGAAGCGATGTGGCTGATGCTCCAGCAGCCCGCGCCGGACGATTACGTGGTCGCCACCGGAGAATCGCATTCGGTGCGCGAGTTTCTCGATGCCGCCGCGGACTATTGCGGCTTAAATTGGAAGAATTACGTCGAAACCGATCCGCGCTATTTCCGGCCGACGGAAGTGGATGTGCTGCTCGGCGACGCAGCGAAAGCGCGGGAGCGGCTGGGATGGCGCCCGCGAGTCACGTTCGAGGAACTGGTGCGGCTCATGGTCGACCACGATCTGGAGATCGCGCGCCAGGAAGAAACGCTGGTCGCCGCGGGCCATAGTCTGATTCGCCAGGGCGCGTCGTATCGTTAATCCATGGAACGCGATTCGCGAATTTTTGTGGCCGGACATCGCGGGCTGGCCGGTTCGGCGATTTGCCGGCGCCTCGCCGCGGCGGGTTATTCGAACCTGATCCTGCGCGATCGCTGGCAGCTCGATTTGCGCGAGGCGCGCGCCGTCGCCGACTTCTTCGCGGCCGAGCAGCCGGAGTACGTCTTTCTCGCCGCCGCCAAAGTCGGTGGCATTCTCGCCAACAGCAGCCGCCCTGCCGAATTTATCCACGATAATCTGGCGATCCAAACCAACACCATCGAAGCGGCGCGCCGCCACGGCGTGAAAAAATTCCTCTTTCTTGGCTCCTCCTGCATCTATCCGAAATTCGCTCCGCAGCCGATTCGCGAGGACTCCCTTCTCAGCGGACCTCTGGAGCCGACCAATGAATGGTACGCCGTCGCGAAAATCGCCGGCATCAAAATGGCGCAGGCTTACCGGGCGCAATACGGATTCCGCGCCATCAGCCTGATGCCGACCAATCTCTACGGCCCGCAAGACAACTTTGACCTGGCCACCTCGCATGTCCTCCCCGCACTGATTCGAAAATTTCACGCCGCGAAGATGGCCGGCGATCCGGAAGTGGTGATCTGGGGCACCGGCTCGCCGCGCCGCGAATTTCTGCACGTCGACGATCTGGCCGACGCCGCGCTGCATCTGATGCTCCACTATGACGATCCGGAAATCATCAACGTGGGTACCGGCGAAGATATAACGATTCGCGAGCTGGCCGAGCTGGTCGCCTCCATCGTCGGCTTCCAGGGAGGGTTGCGCTTTGACCCCTCCAAGCCCGACGGCACGCCTCGTAAATTGTTGGACGTTACGCGGCTTCACTCCCTCGGCTGGCGGGCGCGTATCCCCCTCCGCCAGGGAATCGCCGAGACCTATCAATGGTTTCAATCTCACGCCCTGGAAAGTGTGGTCAAATAGAGCCATGGCGGCCAGCACCTCCCTACCGGAGCATCCGCCGTCAGCCGCATCTCGCGGCATCCCCTGGGCGGCGATCGGCTGGTTTACCGCGCTGGTGGTGATCGTTTACTTCCCGATTTGGAAAGGCCTCGTGAATCAGTGGGCCACCGACGAGGACGTGGGCCATGGTTTTCTGGTGCCGCTGGTTGCCGGCTACATCGCCTGGCAGCGCCGCGCCGAGCTTCTTTCCCTCGATTGGAAACCCGCCTGGTGGGGACTGGCGATCATGCTGTGGGGCGTGCTGCAAAGCGTCGTCGGCATCCTCGGAGTCGAGCTGTTTTTGCAGCGCACCTCGATCCTGATTACCCTGGTCGGAATGCTTCTGGTGCTGGGGGGAACCGCGGCTGTGCGCGTCTTATCGTTTCCGCTGCTTCTGCTGCCTTTTATGATCCCGATTCCGGCGGTGATCTATAATCAGGTCACATTTCCGCTGCAATTGTTCGCCAGTTCCGTGGCGGAAATGGCACTCGGATGGCTCAACATCCCCGTGCTGCGCGACGGCAACGTTCTGCACCTGGCCAGCCAGACGTTATCGGTAGCGGAGGCATGCAGCGGGATTCGCAGCCTGCTCAGCCTGTCATTTCTCGCGCTGGTGTACGCCTATTTCTTCGATAAAAAGTTGTGGATGCGCTGGGCGCTTCTGATCGGCGTCATTCCGATCGCCATCCTCGCCAACGCCGCGCGCGTGACCATCACGGGCATTCTCAGCGACGAGGTCAGCCCGGAACTCGCGCACGGTTTTTATCACACTCTGGAAGGCTGGATCGTCTTCCTGATGGCGTTCGCCATGCTGCTCGTCCTCCACAACGTGATCAACCGGATTTACAAGATCGGCGTTCAGCGCGCCGCCCGGTAACTGCCGAGCACCCGCAGAAAATCCGCCACTTCGCTCAAATGCGACAGCGCATTCTTCATCCGCGGCTCGTCGCGATGCGCGCGAACGTCCAGATAGAACATGTATTCCCACGGTTTGCCGCGCCGCGGGCGGGATTCGATTTTCGCCAGATTCAGATCCCGCAGCGCCAGCGCGCTTAGCGCCCGGAACAGCGATCCCGGCGCGTTGCGCGTCGAAAAAACCAGCGACGTTTTCCAATCCCTGCCGCGGCCGCGCGGCGCCGCGCCCGATTTTTCCAGCAGGAAAAATCGCGTGAAATTCCGCCGGTCGTCTTCGATTTCACGCTTTAGAATTTTCGCCCCATAAAGCTTCGCGGCGAGCTCGGAGGCGATTGCCGCGGCGCCGGCCGGCTTCTCCTCCATCACCATTTTGACGCTCCCCGCCGTATCGTAGAACGGCACCCGTTCGATCCGCCGGTGGCGAGCGAAAAAATCCAGGCACTGATTGAGCGCCACCGGATGCGAAAAAACCCGCCGGATCGAAGTAAAACTCACCTCCGGCGCGGCGATCAGATGATGGACGATCCGTACGTTGGTTTCGGCCGTGATCTCGAAATCGTACTTGAGCAGCAGATCGTAATTTTCGTGCACCGATCCGGCCAGCGTATTTTCGATGGGCAGCGCCGCCGCGTCCACCTCGCCCGCTTCCAGCGCCCGGAAGACGTCTTCAAAGCGCTGTTTCGGAACCGGTTTCGCCCGCGGCCCGGCCAACTGGGACACCGCCTGCTGGCTGAACGCTCCGAGCTCGCCCTGAAAAGCGACCCTCAGAGCGGAAATTTTCCCGGACCTCCGGTTTTGATCCAAAAACCACCTCTTGTGGACATTTTTGTTCTGAAATCAGAACAGAACAGACGAAATTGTACCTTGATCCGCTGTCTTTCGCGCCGCTATAATTAATTCATTACGTTCCGGGAGCGAACGTTTTGCATCCCCACGCACCACAGGATGCGCCCCGACCCTCTATCATGGAGGATGCTGGCCAAAAACTCAAGCGAGTCAGGGAACGGCTTCGGCTGAAGTTTCGCGACGTCGAGGAGGCGAGCGCGCGTATCGCCGCACGCCATCACAACGATGAGTTCATCGTTGCGCTAAGCCGGCTTGCAGACATTGAAAACAAGGGGACCATGCCCTCGGTCTACCGGCTGTACTCGTTGTGTGCCATTTATCGCCTCGATTTCAACGAAGTCCTTACCTGGTATGGCGTTTCCCTGCCGGAGCTGCCCGCCGACGCCGATGTCATCCAGCACGCGCGAACCCATCTGGTGAGTTTTCGTGCCGATGAAGGCGAAATTCAAGTGCCTTTGGCCATCGATCCGGGTCTGGATCTTTCGCGCACGGTGTACTTGAGCCGGCTCATCCAGCGCTGGGGCAAGCTGCCGCTTATGCTGGTAAATCACCTGGATTTAAAGAATTTCCGCTACGGCCTGATTGGTACTGAAGACTGGTCCATGTTTCCGATCGTCCCGCCAGGATCGCTGGTGGTCATCGATGACACCCGCCGCCGTATTGCCACTGGCGGATGGTCGACCGAGTTCGAGCGGCCCATCTATTTTCTGGAAAACCGCGATGGCTATTGCTGCGGCTGGTGCAGCCTGCGGGAAGGCCAGCTTACCGTTCAGCCGCATCCGGCCTCGATGGAAGATCCCGAGGTTTTCGCATACCCCTCGGAAATTGAAGTAATCGGGCAGGTTACCCGTGTAGCGATGAGCCTTGGTTTGACGCCGCCTCGCGCAAACCGGCCTTGAGAACTTCGACGAGCGCTTCCATCTCGCGCGAAAATAGCTCGATTTCCGGCTTTCGCGCGCCATCGGGAAGCAACTGTTTGTAGGAGCCGGCGCGGGTCCAATGATCCAGCACGACGGCCCAGGATTCTTCCAGACTTTCCAGATAACCAATTAGCTCGGAGTGTTTCTCGGCCAGCGATAAGTTGAGCCATTCCTGAAAGATGCTGGCATGGCTTTCGCGCAGCGCCTTGCTGCTCTCTTCCCGTCCGAAAAGCGTGCTCAGCCCGTGATGCCGGTACATGCCGGAGTTCTGGTCGCGCAGCGACGCCAGGTACGCCAGCCGGCCATAGACGGTGGGAATACGCGACAGCGTATTTTTCCACAGATCCCCGGACGCATTTCGCTCCAGAACGCCCTTGGGCTTGAATCGCGGCATCCTGTTTACCTTATTTTACGCCGCCGCGTACGGTTTTGGTATGCCGAAGGGGGTATCCAGCCCGGACTTGTTCGGATTTCCGAAACTTTTTGGCACTCGCCGTCCTGATTACCGGCGTCCGCGCATGACGTTCCCCCAACCCCACGTGCCGCTCCGGCCAGCCTTCACGCGCGAGTCCGATGGGATCGCCGCCGGATCCTCCGAATGTACCTGCGCGTGTGAATCAGGATTTCTTGCGGATTTCGATATTCAGGCGCTTGATTTTCTGGTTCAGCGTCGAGAGCGGGATGTGCAGCGCCTCGGCCGCCGCCGTCTGGCTCCAGTCGGAGGCTTCCAATTGTTCGATAATTTTTTTCCGCTCGAACTCGGCGACGATTTCAAACAGGGACGCGTCGGGCGCGAGGCCGCCGCTTTCATCGCGGCGGATTCGTAAGCCTTTCGCTTCGAGCAGGTGCTCGGGCAGGACATCGACCGGCACGGTCGGCTGGGAAGCCAGTACCACCGCGCGCTCCACCACGTTTTCCAGCTCCCGCACGTTGCCCGGCCAGTGGTGATCCATCAGGATCTGCATCGCGTCCGGCTCGAAGTTCAGCCGCGAACGGCCGTTCTCATCGAGAAATTTCTCGTTTTCACGGCAGTATTTGGTGAAAAAGTGCTCGACCAGCGCCGGAATATCTTCCTTGCGCTCGCGCAGCGGCGGCAGAGCCAGGTTGATGACGTTCAGCCGGTAATATAAATCCTCACGAAACTTCCCCTCCTCGACCAGCCGCTTCAGATCGGCGTTTGTCGCGGCGACGATGCGGACGTCCACTCGCACGGTTTCGGTCGAGCCCAGCGGCATAAATTCCCGCTCCTGAATCACGCGCAGCAGCTTGGTTTGCGTCTCCAGCGAGATAGTGCCGATTTCATCGAAAAAAATGGTGCCATGATTGGCGATTTCAAAATATCCCTTGCGCGCGGCGACGGCCCCGGTGAACGCGCCCTTCACATGGCCGAACAGCGCGGATTCGAGCAGGTCCGGCGGCACCGATCCGGAGTGGACCGGAACAAAGGAGTGCTCGGCGCGCGCCGAATGCGCGTGGATGGCGTTGGCGATCAGCTCCTTGCCGGTGCCGGTTTCGCCGGTGATCAAAATGGTGGCGCGGCTGCCGGCGACCTGGGCGACCAGGTCGAGGACCTTGAGCATCCGCTCGCTTTTTCCGACGATGTTCGGGAAACTGTAGCGCTGCTTCAAGGCCCGCTTGAGTTCTACGTTTTCGCGCTCCAGTCGCCTTTTCGAGATCATGCGGTCGATCTCGATCAGCAGTTTTTCGTTATCCCAGGGTTTGGAAAAATAGTCGTTGGCGCCGTGCTTGAGCGCCTCCACCGCCACCTCGACCGAGCCGTAAGCCGTAATCATGAAGATAGGCGTGTCGGCGTCGCGGGCGCGAATTTCCTCCAGCACCTCCATGCCGCTCTTATCGGGCATCATCAGGTCGAGTAAAACCAGATCGTAGGAGGAATGTTCCAGCCGTTTCTGACCCTCGGCGGCATTGCTGGCGAGATCGACGTGATAGGACTCGCTTGAAAGCAGCGCTTCCAGGCTTTCGCGAATATCGGGCTCGTCGTCAATGACGAGAATGTGCCCGCGGGTGCGAGGGCCCGGGGCATCCGGAGTAAGATCGGCAACGGCAGCCATCAACTGACTATTCTCTCGGACCGCGCAAGAATCCGCACGGGAGCGGGAACGGCGCTGGAAGCCGGGGAGATCACCATCGGTACGGACGCGGCCGGCGGGGCAGCCGTCTCGACCGTCTGCGCGGCGGATTCGGCCTGCTCCGGCGCGGCTTCGGTTTTGCGCGCAGCCTGGGGAAAGGACAGCTCAAATCGCGTGCCCGCGCCGGGCGTGCTTTCGACCTTGATGTCGCCCCCATGCTCGCGCACGATCCCGTAGCTGACCGAAAGACCGAGGCCGGTGCCTTTGCGCGCGCCTTTGGTGGTGAAGAACGGATCGAAAATGCGCGCGATATTTTCCGGAGCGATGCCCGCGCCGGAGTCGGCGACGCTGACGCGAACCCGATCGCCTTCGGTCGCCGTGCACACCGCCAGCGTGCCGCCGGACTCCATCGCATCGCGGGCGTTCAGAAAAAGATTCAGAAAGACCTGCTGCAATCTTCCGGGATTCCCCTTAACGCGCGGCAGCGCTTCCTCCAGCGACGTTTTCACGTCGAGGCCGGCCTTGGCGAGCTGATGCTCCAGCAGCGTTAGCGTTTCGCGAATCACCTTGTTGAGATCAACGCTGACAAATTCGGTAGGCGAGGTGCGCGAAAAATTGAGCAGGGAATTGACGATTTCGCTCGCGCGGAAGGTCTGGCGCGCGATCTTTTCAAGCAGCGGAGCTTTTTGCGTGTCGCCCGAAATCTGCTTGGCGAGCATCTGCGAATACGTGGAGATGACCGCCAGCGGCGTGTTCACTTCATGCGCCACGCCCGCCGCCAGAAGACCGATCGAGCTGAGTTTGTCGGCCTGAACCAGGCGCTTTTCGAGCTCGGCCCGATCGGTGACGTCGTCAAAAATGATCAGCCGGCCGATGCGGCGCCCTTCACGCGACACCAGCGGCGCCACGGCGATATTGAGCGTGGCGTTTTTCAGAACGAATTTGTAGATGTTGTGGATCTCCTGCTCGCCGCGCACCGCTTCGAGCTGCTGGCAAAGATCCGGCGGGAAAAGCTCGGCCAGCGGCCGCCCGATGGCGTCCTGGCGCGGAATGCCGGTGAGCTTTTCGATCTGCGAGTTCCAGCTTTCGACGCAATCGTTCAAATCCGCCGCGAGGATGCCGACATTGATCGATTCGACGATATTTTCGGAAAACTCCTTGAGGCGCTCGTATTCGGCGACCTGATGCTTGAGCGAGCGGTATAGCATCGCGTTGTCGATCGCAATGCCGACATAGCCTGAAAGCGTGACGAGCAGTTCAACGTCGTCGCTTGAAAGGAAATCGCCGGCTTCGGTCCGGCTGACGCCAAGATAGGCGATGGTGCGCCCGCGCGCCGAGCAGGGCAGATAGTAAGTCAGATCCAGTTCGGCGATGGAGCGGCGGACCGAAGCCGGCATTTCGTGCGAGACAACGTCCAGCGAATGCCGCGTGCGCTCGAAAAACAAATACGGCTTGCCGGGACTGGGCCGCAAAAAACTCAGATCCAGCCCGTAAGGGATATTCCCGGTTTGCCGCCCGCGGCGATTGCTGGCCAGCTCCAGCCGGAACGACGACTCCGATTCATCCCAGACGAAAAACGCCACATGACGGATGCCCAGCGTGCGAATCAGGCGATCGGCGACGCTTTCCAGCATCGCCTCCAGATCGGTGGGCGAGCCCAGCTCGCGCGCAAACTCGATCAGCGTGCGGCGGTAATCGTAGCGATCCTTGTAGAAGTAATAGCGGTCGAGCTGCTCCTGAATCCAGTTGCGGATCGGCTGAAAAACGAACGCCGCGATCAGAATAATCGCGATCATCGCCGTCCCGCTCAGGTCCCCGGCGCTCTTGGCCGCGAAAATCATCCCGTAAAGAATCCCGAGAACGGCGAGCGTCGCCAGCGTATACACGTAGCCCTGCTGGAAAATCACGTCCACGTCCATGAGCCGGTAGCGCAGAATCGCATAAGCCCATGTCAGCGGGATCATCGGAAGAGACAGAACCGCCAGATTCATCGCATGGTTCGGCGCGACTCCGAACGCGTACGGAACCACGTACAGAATCGTGAACGGAAGAATGCCGATGAGCGCGCCGTTGCGCAGCCAGGTGAGCTGGCGCCGAACGATGGGATCTTCGGCGCGCCGCATCTGGAAGGCGAGAACGATCCCGCCGGCGGCGTAGCTGGCGCTCAGGAAAATCATCCAGACCCGATCGAGCAGCCAGCGCAGCTCCAGCAGCGGCGCCTGCGTGGTCAGCCATCCGGTCGAAAACCCGAGGTGCGCGCCCAGCAGCGCCAGACCGGGCAGATAAACGAGCAGCGCCGCGCCGCGGCGCTTGATCCACTTCTGCGGCTCCGGAAAGACGAAGCAGAAATGCAGAAACAGCATCGGCGCCAGATAACCCGCGATCACGTTGCCCAGGTAGATCGCCTGATCGAACGCGTTGAGCTTTCCGGTGTAATGGAACGTGCTCATCACGAAGCTCGCCAGGCACAGCAGGAAGAAGTGGAAGGCGCGCGGCGCGCCGCCGCGGCGGAAATACACGAACAGGCCGATGGCCAGATAAACCGCGCCATCGGCGTAAAGATAAAACAGCGTGGAGTCGTGCTCGGCCTCCGCGGTGATGACGTTGGCCGGAACCTGCACCCCGCCGTGGATGATCTGATATTCGGCTTTTTGCCAGGCTCCGAGGCGCGTCAGCACTTCGGTCGCCTCGGAGGCGCGCTCGATCTTCACGCCTTCGATCGAAACCAGAATGTCGCCGGGATGTATGCCGGCCTTTTCTCCAGGGCTCCCGGGCGAAACATGAACCGCAACCACGCGGTTGGTTCCGCCGTCCGGCATGGCGCGGTCCACCCAGGTGACCCCGTCGTCGGTCAAGTGAACCCGGCTCTGCTGCTGAAAGTTCAGTCCCGCCGCAATCACCGCCGCCACGGTGAGAATCACCGCCAGGGCGCTGACGAGTTGCTGCTTCAACTCCCTCATGATCTTAGCCGCGAGACACAAACCCATCCAGGACGAGAGCAAGTTGAAGACCAACCCCCCATCGACCCTTTGGGTTGATAATACAGAACTTGAATATGGGCCGCAAGCCGCCCCTTACTGTTTTTGGGAGAAATGATACTGGGACGCGTAGGAGCAAAGCATCGCCCGCAGCTTCCAGCTTAACGCGCCGCGCGGAAATGAATTCCACCCTGCAAGGCGCGCGCTAGTATAATCAACACGGGTACAAAAATGCGATCAGAATGGGTAACGCGGCGCTCCGGCGACCGCATCCGCACGCAAATGCATTACGCCCGCCAGGGGCGGATCACTGAAGAAATGGAATACGTGGCGCGGCGCGAGCAACTGGCGCCGGAGTTTGTTCGCTCCGAGGTGGCGCGCGGGCGCATGATTATTCCCGCCAATGTGAATCATACCAATCTCGAGCCGATGTGCATTGGCGTCAACTCCCTGTGCAAGGTAAACGCCAATATCGGCAATTCGTCGACCACCTCCAATATCGCCGAGGAGCTCGAAAAACTGCGCTACGCTTTGAAATACGGGGCCGATACGGTAATGGATCTTTCCACCGGCGGCGACATTCCCCGCATTCGCAAGGCGATTATCGAAAATTCTCCGGTGCCGGTCGGGACCGTGCCGATCTATGAAGCGCTGGCGCGGGTGCGGCGCGTCGAGGATCTCAATATCGGCGTCATGCTGGAGGTGATCGAGGAGCAGGCCGGGCAGGGCGTCGATTACATGACCATCCACGCCGGCGTGCTGGTGCAATATATCCCGCTGACCACCGGCCGGGTGACGGGCATCGTCAGCCGCGGCGGCGCGATTCTGGCGGAATGGATGGTAAAAAATCATCGCCAGAATTTTTTATACGAGCATTTTGAGGATATTTGCCGGATTTTCCAAAAACACGACGTGAGCTTTTCACTCGGCGATGGCTTAAGGCCGGGATCGCTGGCCGACGCCAGCGACCGGGCGCAGTTTTCAGAGCTCGAAACGCTGGGTGAATTAACGAAAATCGCCTGGAAACACGACGTGCAGGTGATGATCGAGGGTCCGGGGCATATCCCCATGGATCAGATCAAGCTGCAAGTCGACAAGGAAAACGAAATCTGTCAGGAAGCGCCTTTTTACACGCTCGGCCCGCTGGTGACCGATTTTGCCCCGGGCTACGATCACATCACCTCGGCCATCGGCGCGGCCATGATCGGCTGGAACGGCGCTTCCATGCTTTGTTATGTCACCCCGAAAGAGCATTTGGGCCTGCCCAATCGCGAGGACGTGAAGCAGGGCCTGATCGCATATAAAATCGCCGCGCACGCCGCCGATATCGCGCGTCACCGCCCCGGCGCGCGGGACCGGGATGATGAATTGTCGCGCGCGCGGTTCGCGTTTGACTGGAATAGGCAGTTCGAATTGGCCCTCGATCCGGAGACCGCGCGAGCCTACCACGATGAGACGCTGCCGGAGGAAGGCTTCAAGGACGCCGCGTTCTGCTCGATGTGCGGCCCGAAGTTCTGCTCGATGAATCATTCGGCGAAAACGCGGGAATTTACCGAAGCCGATGCCGAGGCCGTGCTTTTGCGAATCGCCAACGTCCGCTAGCCGGCGCCGGGGAACTTATACTGGGAGTTATGGATGCGCTCCAGGCCAAGCAGGACAAGCTGTTTTCGGACCTGCGCGCAATGGACGGCGTGATTGTCGCCTACTCCGGCGGCGCCGATTCCGCGTATCTGGCCTGGGCGGCAAACCAAACGCTGGGCGAAGCCGCGCTCGCTATCACGGCGGACTCCGCCTCGCTTGCCGAATCGCACAAACGCGACGCCGAGGCGTTCGCGAAAACTCACGGCATCCGGCACGAGTACATCGAAACGCGCGAGTTCGAAAATCCCGATTACGTCAAGAACGATCGCGACCGCTGTTTTTACTGCAAGGACGAACTTTTCACGCGTCTTGACCAGCTTGCCCGCGCGCGCGGCATCGCGCACGTGATCTACGGCGTCAACGTCGATGATTTAGGCGATTACCGGCCAGGGCAGCGGGCGGCGAAGCTCCACCAGGTGAAGGCGCCGCTGGTCGAGGCCGGGCTGACCAAGGCGGAGATTCGCGAATTGTCGCGGCGCGCGGGTCTGGAAACCTGGGACCGGCCGGCGTCGGCGTGTCTGAGTTCGCGGATTCCGTACGGAACGCCGGTGACGATCCGGAACGTGAAAACGGTCGATCGCGGCGAGGACGCCATCCGCGCGCTCGGATTCCGGCAGTTTCGCGTGCGGTTTCACGGCGAGGTGGTGCGGATCGAGATCGCGCCGGAGGAGCTCGATCGCGCCATGAGCCTCGAAATGGCGCGGAAATTCACGGCCATTTTTAAGGCGCTCGGTTTTCACTACGTGACGCTCGATCTCGAAGGCTACCGCCAGGGATCGCTCAACGCGGTCCTGCCCTGACGCGCGGATTCTTATTGGCCGCCGCGTCCGCCCGCCGCGACCGCCGGCGCCGGCGGCAAAAATTTCGGATCGAGAATCTTGGCGATCTGATCGCGAGCGCCTTCCAGATGCGCGCGCGTGTCGTGATCGGCGGCCTTGGGAATCGCGGCGCCGATCGCGGCATTGAGCGCGCGCAGCTCGGCGCGCAAAAACGGTTTTTCATCGTCGCTTTTCTCCGGAGGACGGCCGCCGCGCCCGCCGAATCCGCCGCGTCCCGCCGCCTGCGTTCCATTCAGCTTCGTATTGACGATTTCCAGATACGCGTTTTGCAGGTTGCGGCGATACGCGTCGATTTTGACGCGCGGCGATTCCAGCTCCTTCCACACGCCTCCGCGGACCGCCGCCAGAAATTCCGCGGCAGGGTAAGCGGCCGATCCGTCGATGGTCTGCTGCTCGATCAGGCGCGCGAAGCGCTGATCGTTGAACAGCGTGTTCAACACCGAAGTCTGCGCGTCGCGAATGCGCGTCAGCACGCCCGCCGGTTCGATGCGGCGCAGAATTTCCGGATCGACCATCCACAGCGGCGTGGCGAAGGCGTTGTCGATTAGAAATCTCACGGCTTCCTGCTGGCGCGCTTTGGGAATCAGCGTGAAGACGCGCCCTTCCTGGCCGACCATCTTTTCCTGGCTGTTGAATCCGCCGACGATCTGCGCCACATGGTTCATTTCAAGCTGCCACTGGCTGATCATGCGGCCGTAGAGCTCATCCAGATCTTCGTAGGTTTCGCCTTCCTTCCAGGCGGTGGCCGGCATCAGCATCTTGGCCACCCTTTGGAGATTCTTCATGCCCATCGCCGTGGATTTGACCGCGTCGGCGTCGCCGACCGCTTCGGTTTCCTCCCCCGGATCGGAGCCGTCGGAGTTGGCGGTCGAAAAACGGTACCACGGCGTCGAATCCTGCTCGCGGGCCATTTTATCGAGCGCGGGCCGCTCGTCATTCGGCGTCTTCGCGCCGGGAATGGGCATGTAGCCCCACTTGGTCGCCCAGATATCGTACGGGCCGATGCGCGGGATCAGATCGGCGGCATCGATGTGATCCTCGGGCTGCGCGACGTAATTGAATCGCGAATAATCCATGATCGACGGGGTGTGTCCCATTTTGTGAACCCAATCCCGGTCGCGAATTTTGTCGGCCGGATACATCGAGCTGGCTTTCATGTTGTGCTGGAAGCCCAGCGTGTGGCCAACTTCGTGCGCGACCACGTATTCGAGCAGGCGGCCCATCAGATCGTCCGGCAGCGGGAGTTTTTGCGCGCGCGGATCGAGCGGGCCGACCTGCACGAAATACCAATCGCGCGCCAGGTTCATCACGTTGTGGTAGAACTGAATGTCCGCGTTCAGAATCTCGCCGGTGCGCGGATCGGAGATGTGCGGGCCGCTGGCGTTTTCAACCGTCGAAGGCAGCCAGCGGATGACGCTGTGGCGCACGTCCTCCGGGCTCCAGTCGGGATCTTCCTGCGGCGTCGGAGCGTCCTTGGCGATGATGGCGTTCCGGAATCCCGCGGCCGCAAAGGCTTCATTCCAATCCTCGACGCCTTTCTTCAGCCACGGCGCCCATTTTTTGGGCGTCGCCGAATCGATGTAATAAACAATGGGCTTCACCGGCTCGGAAATTTCGGCGGTGGGATCTTTCTTCTCAAGACGCCAGCGCGCGATGTAGCGCACCTGTTTGGCGCGATAATCGTCGGCGGTGTAATCGAGCTGCTGCGTGGTGAAGTAGCCGACCCTGGCATCGAACAGCCGCGGCATCATCGGACGCTCCGGCAGCCGCACCATGCTGTGGTGCAGGACGACCGTCGCGCTGGAGCCGCGCATCGCCGATACGCCGAGCCCGCCTCCTCCGCGCCCGCCCCCCGCCGCCGGCGCATTGTTGTTTCGCGTATAGGTCGCGGCGGCATCGACCTCGATGTTTTCCGGAAAAGCGGAAATGTGATCGATATAGGACCGCGAGGCGTCGAACGCCGTCGCGCCCAGGTGCTGGCGCGCGCTGATTTCCGGAACGTCGGTGGTGAACAGGCGGCTGACGTCGATCACCGGATCGCCGTCATGATAAGCGGCGACGTTGAAGGCCAGAATAATCGTATCGTTGTTGGCGTCCTTCACCGCTTCCGCGATCGGCGAATCGGGACGCGCGGTGATGCTGAAATTGATGTCGCGAAGATATACGCGATTGCCGCGCAGCTCCCAGGCCACCACGCGATTGGTCACCTCGCCGCCGCCGTAGCCGACGCCGAGCGTGGTTTTGGCAATCTGCGTATTCCATAGATATTGCTTGCCGAGCTCGGCCCTGGGGATCTCATAGTAGTAGCGCTCGCCCACCTGATAGACGGTGAACAGGCCTTTTTTCGCTTTCGCATCCTTGGGGATCACCCGGTCGAAGGCTTGAGGATTGGGCGCCGATAAAGCTCCCGAGCCGGCCGCCCCGGCCGCGCCCCGCCCGCCGCCGTTTTGCGGCGGCTCCTCCTGCGCGAAAACGCAAAATACGGCGCAAAATGCAACGAAAACGGCAGATTTTGACGTCATTGTGTGTACATCGTATCACGTTGACCGGCAAATGGTAGGCGTGTTATCCATGGATCGGACTCCAAGAATGAATCACGATTTTTCCGGCGCCGAGCGCCGCGCCGTCTATCGCGCGATTTATGAACGGCGCGATATCCGATCGCATTTTTTGCCCGATCCGGTTCCGGATCCGGTGCTCGGGCGCATTCTGGACGCAGCGCATCACGCTCCTTCGGTCGGGTTCATGCAACCCTGGGATTTCATCGTGATTCGCGACGTTGCCGTGCGCCGGGCGGTGCACGATTGCTTCCTCCAAGCCAACCGCCGGGCGGCGGAAAAATATCGCGGCGAGCAGCGCGCGCTCTATGACAGCCTCAAGCTGGAGGGCATTCTCGAAGCGCCCCTGAATTTGTGCATCACCTGCGATCGCGAGCGCGCTCGCGGATCGGGATTGGGCAGGCAGAGCGATCCGGCAGCAGATATTTACTCGACCGCCTGCGCGGTTCAGAATTTATGGCTGGCGGCGCGCGCCGAGTCGCTCGGCATGGGCTGGGTCAGCATTCTCGATATGGATCGCCTGCGCGAAATTCTCGGCATCCCGCAAGCGCTGATTCCGGTGGCGTACCTGTGCGCCGGTTATGTTACGGAATTTCCCGCCCGGCCGGAGCTGGAAACCGCGGGATGGGAGCAGCGCGAGCAGCTCGCAAAGTTAATCCATTTCGAAAAATGGGGCGCGCGCGACGAGCGGCGCGGCTCCGCGCTGATTGAGGCCGGGCAGCGGTAACCGTTCGCGTGAAGTGAGCGCGGGCGGGCGGGAGTCGAACGACCGGGCCCGCCCGCGCGGGGGCCCGAATCGGTCGATCTATCATGGCGCAACAACACATATCCTCAGAAGAAGACAGGCACGTTCATGGTCCCAATTGCGGGCACCCCGCCGTGCGGCACGAAGGCCACATCGATTATCTCCAGAATGGGCGTTTGCAGCACGTCAGCGGCGATCGGGTGGAAGAGCACCGCATCAGCGTCGGCGGCCGCAATCCGGAGCGATGCACGCCCGGCCACGGCTGCGGCCAGCATGAGCGCGGGCACCAGCACGGCGAAAATTGCGGGCATCCCGCGGTTCCGCACGGCGATCACGTCGATTATCTGGTCGGCGGGCACTTGCATCACTGCCACGGCGATCATTGCGACGATCACGGCGCGATTGAGGAGGTGATTTCTTAAGCCGCCCGGGGATTGCGGTACCCTCGAAGCATGCGGAAGGCGAATGTTTCCCGCCGCGGGGCGCTGGCGGCGCTGGGCGGAGCGGCGGCCGCCGCGCTTGCCGGAAACAGCGGCGTGCTGATTGGCGTTTGCGGACCGCCGCAGAATTTTGGGAAAGCCGCGCAGTTCGGATTCGATTATTACGAGCCGGGCGCGGCTGCCGTCGCGGTGATGAGCGAAACGGATTTCGTGGCCTTTCGCGATCGCGTGCTCGCATCGAAGATTCGCTGCCGCAGCCTGAACAGCTTGATCCGGTCCGGGCACGTGGTCGGGCCGGAAGCGGATCTCGAAGCGGCGTGCCGGTATCTGGAGACGACGCTGGAGCGCTGCCGGGAATTGGGCGCGGCCGTTGCCGTTTGGGGCAGCGCCAGCTCGCGCAACGTGCCGGAAGGATTCTCGCGCGACGAAGCCTGGCGGCAAATGAAAATGTTTTTGAACCGCGCGGGCGACATCGCGCAATCAAAGCAAATAACCATCGCCATCGAGCCGCTGCGCAAACAGGAAAGCAACATCCTCAACACCGGCGCGGAGGCCCTGCGCCTGGTGCGCGAAGTGAATCATCCGCGCGTTCAAATGATCATCGATTACTACCATCTGCGCGCCGAAAATGAAGATCCGGAAATCGTGCGCGCCGCGCGCGAGCACATCGTGCACATGCATTTCGCCAATCCCGAAGGACGGCGCTGGCCGCGCGACGCAAGCGAGGACCCGATGTACGCGCGCTTTTTCCGCATCGTCAAGGAAGTGAACTACCGCGGCGGCATCTCCATCGAGGGGAACGGCGCCTTCGAAAGTGACGGCGCCGCAAGCCTCGCGTTTTTCCGAAGCGAGCTCGCCTGATCCGCTTTTCGCCGCCTCAAGCGCGGTCGCAAAGCGCGTTCGCAATCACCGCCTGCCCGAGCGACAATCCTCCATCGTTGGCGGGAATGCGGCGATGAACGAAAATCTCGAAGCCCGCGGCGCGCAACCCGGCGACGGAGCGGGCGAGCAGCCGCAGGTTCTGAAACGTCCCTCCACTCAGGCACACGCGATTCAGCCGGTGTGATTCGCGAATCCGCAGGCAGGCCTCGACGATCACGCGCGCCATGGTCTCATGAAAGTTCGCCGAAATGCGGCCCACCGCGGCGCCGCGCGTAAAATCCGCCGCGATGGCGCGAATCGCCGGGCGCATATCGATTTGAAACCGCGCCTCGCCCCAAGCCTGCGGCGGCGGCGTTACGATCTCGAAGGGATAAACTTCATCGCCTTCGGTGGCCGCCGCTTCAAGCTCCACCGCAGCCTGGCTTTCATAGGTGATTTCCTGCCGGATGCCGAGCATCGAGGAAACGGCGTCGAACAAACGCCCGCACGACGACGTCTCGACGGTCTGAATCCGGCGCGCGATCATTTGCTCGACGAAGGCGACTTGTTTTGCCGGAACCTGGTCGAAGAGCGGAATTGCCGGGCGCGCGCCGTCAAGATATGCCAGCGCGCCGCGCCAGGGTTGGCGCACCGCACGATCGCCGCCGGCCAGCGGAACGTACGCCAGATGGCCGCGGCGCTCGAATCCGGCGAAATCGCAGATCAGAAACTCGCCGCCCCAGATCTTGCCGTCGGTTCCGTAGCCGGTGCCGTCGAACGCGACTCCGATCACCCGGCCGCCGATTCCGCGATCCGCCATGCAGCTTGCGATGTGCGCGTGATGATGCTGCACGCCGATGAGCCGCGCGCCGGCCTGCTCCTGCGCGAAGCGCGTGCTCAGATAATTGGGATGCAGGTCATGCGCGATCACGGCCGGGCGGACGCGAAAAAATCGCTTCAAATGCTCCAGCGTCTCGCGAAAAAATTCCATCGTTTCCAGATTTTCCAGATCGCCGATATGCTGGCTGAGAATGGCGTAATGATCCGCCGTCAGGCACAGCGTGTTTTTCAATTCGCCGCCGCAGGCGAGAATTTCGCGCAGGGGCATGCCCAGATCGATCGGGTCCGGAGCGAATCCGCGCGACCTCCGCACCGGATATTCGCCGCCTTCAAAGCAGGCAACCACCGAATCATCGACTCGGGTTTGGATTTTCCGGTTGTGCAGCAAAAAATAATCGGCGAGCGAGCGCAGGCGCGGCGCGTCCTCATTGCGGCTCACGATCGGCTCCTCGCTGTGATTCCCGCTGGTCATCACCAGCGCGTCGAACGGCGCATCTTCAAATAGCAGGTGGTGCAGCGGCGTATAGGGCAGCATCACGCCGAGCCGCGCGTTTCCCGGCGCAACCTCGGCTGAAATCGCCGCGTTGGGAAGGCGCGGCAGCAGCAGGATCGGGCGCCGGGGACTGGTGAGCAGCTCGCGCTCGGCCCGCGAGATCGCGCATAAACGCGCGGCAGCGTCCGTATCGCGCGCCATAATCGCGAACGCCTTGCCGCTGCGCCGTTTCCTTTCGCGCAGCAGCGCGACAGCGCGATCACTCGCGGCATCGCAGGCCAGATGAAATCCGCCGAGCCCTTTGATCGCCAGAATTTTCGCCTGGGCCAGCAGCTCGCGCGCACGCTTGAGCATTTGCGGATCGCGCGTGAATCGCAACGCCGCCCCGCGGGCGATTTCAGCGCCGCTCATCAGCGCCAGGCCGGGGCCGCATTCCGGACACGCGTTCGGCTCGGCGTGGAAGCGGCGGTCCGCGGGATCTTCGTATTCGCGAAGGCACGCATCGCACATCGCGAATTCGTCCATGGTGGTTTTTGGGCGGTCATAGGGCGCCTCGCGAATGATCGAATAGCGCGGTCCGCAGTTGGTGCAGTTGGTGAACGGATACTGATACCGGCGATTGGCCGGGTCGGTGAAATCCGCGGCGCATTCCTCGCACGTCCCCGTATCGGAGGGAACCAGCGCGAAACGGCCCGGAATCGCGGCGCTCTGGCGGATGGTGAATTTCGCCTCGCCCAGCGGCTCCAGCGCGCGGACGTTCAGGCGATCGATCCGGGCCAGCGGCGGCAGCTCCGTTTTGAGCGCGGCGATGAAATTTTCAAGGCGGGTCTCGCTCGCCTCGGCTTCAATCACCACGCCTTCGGAAGAATTGAGCACGTATCCGCGGATTTCGAACTGGCGCGCGATGCGATAGACAAACGGCCGGAAACCGACGCCCTGCACCAGGCCCGCAATGTCAATCCGCTTGCGCGCGCAAATTTCCTGCATCCACTATGGATTATCACTCCCGTTGGCCCGCGAGCTTGTCCTGCGCGGGCGCGACCGTCGCCGTGTTGATGTCCTTGGGATCGTCGCGCAGCTTCAGGTAGAGCGTCGGTCCGGCCGGATGCGGCACGCTCAAAACCGAATCGACGAATCCCTCCGGTACGGAAACCGCGACGGTGAACTGCGGGTCGGCCGCGACGGAGTCGATTAAGAACAGATTGGTCCCGTTCAAGACGCAGGGCTGCGCCGGATCTTCAGGACAGCGCAGTTCTTTGAGGAACGGCACGCGCACCAGGGTCGCCAGCGGCTGCCAGTCTCCCGCAACGCCGCGCTCATCCACGGGTCGAAAGCGAAGCGGGCCGAAAGCCGATCCGCCGAACGCCTTGGCGGGGGAGAACTCGGCCAGCACGGTGCTGGCGTCCTGGAGCGTAAGGCCGCCGTTGGCGATGGTGAGGGTCGCGTGAACCGAATCGTCGGCGGCGGCAATTTCGATCTTTTCTTCGCGTGGAAATATATTCGGCGAACGGCTTTTCAAGGAAAACGAGAGATGGCCGTCAAGCGGAAGCTCGTCCGGATTCGTCAGGTGAATCGCCGAAGCCGCCGATTCCGAGCCGAGATCCACGCGCTTGCCGAGCAGAACCACGCTCGGCGGGGGAGCTTCGATGATCGCCGGCACTTCGAGCTTTCGGCCGTCCTTCAGGATGGCGTGACCGCTCGCCTTGCTCTCCGGCTTGAAGGATCCGGTCGCATTGGCGCGCTCGGCGGTAAGCGGCATCTCGCCGTCTCGCGGCGGCGCCGCGGGAGTGAATCGAACGCCGTTCACCTCGACGCTCGCGACCTCTTCCAGATGCGAGCCGTGAAGCTTTGCCGCCGCTTCGCCGGGAATAATTTCGAACCGGTCAAGATGTCCCGTTTCCGCGTAAAAGATGGCTTCCAGTTCATCGGGATGGGGAACGCCGGTTTGCCGCACCAGCATCTGGAGCTTTCCGGGCGCGGCACTGCCGGCGGCGATCTTCACTTCCAGCTCATCTGCTTTCGTCATCTTCCAGGTGGCCTTGGAAGTATTGCCATCGCTCGATTTAATGCTGACCTGATCTACGCACGCCGCCGCGTCGCCGTGAAGATGGAACGTGTGTTCCCGGCCCGCCACCAGCGACGCAGTTTCCGCCGCCGGGATGCCCCACTTCACCGAATGGGCGGATTGAAGCTTGAACGAGGGTCCGGTAAACGAGTCAAAACCCCAATAGCCCCGCAGAACTCCTTCCATCGGGTTCTGATCGATCGAAGCCTCCGCCAGCGGCTTGGTATCGATCACGTAGCCGCCGCGAAGCGCATCGGCGCGTGCCGGCAGATCGATGGCCGCTGCTCCCTTTCGTTCGATGTGGAGCGTCATATCGTGCAACAATGCGGTGGAAAACGCGAGCGGCGCGCCGGCGGCTTGCAGCACCAGCGGCTTGCTTTGCAAGCAATAAACCTGTTGCGGATCGGCGGCGTGCAGCGGCGGCGGTTTCTCGCCATTGACCGCCGGCAGCGCGATCACGATCACCGATTTGGGATTGTGAAACGACGGCGGACTGTTCAGCTTCAGTTGAAGCTGGTCCTGCTTGGGCAGCGCCAGCGCGGGAATATATTGATACTGCGCGGTGTGCAGGCTGTCCAGAATTCTGCCCATGTCGATGATCGCGCCCACGTAAGGACTGTAATATCCGCTACCCATCTTCGGCGTGGTGGCGATCTGGCCGATCAGGTCCGATGCCGGACCTTGCGTGAGAACGCCGACCATGGACTGGCTGTGCCCATCGTTCAGCACCAGATTTTCGCTCCGCTGCGTCAGGCATCCCGCCTGCTGATCCACCGGTTTCTTGAAACAGTCTTCGTCCAGCCGGATATTCAGGCTGCGCGCCAGCAGCATGGATTTCTCGTGCACCGCCGCCGGATCGGCTTCCGCCGTCTGATACATCGCCGAAAGATAGGCGTCCAGTCGCGAACGGTCGAGGCTCGCCTGTTCCAGATCCTGGATGGCGCGAACGAACGAGCCCGGTCTGCCGCGGACGGCGGAACGCAAAGTGCTGAAATCCCCGGTGGTTTCCGGAGCCAGAAAAATCACTGCCTGCTCGGCGCCGGGCGGGACGACGACGAAAATACCCTCGTCGCGCACCTTGCTATTCCAGGTCTCGGCGCGAATGAACCAGTCCTCCGGCGGAGGATTGGTGGCCCCGCGCAGGAAAGCGGCAATCAGCAAATAGCGGACGGATTGATTTTTGGGCAGCGCGGGATGAATCCACAGCCGGTCCCCCGGTTGAAGATTGGGTACTTCGGAGATCGGCAGGGTCTTGCCGCCGCGCTTGACTCTGACATCGATCGGCGGCCCCGTCAAGTCGAATGCGGCGGTGTCCCCGTGGATGAGACTACTCAAAACGAAAAAAAAGAGCAGTGGAAGACGCGACGAAACGCTTCGCAGTTCCATAAAGATAATTCTAAGATCTCAGATGGCGGTTCGCCGGGCTGAAATCGGCGCAAGTGGTTTACGGCGCCTCGGAAATGTCGCCGTCACAAAATTTGGGCCGGCCGCGATGCCGAAAAAGATTCCCAAGCTGCTTTGCAGGAACGGCTTATCCGTTCCGGGGCGCTCCGCGGGGGATCATTTACCGAGCATTACGTTAAGCGGCATCTGTAACGCATCTTTGGGCATGGGGTCTAAGCAAACGAACATGCCTGTCGCGGAATTCGCGCCAATGCTTGTGAACATTGGTCAAAATTGCCCCCAACTTTCCTTTTCCGGAGACAATCAGTGACCTCTAAAGACGGTCGGTGTGCGGGCGATGAGGCTGCCCCAGGCGCTTCGAAATTGTGGCATAGCATCGCTCCCGATACCGTTTTAATCGCCGATCCGGCTTCCGTGGAACTGAACCCCGATCCCATCCGCCGCGAATGGATCCTGAGCGGAGCGCCGCGCGCCGCCTCCCAGATTCTGGCGCGAAGCCGCGATTGGTTATCGATCCTGGTGGTGTGGGAATGCAGCGCCGGCCGTTTTCGCTGGCATTACACGCGAGACGAAATGCTTGTAGTGGTTGCAGGATCGGCCGAGATCACCGATGAGCGCGGCCAGGAACGGCGGTTCGGGCCTGGCGACGCCGTCTTTTTTCCGCGCGGGACAAAGTGTATCTGGAACATCGAGGATCGCATCCGCAAGATCGCGATGGTGCGCGAGACGGTTTGGCCGCCGCTCGGGATGGCGGCGAAGGTGTGCAAGAAAGTGGCGAGATCGTTCGCTTTCGGCGATCGAATGCGCTGAATGTGTCGTTTAATGCGTTTTTAGCGCGTTATAGTGCATTACAGCGTTAAAAAGCATCCCGAATTCGCCGAAATTCTGCCAGCGGTAACAGGGATTCGTTGCGAACATCACCACGGCGCCCTGCCCCACCGGCACATCCAACACCGCCGGACGATTCCGGATTTCGTTGGCGCCACGCATCAATCCGCTCAGCACGCTCGCCTCGCCGCCAGGGAAGCGCATCAGAACCTCCTGCTCGCGATCCTTCTGCGGAACCTGCAACAAGGGACCGTTCGCCCAGCGGACCGGAATCGTTTTATCGGAATAGCCGTAGAAAATCGGATTCGACGAATGTAGAATTTCCGCCTGGACAATCGGGCCGGGAGCGTAGAACTGCGGCGAGGTTCGCGACGCTTCCACGTCGCGCGTGATGCCGAACTCGGCCGGAAACGCGCTCGCCGTGCCGAGCGTCACCATGATTCCACCGGCGTCGACGAACTTGCGAAACTCGACGACGCCTTCCAGGCCCATCCCGCCGCTGATATCCTCGGACGATCCGTACATCCCGAGATTTTTGAACTGATCCGATTTCGTGTAGGCAAGCGGCGGACGATTCTTCGGCGCTTCGACGTCGTAGACCAGGCCCTTGGCGCCGCGGCCCTGATTCGGCACCACGATGACATCGTAGGAGCCGCGCAGATTGCCCTGGCGGACCCGTTCCTTGAAGATCAGATCGTAGGGGATTCCGTAATGATCGAAGGCGTAGCGCACCCAGCCCACGTCCTGCGTGCTGCCCCAGGTGGAATAAACCGCCAGGCGCGGCGGATCTACCGGGTGCATAGCCACCGCCGGCGCGGCATTCAGCGCGACGGCGGTCAATCCAAGCGATTCGATCGCGCCCCGCGCCCGATCCATCGCGCTTGCGGGAAGAATGAACGATCCCGCCGGGATCTCCTGGTCTCCGTTGTTGAACGCCTGCTCATTGGCGCGCACCGCGACATCCTTGAGGCGATAACGCAGGGTGATTAAATTGTTCGATCCGTGATCGAGCACCGCGTAGTAAGCGCCTGAGCCGCTGACGGCGCCGCGCGGCTCGAATTTGTCGATCAGCGGAGCGGGAATATTCAGAATCGCCGCGTCCTGGCTCTCGATCACATTGGCTTGCGACATCAGCCCCATCGTCCAGGCCGTGTCGTCGTAAGTGGTCAAGCTCGGATCGGGGAAATTTTGCTTTTCGAGAAGAATTTTTGCCAGCCGCCCGTAGGGTTGGTCGCGCTTGATCAGGAACGATCCGGCGGGGAAAGTCCCTTCTTTAATTTTTACTTCACCGGTCGAGCGGCCGACTTCGATGCCTTGCAGGCGCAGAATATTGACTATGGTCGCAACGCGCGTCATATCCGGCTGACCGGCCGGAACCACATAACCATGCACCGGTCCCTTCTTGCCGTCTTCAATCGAATTTCTGCTCTTTTTATAGAAGTTTTCCAGAATAATTTCGGGAAATGCCGATGTTAGCTCGAGTGCGGTCAGCACTCCGGTTTCTTCGTAATTGGTGTTGTCGCGCTGGCTCCAGTCGGTTTCTTTATAAGGCGGAAGCGGGCGATACCATTCGCGCGTGGTCATTCCGCCGCCCCGGCCTCCGCGTCCGCCGTTGTCGGGGCCATCGATGTGGCGATGCATGGTGTTGGCGCCGCCGTTGCCGAAGGTCTCATACATCCGCAGCATGCCGTTGTGATTGGACGACATGAAACCTAAATACCCGGGCGACCACATATCGACAAAGGCGTGCGTCCACACTCCGGGCATTCCGTATTTCGTCATCTGCTCCATTTCGAAGTTCGAGAACCATGGCAGCTCGCCGTAAAGAATCGGATCGAGCGTCGGGTTTTGCGGCGCCTGGCCGCTGAAGGTATACATGAACGGCTCCGATTCGTGC